>JABHGC010000289.1 GCA_018672285.1 Methylococcales bacterium
CAAAGGGGAATCGATGAGAAAAACTAAATTTGCATTGACTGAAGATGAACACCTGGGTTAAAAAATACAAACCGATGCTTAAGGACTGAGAAGGTGTTCACCTTCCGCCGGAATCGGTGTTCATCTTCACCGGAATACGCAGTAGTAAATGATCATTTTGGATCGCTCGACGACCCATTATTGGGTTGCCTTGTGGTTCTGACCCAGTGTTTCGACCAACACTACACGCCAGATGTGTTAACTGCCGGGTTACCGCTACAAGATAACAAGTTAACGCCAGAATTGTTTGTTCGAGCTGCATCTCGGATTAATCTGTCGGCTCGGATTGTAAAACGCCGATTGCACAAAATTCCCTCGATGGTATTGCCCGCAGTGGTTCTGCTTAAGGATCAGCAGGCGGTTGTCATTACTGAGATCGATGCTGCTAACGATCAGGCTCTTTGTTTGCTGCCTGAGTCTGAAGGTGGACAAAAAACACTCTCCCTGCATACCTTAGAAGCTAAGTACACCGGTTATGCTGTGTTTGTACAACCGAGTTATGCCTTTTCATTTGCTGAAAGTGCCAGCCTACTAAAGGGGCGTAATCAGCACTGGTTCTGGGGGACGTTGTGGCAGTCGTGGCGGATATACCGTGACGTGCTGGTGGCGTCTTTAATGATCAACTTATTTGCCTTGGCTAGTCCGCTATTTGTCATGAATGTGTATGATCGGGTGGTGCCTAATAATGCCATTGAGACTTTATGGGTTCTGGCAATCGGTGCTGCAGTGGTTTTTTCTTTTGATATTTTGGTCCGGTTTTTACGCGGCTATTTTATCGATGTTGCGGGTAAAAAAGCATATGTTTGGCTTTCTTCAATGATTTTTGAAAAAGTGTTGAGCTTAAAATTTTCTGTAAGACCTCCTTCTGTAGGGGCGTTTGCCAATAATTTAAAAGCATTTGAAAGTGTGCGTGACTTTATTACCTCTGCAACCATTACCACGGTCATAGATTTACCCTTTGTCGTTTTATTTTTATTTGCGATGTATTTTATTGGTGGCGATCTCGTTTGGGTGCCTGTCGTCAGTATCCCGGTTATTTTGTTGTATGCACTGCTCATTAAAATTCCGTTAGAGCGAGCTGTGGCTAAAACGTTTGCTGCTTCTGCAGAAAAAAATGGGCTACTCATTGAAACTTTGGTTAATGCTGAAACCATTAAAGCAACGACTTCTGAAGGTATGTTACAAAGACAATGGGAGCAAAATGCAGGCTTTATTGCCAAGCATGGTATGACGGCCAGGTTGCTGTCTAGCTCAGTTGTTAACGTAGCAGCATTTGCTCAGCAACTGTCGATGATTGGCGTTGTGGTGCTGGGAGTATACTTGATTACTGACGGTGAATTAACCATGGGTGGTCTGATTGCGTCTGTGATTTTAATGGGTAGGGCAATGGCACCTATGGGGGCTGTTGCTAACTTATTGGCACAATATCAGCAAACCCGTGAAGCGCTTCACTCACTGAACAATATTATGCAACTACCTGTTGAGCGGGTTGCAGATAAAGCCTATGTACAGCATGAAATACGTGGTGGCATTACTTTTGATAATGTTCACTTCACCTACCCGAACCAAGAGTATGAAGTGCTTAACGGGGTTTCCTTTAGTATTCAACCTGGAGAGCGGGTTGCGATCATCGGGCGTATTGGTTCTGGTAAAAGTACCATTGAAAAGCTCATCATGGGTTTATACGAACCAACCAATGGACAAGTATTGTTAGATGGTATTGGTTTGCAGCAATTAGACCCAATGCATGTGCGTCGTAATATTGGTTATGTGCCACAAAATGCGAGTTTGATGCAGGGAACAATCAAGCAGAATATCGTCATGGGGGCACCATTTGTTGGTGATGATGCTTTATCACGTGCAGCCGAATGTTCTGGGATATCGACCTTTGTTCACAGGCACCCGATGGGTTATGACCTACAAGTCGGTGAGAGAGGAGAAAATTTATCGGGTGGCCAACGGCAAATGACGATGATTGCCCGAGCAACGTTATTAGAGCCATCCATCTACATCATGGATGAGCCTACGAATGAAATGGATAATTTGTCAGAGGAATATGTCAAAAACCAACTGATCAAAGCCACTGAAGGTAACACTGTGTTGATTGTCACGCACAGGGCATCAATGTTGCGGATGGTGGATCGTATTATCGTCATCGAAGATGGCTCGCTATTGGCAGATGGGCCTAAAGATGAGGTATTAGCTGCACTTAAAGCCGGGAAGGTGCAGATGCAGGCTGAGCAATCATGACATTACAGCCGAATGATATTGATTATATGACAGAAGCAAAAGCCGCCATTACTCAGAGAACGCCTCGCGGTGGACGATTGCTGTTGTGGGTTATTGTTGTCTTTTTTGTCAGTATCACTTTTTGGGCAGCAAATGCACCGATTGATGAGGTTACTCGAGGGGAGGGCAAGGTGATTCCTTCTCAACAAGTTCAGGTAGTGCAGAACTTTGAGGGGGGAATTTTATCTGAAATATTTATTAAAGCAGGTGATACCGTTGTCAAAGGACAAACGTTATTGCAAATTGATGACACGCGGTTTTCTTCAACACTCAAAGAAAGCCAAATACAGTATTATGCGTTGCAAGCAAAGGTTGCGCGCTTGCAAGCTGAGGTAGATGGTGCCGCATTTAGGGTGTTGGATAAAATCAAGGCTAAAATTCCTTTGATAGTCGCTCAAGAGGCTAGGTTATTTGCTTCTAGGCAGCAAGCGTTGTTGAACCAAGTGGGTATTTTCAAGCAGCAAGTGATCCAAAAAGAACAAGAAATTATCGAGCTGAAGAGCCAAGCTGGACAACATCAAAAAAACTACTTGCTGGTTAAAAAAGAGTTGGATTTAACTCGGCCATTAGTCAGCTCAGGGGCAATATCTGAGGTTGAAGTGCTGAGGTTAGAGCGGCAGGCATCTGAGCTTCGGGGGAAAAAATTGAGTGCTGTTAAGGCCATTCCAAGGGTTAAGTCCACCTTGAAAGAGGCCAACAAAAAACTATTGAATGTTCGGTTTGAATTTAAAAATAAAGCCCAAGAGGCATTGAATAAAGTGTCTGCAGAGCTGGCAAGCTTGGCAGAGGCTGAAATTGCTTTGCAAGATCGCGTTTTTAGAACGGCCGTTGTGTCGCCCGTTAATGGTACGGTGAAACAGGTTAAAATAGCCACTATTGGTGGGGTTATTCAGCCAGGAATGGATCTTGTCGAAATTGTACCCAGTGATGATCGGTTAATGATCGAAGTTAAAATTAGGCCATCTGATATTGGTTTTTTGCACCCGAACCAAATAGCGATGGTCAAATTTACAGCGTATGATTTTGCCATTTATGGTGGTCTTGAAGGGCATGTGGTGCACATTAGCGCGGATACAATTAAAGATGAAGAAAAAGAGGAAAGTTTTTATTTGGTCAAAGTAAGAACAAAGCAATCCTATCTGACCAATCAAGATGAGCAATTACCAACTATCCCTGGCATGTTGGCATCAGTGGATATTTTAACAGGTAAAAAAACGGTGCTTAATTATCTGCTGAAACCAATACTGAAGGCCAAGCAAACAGCAATGCGAGAGCGCTGATGGTCAGTGTGCTGATAATGAGCCCTAATCAATCGGTTTTAAGTTCTTGGCAAGGCGTACTGAGCCCTATTTGCCCTGTACAGTCTGTGGATGATGTTGAGTCTTTGGCTGGTGGGGAGCAAGAAAAATCTATCGTGTTATTTCATTTGGATTGGCTGCAGACAGCATTAGGCCACAGACTGCTGCTATCAGTATTACCCAATGTGAACTATCAGGTGGTTTTATTGTCAAATATACCTAACCCTGCTGAAGGTCTTCATTATTTGCAAATGGGTGCTTATGGTTATGCCAATACGCATTTGCAGGCGAATGTATTGCTTAAGGTGATTGAGGTTGTCGCTTTAGGGCAGGTTTGGGTTAACCAGGAAATGATGTCTCAGTTGATTGCCAAAGCGCCAGTGGTCAAATTGAATAAACCATTGCCTGGGTTAACGAAACGAGAGCAGGGTATTGCCGCGCTAGTGTCTGAAGGTCAGAGTAATAAAGCGATTGCTTTAAAGCTGAGTATTACAGAGCGAACCGTTAAGGCGCATTTAACCACAATTTATAAAAAAACAGGTTGCTCAGATAGGCTGAAGCTGGCTCTGTGGCTCAATTCTGCTGAAGACGAAGCAACGAATACCTGCTAGACTTGTACGTATAACAATAATAAGATATCGCTTTATGAAAATCGTAACTTTACTATTCTCAAGTGTGATCCCGTTTTTACTGCCCTCAGTGTCAACTGCCGAAAATTTGCAAGGTGTGGTGCAGTATATGTTGCAGTACAATCCTGATGTTTTAGCCGATATGAAGGAAGTTCAAGCGCGCCATCAAGATGTGAAGCAAGCAAAATCTGGTTATTTGCCAACGGTAGATATCGCTTATGGTGTGGGTTTTGAAGAAAGTGATAACAGCACAACACGAGACGAATTTAAGAAGAACCGTGAATTAATTCGTAAAGAGCGGTCTTTAAATATCAATCAAATGATATTTGATGGTTTTGCGACCAGCAGTGAAGTTGATCGGCAGCATGCCAGAGTAGACTCACAAGCCTATCGCCTGAAAGGTGTTGCTGGTGTGACGAGCTTACGTGCGGTTGAAGTATATCTGGCTGTGCTTAGAATTAGGCAGTTGGTTCGGTTGGCTGAAGATAGCTTGCAGTTTCATCAGCAGACTTATGACCAAATAAAATTGCGTAGTGATGCTGGTGTCGGCCGCAAGTCGGATTTAGATCAAGTTGCAGGTAGGCTTGCATTGGCACTATCAAACCTTTCTATTGAGCGCAGTAATTTAATGGATGCGGATACCAACTACTTAAGGGTGATTGGTGTGTTACCAGCTGCAGAAATGGATAAACCCTCAGAAATTTAAGGGTTACCTAAAACGATGGAAGATGCGGTTGCATTAGCACTGAAAGCACACCCAACGTTAAAATCAGCAAATGCGGATGTGGCTGCTACACAAGCACAAAATTCTGCTGCCAGTGCCGCTTTTTATCCGAGTGTTAATTTGGAAGTTGGGCGGACACATAATGATGATATAGATGGTACTCGGGGGACCAACCAAGATACCACCGTCATGCTAAGGATGCGCTATAACTTGTTCAATGGGGGTAATGATGCTGCGAGGAAAAAACAAACAGCGATTCTCATAGAAGAAGCAAAACAGGTGCGAGATCAGACCCGTCGTCAGGTCGTTGAAAGTATCCGTTTGTCCTGGAATGCATATCAAGCAACCACAGTACAGCTACCTTATTTGCAGCAACATGTAGACTCAAGCACTAACTCACGGTCGGCATACCGTAAGCAGTTTAATATTGGAAAGCGAACGTTGCTGGATTTGCTTGATGCTGAAAATGAATTGTTTCAGTCTAGGCAAGCATTAACAAACGCGCAATTTGATCATTTGTTTGCCCATTTTCGTGTGTGGGGTGGTTTAGGTGGGCTGTTAGGTGGCTTACAAGTGAGCCTTACTCAGCCATAAACATTATTTGACGTGTATTTTAATGCTTTTTGCTTGTACCTCGGTAAAAGGAATTGTTGCTGTAATGGTGTGTATTCCTGGTTGTAAAACCCACCTAGTTTGGTGCGGATCTTTTGTTAATTGATAGGGCTTTCCATCAATACTCCACAATATTTGCTTTACTACTTCTGAAGTGTGTAATCTCAAGCTGATGGTTTGCTGTTCTGCGGGAGTATCTGGGGATAAAAATAATCGGCTGTTATCTATTGGTGATGTAATCTTTATGCTGAGTTTGTCAGGTGTGCTTTTAACTCTGATGTCAGCCTTAAATATGGTTGGTTTAAGGTTGATGTGGCTTGGTAAGTTGAGGGGGCTATATTGCAAAGGTTTTTGTGGTGTGTTGTTCTCTGCAAGCCAATGTTGATACTGTGCTGGTAATTTTAAAGATAAAACGTTTTTTTGAAACACTTTAGGCGTCCACTGGGTCGCGAGTAAGTGGTTGCGTGTATCAATTTTATAATGATTAAAGCTACTCTCAAGCTCAGGTGTATTACCCTCTGGGAACCATTCAGTAAAAGTGCGATGGCAATCTTGACTATGCTTACCATCTAGCGCGCAAATAGATTTGGCAACATACCCGTCTGGGGCAGGAAAAGACTGGTCGCTTAAACCGTCTGATTGTGTATTGTGTAATGACAGCATGAGCTGTTTAATCAGTTCCGCACTTTTTGCACCACCGAATTGATTCATGGGTTCTGCATCCGGTCTACCGACCCAAATACCTATGACATATTTTTGAGAGTACGCCATGGTCCAGGCATCTTTAAAGTTTTGAGAAGTGCCGGTCTTGATGGCGACAGGGAAGGGGTATTCTATGCTGCCCATACGCTTAAAGCTGGGTAGTCTTGCTAAAGGGGCACTTAAAAATAAGCTAATTTGTCTTGCGGCATGGCTTGGTAGAATATTTTTTGTGATTTGATGTTGTGGTGTGTACCACGATAATTTGCTGAAGTCACCATCGTTAACAAGGCTGTGGTACGCTGTAACCAGGTTTTTTAAAGTCACTGGTAGGTTGCCGAGCGCGAGCCCTAAGCCATAATATTCTGCGGGGTGTTGGTGTGTATGCAGGCCTATTTGCTGTAAAAACTCGTAATGTGATTGTAATCCTACCCGCTGTAATAAATTAATGGCAGGAATATTACGTGAGTTACCAAGTGCTTGTCTTGGGAGTAGTGGGCCTAAAAATTTTCGGTCTGCATTGTTAAAACCCCATGAGCTAACCTGTAAATCGTCCAGTAATGTGTTGGCTTTTATGGTTTGTTTGGCAAGTGCATGCGCGAATAAAAAGGGTTTGAGTGTACTGCCAGGAGAGCGTAGCGTTTCAGTGTAGTTAATGGCACCGGCAGTGCTGTTAAAAAAATCAACGGAACCTAGCATCGCGAGAATCTTAGGTTCAGTTGCGCTTGCGACGATAATAGCCATTTGGTTGACAGCATGTTTATCCTGCCATTTTGTTAGATAGCGTTTAGAAAGTGTATTAAGCTGTTGTTGCAACTGCATATTAAGTGACGTATGGAGGGTAAAGTGAGGCGGCGGCTGTTGTAATATGTGTTTTTTTATTGAGAGGATCGGGTGTATCGCGATATTAGGGCGGGTTGGTTTGATTGGCGGTTTAAAATCGTTAAGGTGTTTTTGCGCGACACTGTATTCAGTGTTAGGAATGATGCCTTGTTGGTGTAAAAACCGTAATGCTTTCTGCCCTCTTTGTTTCGCTTGTTGAAGACCTGCGTGTCGATATATGTTCATTTTGCTGGGGGACTGGGGGATGGCTGAGAGTAATGCAATTTCAGCCCAGCTTAGGTCTTGCACTGGTTTGTCAAAATACAACCTAGCTGCATACCTGATACCGTGCGTTTGGTTACCATAAGGAACAAGCTTCAAATAGTGCTTGAGTAATGTTTTTCGGCCATATCGGTAGGTCATGATCAGAGCGGCAAGTGCATCCGTCGCTTTATTCCAATAGGTCCTGGTGCGCTGTGATTGCATTCGGGCAATTTGCATGGCAATGGTTGATGCACCTGATATGCGCTTTCGTGAGGCAATGTTCTGCCCTATGGCACGAACAATGGCGATAAAATCAACGCCGGGGTGCTGCCAAAACCGTTTGTCTTCTAGTGCTAAAGTGGCTTCGCTAACGCGCTTAGGTATTGATGAAAGTGGCCAGTAGCCATATTCTTGCTCATTAGAAAGGCGTACTTGGCCTAAAAATTGGTGTTGAGTGTCCAGAAGTAAATAGCTGGGAGGGGGTGCTTGTAAACTGCTGGATTGCCAGGCGGTGATTATTAAGCTAAAAGCGGCAAGTATACAAAGGGCTGTGAGCCCTTTGTATAGGATTCTAGTCGTCTTGTTTTTGGTAGGCAAGTGCTTGACCCATTCGTAGAATGTGTCCTGGTTTAATGGCTTCATCCCATTCTATACTGTCTTTGGGGAAGCATAAAATAACGGTAGAGCCCATGTTGAAGCGCCCTAGTTCATCTGCTTTTTCAAGTGAATGTTGACCTGCCTCGTACTGCCGCTCAGTGATCCATAAACCCTTTGGTGGGTTAATCTGGCCATGCCATACGGTATCCATGGATGAGACAAATAAAGCCCCTACCATCACAACGGCAACAGGGCCTACCTCTGTATCAAACACAGAAGCGGCGCGCTCGTTACGAGCAAATAGTTCAGGAATGGCTTTGGTGGAGATGTCATTAACGCTGAATAAACGTCCTGGTATGTGGCACATGTCCGTTAATTTACCTGCTAAAGGCATGTGGATGCGGTGGTAGTCTTTGGGGGCGAGGTAAATGGTAATGAATTGTCCATCGGTAAATTTTTTGCTGCGAGAGAGATTGTCACCGAGTAAGGCGTTTAAGCTAAAGTGCGAGCCTTTGGCTTGAATAAGCTGGCCGTCGACAATGTCACCAAACTGGCTAACGGCACCATCAACTGGGCTGACAATTGTGTGTTCACCTTTGGCAATGGGACGAGCTTCAGGTTTTAGTGCTCGGGTAAAAAAATCATTAAAATGTTTGTAATCTTCAGGGTTTTCTTTGATCGCATTATGGAGGCTGACGCCAAAACTTCCCATAAACCAGCGAATAGCTGTATTCTTAAACCCGACAGATTGGATTCGGGTTAAGAAATAAACGATTCGGGAAAGTGCTTGGTGAGGCAGGATGTATTGTAATACCCCAATAATGGCAATTTTAATGCGCGCAAACGTGTCCATAATAACCTGTTGTTTTAATTGTGGTGGTGATGGTGTGAGGGGGGTGTCCCAGTGGTTTTCTTGACTGAGAAAGTCATGGTTTGTTTGTGTCCATTATAGTGGATTGTGACGAGTGTTGTGTCGTCAACTTTAAGGGGGCGAATGGCATCAATGAGCATCAAATGAAAACCGCCTGGCTCTAAAGTTAATGATTGGTTGGCAGGAACACTGATAGGTCCTTGCTTTTGCATTTTTGCGACGCCATTGTCTATGGCCGTTTTATGTAATTCTATCTGTTTGAAATCTGGGCTTGTGAAAGACTCCACGATGAGCGCTTGGTCTGAGTGATTGTGCAGGGTCATAAAGCCAGCGAGTGTGCTGATGGTAGGTGGCGCTTCGCGTATCCACGCATTTTCAATGCTGAAACTATCGTTTGCTTGTACGTTTGAAAAAGTGATGAAGGTGAGTATTAAGGTAGAAACGAGACGAAAGTTCATTGTATATATCCTGATAAATCGTGTGCAATGTCTGGTGCGTAATGTGGGCTAGAAAAGGTAGCGACTTTAAGTGCGCTGGGGCTAGTCAGGACGAGTGATGCGCTATGGTCCATTAGGTAGTTACCATCTTGGCTCACTTTTTGAGCAATTGGTAGGCTAAATTGTGACGTGATGTTGTAAATCTCTTTAAGCTGCCCTGTTACACCAAGAAATTGTGGGTTGTAGTATTCGACATAGGGTTTTAATTTATCTTGGTCGCGACTGGGGTCTACAGAGATAAACACGATTTGTAATTTGGCTTGAATCTCTTCTGGCAACTGTTGCACGACTTCATTAAGCATGAGCATCGTTGTTGGGCAAACATCAGGGCAATGGGTGTAGCCTAAAAAAAATAAGTGCCACTTCTCTTGCAGGTTGTTCAGGGTAAAGGGTTGGTTGTTGTGGTCGGTTAGGGTGAAGGGCTCAAGTCTTATTGCTTTTGGCCAAATAGTGATCGCTTTTGGTGTGAAAGTAGGGGCCGGGTTTAACCATGATTGAGCGCCAATACCCACACCGAGGGCAAGTATTGCGATAGCGAATAAAGAGAGCAGCGTTGATTTATTCAATGGGGGTGTCCGGTAAATTGCCCCATTCAGACCAAGAGCCCGCATAACCTTTCACTTGTTCAAAACCTAAGTGCTTTAGTAAAACGAAGGTGTGAGAAGATCGGTGGTGACTATGGCAATAGGTGACGATGGTTTTGTCAGAGGTGATGCCCATGCTATTAAAGTGTTCATGGAGTGCTTCGGCAGGTTTGCATAATAAATTATTGTTAAGGTCAAGGGCATTAACCCAGTCAAAGTTAACAGCGCTCGGGATATGCCCACCGCGTGTAGCAAGCCTTTTACTGCCATCAAATTCAGCGGTTGAGCGTGTATCTAAAAGGCCAAATTGAGCATGATTAATCAAGCCGTGAACGTCTTTGTGGTCAACTTCAAACTCTGTAGTGGGGTTTGCTTGGTAGGTGCAAGTAGGCAGTGATGTGGGGGCATTGCTAAGGGGCAGATTATTAGCTGCCCAATGGTGCATGCCGCCGTCTAACAGGGACCATTTTTGGTGACCGAGGGTCGCGAGCGTCCAAAGAAAGCGAGCGGCATTGCCACCGCCTTGATCGTCGTAACTGATAATATGGTCATCATGGCTGAGCCCATGCTGTCCTAATAATTGTTCTAAGTGTTCAGTGTTCGGCTTTATCCCCATAATGGGTTTCTGTTGCCAAACAATTTGGCCGTAATCAATGTTGACTGCGCCAGGTATATGGTGACTGAGGTAACTACTAGACTGGCTCATGTCGACGACTTTAATGCTAGCGTCATTGAGTCGGCTGGCTAGAAAGTCTGCATCAATAATATAGGGCGCATCGGACATAGTTAGAGCGTTTCTTTAGGTCATGAAGTGGCTAAGAATATCAATGCCATCGGTTTGAATCAAGCGGCGCATCAATACACAAGCGGGTATCGACGCGCAAAATGATTAGAGGCAAGCCTTGAGTGCGTTAAGGAGGAGTAAGACGTGGTTGTTGGTAGCACTTTGGCCCATTAAGCCGATGCGCCAAACTTTCCCTGCAAATGCGCCAAGACCTGCACCAATTTCTAAGTTGTAGTCAGCCAATAATTGTTTGCGGACGGCCGCTTCATCAACGCCATCAGGTATGGTGACCAAGTTAAGCTGTGGCAAGCGTGACTTTTCATCAACAATAAAATTAATGCCCATTGCTTCAAGGCCAGTTTTTAAGGCTTCGTGTTGCGCGCGGTGGCGTGCCCACGAGTTTTCAATGCCTTCTTCTTCAAGCATAAGTAGTGCTTCGTGTAACCCGTACAATGCATTGACTGGCGCGGTGTGGTGGTAGCTACGCTGTGTACCTGAACCCCAGTATCCTAAAACGAGGTTGAGGTCTAAAAACCAGCTTTGTACTGGCGTCTTGCGGTTCTTAATAACTTCAATGGCTTTCTCGTTAAATGTGATAGGAGATAGGCCTGGAGGAGCTGATAAACATTTTTGGGTGCCTGAATATAGCGCGTCAATTCCCCAGCCATCGACATCACAAGGAATACCACCAATAGAGGTAACGGCGTCAACAATGGTTAAGCAATCATGTTTCTGAGCTAATGCACACAGTGTTTTGGCGTCAGATTCAACGCCTGTTGATGTTTCTGCATGGACAAAAGCAAGCACTTTGGCGTCTGGGTTTTCTTTTAGTGCGGCCTCGACTTTATTTGGATCGACAGGTTTGCCCCAGTCATCTTCAACCACGATAGCCGTTGCGCCAATGCGGGTGACATTCTCTTTCATGCGGTTGCCAAAAACCCCATTAATACAAACGATGACTTTATCGCCAGGCTCAACTAGGTTGACAAAGCAGGTTTCCATGCCAGCAGAGCCAGGGGCAGAGACAGGTAGGGTTAATTCGTTTTTAGTTTGCAAGGCATATTGCAACAAGCGTTTGATGTCATCCATTAACTCGACGAACTTAGGATCGAGGTGGCCAATTGTAGGTCTGGCTAATGCTTGTAGTACTCTAGGGTGAACATCAGAAGGGCCTGGGCCCATGAGTGTGCGAACTGGAGGGTAAAATTGTGGCATGGGTGCGATTCCTTCTAAGTGTTTCGATCAATCGATAAGCGTGCAATTATAGTGGTGAGAATAATTGAGATACAACTGATGCAATCTGTAAGGTTTCTATTTCATTGCTATACTGAAACCTTAAGTTTCATACGATGTAAAAGGAAAAAAGGGTATGTCAGATATTTCCCACCTACTAAAGATTATGGTTGATAAAGGTGCGTCCGATTTATATTTTAGCGTGGGTGCACCGGTTCATATCAAGGTGGAAGGGGTGACAATGCCACTGGGTGAGCAGCCGTTAGGGTCAAAAACGGTACGTAGTATTGCTCAAGGTTTGATGTCCCCAGAGCAAAAAATCGAATTTGACGAAGAAATGGAGATGAACCTCGGCCTGACTGGGGTGGGGAACGCTCGGTTTCGGGTGAATATTTATCTTCAGCGTGGTGAGACAGGTATTGTTATTCGATATATTCAAGGGGGTATTCCGACAACCGATGATTTGGGGCTGCCGAAATTTCTCAATGAATTTATTATGATCAAGCGGGGCTTAATATTGGTAGTAGGTTCAACAGGCTCTGGTAAATCGACCACCTTGGCTTCTTTGATTGATTTTCGTAATCGGCATAGTACCGGTCACATCTTAACAATTGAAGACCCGATTGAGTATATGCACCCGTACAAGAAGTCTATTGTTAGCCAGCGTGAAGTAGGCGTTGACACAAAATCTTATAAAGAAGCATTGAAGAGCGCGATGCGAGAGGCCCCTGATGTGATTCTAATTGGTGAGATTAGAGATAGGGAGACGATGCAGTATGCGATGTCGTATGCTGAATCTGGACATTTATGTATTGCAACGCTTCATGCTAATAATACCTTTCAGACGATGGATCGTATTTTGCATTTATTCCCAACTGAAGTTCGTAGCCAAATTTTGATGGATTTATCGCTCAATTTAAGGGCCATTATTTCTCAGCGATTGGTGATCGGGATTGATAAAAAGCGTGTTCCTGCCGTTGAAGTGTTAAAGCCAACCCCCTATATCTCAGATTTAATTCAAAAGGGTGAGATCGACAAGATTAGTGATGCTATGAGTGAAGCACAGGATGATCGTGTGGTCGCATTTGATGAGTCCTTGTTCCAGTTGTATCAGGCAGGCCGAATTAGCATGGAAGAGGCTTTAGCAAATGCAGATTCAGAGAGTGATTTGTCATTACGCATTCGCCTAGGCGGGGATGATGATGGTGAATTCAATGCTGATCAATTTGACGCGTTATAGCGGTTTCTCTTCTTCTTCTTCTTTTTGTGTCTCAGCAATCTCGTCTGAGACGAAGAAATTCCGATAGCTTGAACTGATGAATATATAGCTAGACAGCAGTAAAAAAATCACCCCTGTTGATGTATACACAATGGGGATGCTCTTATCCAGCCATTCAAATACAAATCCTGATACACCCATGCCTAACGGGGCAACTACGCTGACTAAAGTCGTTAACAAGCCTACAACACGGCCACGCATCTCGCTGGTGGTTTGTTTCTGGATGACGGTCATCGTCAGTACATTAAAGTATGCGACGCAGGCACCAATTAAAAACATGCCGATGCAGGCAACGATGAGGTTTTGTGTTTGGCCGGATAAAATGATGCAGATGGCCATAAAGATAAAGGCAAAGGTCATTGAGGCAATGCGTTTATGCCCCTTGGGTTTAAATACCCCTGCAACGACAAAACCAATGAGTGCGCCAGCGCCCGCAATGACAAACATGTATCCATACCAAGCCTCTGTTTGCTTGAGGTGATCTTGCACGTAGAAAGGGAGCAGCATCATCAGGGGGGCTGAGAAAAAATTGATCAGCGAGGCCATAAACACAAATTCACGCATGCCTGATTTTTCACCTACGTAGCGAAGGCCATCTTTTGTATCATCGACTAATTTCTGCCAACCTGACTTACCTGCAGCGTGTTCTTTGGCTTTGGGTTGTGGAATATCTATGAATAATTCTGATATGGCTGAGAAAAGATAGGTCAGTGCATCGACAAGAAAAATGATCGGGGCGCTAACCAAAACAAAGAGTGTGCCTGCGGCGAAGTTACCGATCATGCTGGTGATTTGCATGGTGCCTAAGTTTAAGGAGTTGGCAGTTTCTAATTTGTCCTTAGGGACTAAGTCTGGGATGGCTGCTGCAATGGCGGGCCGAAAAAAACCACCAACAGCGCCAAGGCTAATTGAAATAATGAATAAATGGGTGATGAATACCGTCTCAGCAGAAATGCCAAATATTAAGTTGATGTCTGACCACGTTTCAACTTTGTCTGGAAGTGCAAACATGAGTAAGGCAAGGGATAAAACACCAATAAAGCTGATGAAGTCACAAATAATGAGGATCCATTTACGTGAGTATCTGTCTGCCACTGTACCTGCAATCGGCATCACCACGATGGTCGCAATGGCGTGAGTCATCATGAGTATGCCGATGAGTGGCGCAGATTGAGTCCCTTTTTTCACCGTGAAAATTAAGGTGAACATGAAAATCGATGAGCCCAGCATGCTGACGAGTTGCCCTTGCCAGAGCAAAAAGAAATTTTTATTAAACAGTTTGGTGGGTTCAATCATAAAAGGGTCTTTTTTGAGGGCTTCATTCAGTTATCCCACCAGTATAGCAGGCAACCATCAATGGGAAATTGCATTGCTTTTTCTTACCGAGTAAACTGCGTTTGTTTTAGAGTTTGAAGAAAATTCAGCTAAAATAAGAGTAATACCCCCTCATACGAAGGCTAGGTGTGTCCATCGTTGAGTGCTTTTTAGGTTGTTATGGTGTGTTGTTGTTAGGTTTTATGATTAAACGACACGCCTAATGGCAACAGATAATAATAATTAAAGGATTGGTCTTCTGTTAAACTTTCTTAACCCTAGTGCGATAAAACACTCATTAGAAGAAACCGTGACTCGTACACTCGATCGCTCTGTTAGGCTTGCAGTGACAGGGTTAAGTGGTAGTGGGAAGACTGTCTTTATTACCTCACTCATTAATCAAATCCTTCACGGCATGGAGGGTGAGCAGTTACCCTTCTTTGAGATTGTTGCAGCCGGCCGGTTTCAGGGTGCCAAAATTATTGATCAGACCAATTTACATGTCCCTGCCTTTCGCTACGATAAGGCGATGCAATGCTTGATGGTGGAGCCTGCTATTTGGCCTCAGGCAACCAGCGGGATCAGTGAAATTCGTCTTGCCATCCGTTTTAAAGACCAGGGGATGATTGCCAAGCGCTTCGATCGGGTCAGTACGTTGTATTTGGATATTATTGATTATCCTGGGGAGTGGTTGCTAGATCTGCCATTGCTGGATATGACTTTTGCCCAATGGTGCCAAGAATTAACCGAAATGTGCGAGCAAGAACCAAGAGTTAGCTTGGCTCAAGACTGGCTGGCATACATGGAAAAGCTAGATGCTGCAGAACCTGCCAGCGATGAACAACTGCGAGAAGCCGCAAATTTATATACCCAATTTTTATTTGAAACTAAAAAATCTGAGCATGGCTTAAGCTTTTTACAGCCTGGACGTTTTACGATGCCAGGGGATATGAAAGGCGCACCTGTACTTGAGTTTTGTCCTATTCCTCACTTACCAGAACAATGTGCTCAATTTTCAAAGAAGAGTTTGTTTAAGGTGATGGAGCAACGGTTTGAGTATTATAAAAACCATGTTGTTAAACAATTTTATGCGGAATATTTTTCCAGTTTTGACCGGCAAATCGTACTTGTTGATATCCTCAAGGCGCTGAATATTGGCAGTGGGAGCTTTAATGATATGCGACGTTCTGTAGAGTCGGTATTGAAAAGCTTTCAATATGGTAAGTCTGGGTTATTTAACCGCTTGTTTAACGTTAAAATCAGTAAACTACTGTTCGCCGCCACTAAAGCGGACCATGTGACGCCAAATCAATTGCACCATTTAGAATCTTTTTTAAAGCACATGATCTCAGAGTCACAAAATAACATCGCTTTTGAAGGGGTCGCTGTGGATACTATGGCGCTGTCTTCAGTAAAGTGTACCCAGGCGGCGACCTCTCGTTTCCAAGGGCAGCCTATTTCATGTATTAAAGGGGTGCCTAAAGGTGACACGAAAGAAGTCGCACTGTTTCCTGGTGAGGTGCCAACTGAAATACCGACTCAAGATGACTGGTTAGAAGAGCGCTTTAATTTTATAGAATTTCGCCCTCCGTCTTTACATGACATAAAGTCTAAAGGGGTGCCACACATTCGTATGGATCGCGCATTACAATTTTTATTAGGGGATAAAGTTTAAATGTCGAACAAGAATTGGAAAGCCCCCGTCTTTTTAGATTTGGCGTCTTTAGAAGAGCCTAATCATGATGAGTGGAGTCAGATTACTAAAACACATCATGAGGTGATTCAACCTAGAAAAACAGTGGCAGACTTTAAGCAGCCTGTTGTGCTTGAAGCGTCGTCTGTGACGGTTGAGCCAGTTGCAGTGGTGGTTGCGCCTCAAACTGAAGTGGTTGATGAGTTCTTAGCAGCAGATGATGTCGTTGTTCCAGAGTCTAAACCCTCACTAACCCCTGATTGGGTTTGGCCTGCTGTTGGTGCAACGATTGTGGTGGCGATGTGTTTAGAAATTGTTTTCTTCTTGGTGGGGATTTTTACAGAGCATTTTGTGCTTGGTGTGGCGTATTTAGGCTTGTTTGGTGCCATTTTTGCGGCAATCGCTTATGCGGTTCGTCATTACTATGACGATATTCGCCGTTTGTCTGATATTTCTGAGTTAAGGGCAAAAGGTGAGGGTTTGTTTCAAGCAAATGACTTTGGACAGAGCCATCAATACATGGGCGAATTGATTAACTTGTATCAAGCGCGCCCTGGTATGGTTCATCGTTTAGAGAAATTTGTTGCTAAGCGGAGTGATAGCCATAGTGATCGTGACACGATGTTGTTATTTTCTGAAAACGTGATGAAACCACTGGATGCAAAAGCTTATGAGATTACGGTAAAACGTTCTAAAGAAACGGCATTGATGGTGGTGTTAAGCCCTTTTGCTTTTTTAGATGTCATCTTAACGTTATGGCGAAATATCCGTTTAATACGTGATATCGCCTCGCTGTATGGTGGCCGACCTGGGTTTTTAAGTTCTATGGGATTGATTAAAAAAGTCCTCCAAAGCCTGGCTTATGCTGAAGTGGGTGAGTTGCTTGCTGACTCTGCCGCTGAAACAGTTGGTGGTTCTTTAGTTGCAGCGCTTTCAACCCATATTGCCCATGGTGTGGGTAGCGGGGTTATGACGGCCAGAGTTGGTGTGCATGCGATGAAGATCTGCCGGCCAATGCCTTTTGTGCAAAATGACCAACCTAGTATTAAAGGTGTGAGAAAAGCCATTATCACTTCTGTTAAAGGTGTGTTTGATAAAGAGCCTTCTAAATATGCTGAGCCGCAGGTGTAGTTTTAAGTGTCGCCTGAATTTATTCTTGTCAGCAGAGAAGGGTGTCATTTGTGTGAGGCATTTTTAGACGAGCTTACATTACTTCAGTCTGAGCTTGGCTTTTCCGTTCAACGAAAAGATGTCGATAAAGATGAGCAGTTATTGGCTAAATTCACTGAAAAAGTGCCTGTTCTTCTACAGGGTAACAAAATTTTATGTCAATATTTTCTCGATCCAGATAAAGTACGAACTGCTTTAAATTTGATGTATACTCCCGGTTCTTAGGCGCTTTTGCCAGTATAGAGCTCAAAAACAAATGATAGATCAGCAGCATATTCGAAATTTCTCCATTATTGCCCATATTGACCATGGCAAATCCACTTTGGCAGATCGTTTTATTCAAATTTGTGGTGGTTTATCGGATCGAGAAATGGAAGCTCAAGTGCTTGATACTATGGATATTGAGCGTGAGCGCGGAATTACCATTAAGGCGCAAAGTGTTTCTCTAAACTACACCATGGAGAATGGTGAAACCTATCTGTTGAATTTCATTGATACCCCTGGCCACGTTGATTTCTCTTATGAAGTTTCTCGCTCACTAGCCGCTTGTGAAGGTGCCTTGTTGATAGTGGATGCAGCTCAAGGTGTTGAGGCGCAGAGTGTGGCCAATTGTTACACGGCGTTAGAACAAGGCCTTGAAGTCGTCCCTATTTTAAATAAGATTGATCTACCCTCTGCTGAGCCTGAACGTGTGTGTGAAGAGATCGAAGATATCATCGGTATTGATGCGATGGATGCACTGCATGTTAGTGCTAAAACAGGGCTGGGTGTTGAGGCTGTTTTAGAGCAATTGGTTGAAGCGATACCGGCGCCAAAAGGCACCCTTGATGCGCCCTGCAAAGCGTTGATTATTGACTCATGGTTTGACAGCTATGTTGGGGTGATTTCACTTGTTCGGGTGGTAGATGGCACTTTAGGCACTCGTGATAAATTTAAAGTGATGTCAACGGGTGATGAGTATCAGGTAGACAGTGTTGGCGTTTTTACCCCTAAACGGAATCGTAAAGATGCGTTGCGGGCGGGAGAAGTGGGCTATGTCATTGCCGGAATTAAAGACATTCATGGCGCACCCGTAGGTGATACGCTGACCCTTGTTAAAAATGCTGCGTCAGAGCCATTGCCGGGTTTTCAAATGGTTCAACCTAGAGTATTTTCCGGTTTATTCCCTGTCTCGTCAGATGATTATGCTGACTTTAGAGAGGCACTACAAAAGCTTAGATTGAATGATGCGGCACTCTTCTTTGAGCCAGAAACCTCGACTGCGCTGGGTTTTGGTTTTAGGTGTGGATTTTTAGGAATGTTGCATCTTGAGATTATCCAAGAGCGCTTAGAAAGAGAATATGACCTTGATTTAATTACCACAGCACCCACTGTGATCTACGAACTCGTCACCCGCGGTGGCGAGGTCAAAAAAATTGATAACCCTTCTGACTTACCAACCGATGGCACCGTTGAGGAAGTCAGGGAGCCAATCATTGCTGCTAATGTTTTGGTTCCCCAAGAATATGTGGGTAGTGTGATCAAGCTTTGTGTTGAAAAGCGTGGCCAGCAAACAGATATGCAATATCACGGTTCACAAGTTGCTATCACTTATGAAATGCCAATGAATGAAGTTGTACTCGATTTTTTTGATCGCTTAAAGTCAGTGAGCCGAGGTTATGCCTCCTTTGATTATGAGTTTGTGCGGTTTCAAGAGGCACCGTTAGTGAAGCTTGATGTTTTAATTAACAAAGAGCCTGTTGATGCATTGTCCATTATTGTGCATAAAGATCAGGCGACTTATCGCGGTCGTGAACTCGTGGATAAGATGCGCGAGTTAATCCCCAGGCAAATGTTTGATGTCGCTATTCAGGCGGCAATTGGTTCTCAAGTTATTGCGCGCTCAACGGTCAAAGCATTGCGAAAAAATGTAACGGCAAAGTGCTATGGTGGAGATGTTTCTCGAAAACGGAAGTTATTAGAAAAACAAAAAGCGGGTAAAAAACGAATGAAGCAGGTGGGGAATGTTGAAATTCCTCAAGAAGCATTCCTTGCTGTGCTTAAAACTGATAATTCTAGCTCTTAATGAGTTAGTAATAACGGAATGGATAAACGATGAGTGACTGGTTTAGTAATATGGATTTTGCATTAATTCTTGTGCCATTAGTTGCCGTAACAGGGGCTATCTGGTTGATCGACACATTGTTTTTTGCCAAGCAGCGACAAGCTAAGCATTTGATGAGCTTGAAAAACAGTATTAACCAAGGGCAGGAGCCAATCATTGATGAACCTTGGTTTGTCGGGTTTTCAAAATCCTTGTTCCCTGTTTTTTTAATCGTATTGGTGCTTCGTTCATTTGTTATGGAACCCTTTCGTATACCGTCTAACTCAATGATGCCAACCTTGCTAACAGGCGATTTCATTGTGGTCAATAAATTTGCTTACGGTATTCGCTTGCCTGTCGTGAACCTGAAGTTACTGGATATTGGCGACCCACAAAGAGGGGATGTGATTGTTTTTCGTTACCCTAAAAACCCGTCTCAGAATTTTATTAAGCGGGTGGTTGGTTTGCCAGGAGATCATATTGCATACTTGAATAAAAAGGTGTTTGTCAATAATGAGTTGGCACCACAAGTTGATTCTGGCAAATATGTGGGGGTTGGCAAAGGGGCTGGTATGACGGGTGCTTTGCTGAAAGAAGAAACATTGGGTAATGTGACGCATAATATTTTAGTTCGCAGTGAGTCGCCTGATCGAAGTTTTGAGTTTGATGTTCCTGAGGGGCACTATTTTGTCTTAGGGGATAATCGTGACCGAAGTCATGACAGCCGTTACTGGGGCGCTGTGCCAGATCAAAATTTGGTCGGCAGGGCTTTCATGATTTGGATGAATTGGGATGAAGGGATTAGCTGGGAACGTATTGGCCAATCAATTAAATAGATTAAATAATAATAAGGAATTTAGTATGCAACAGTTTGCCAAAAAACAACACGGAATGACCATGATTGGTTGGGTGACCGTCTTATTGTTGATTGCTTTTTTTGTGACACTGCTTTTAAGGTTAGTGCCTATTTATATGGAAAATAGTCAGATTAAAACAATCATGGATTCATTTGATGAAGAAGCTGGTTTAAGTCAAATGTCAAAGGCAGATGTGAAGAAAAAAATTGGTAATAAACTGTATATTAATGCCATTAAAACAGTTTCAGTTTTTGACAAGGTTAAAAAACCTTTTACGATTACTAAAAAAGAAAATGAGTTAACAATTGACCTTGAGTATGAGGTGCGGACGCCACTCTTTTTTAACATTGATGCTGTCGTTTCTTTTAAAGAACAATATAAAGCAGTTTTCCATTGAAACCTGGTTTTGAGCGGTTAAGTCAAAAATTATCTTTCCCGTTCAAAAATGTTGGTTTGCTCGAGTTAGCTTTTACCCATCGCAGTATGGGGCTGCCTAATAACGAGCGCTTGGAATTTTTAGGGGATGGAGTATTAGAATTGGTGACGAAATATGCTCTTTATCGTCGTTTTCCAAAAGAAAATGAAGGATTTATGAC
>JABHGC010000042.1 GCA_018672285.1 Methylococcales bacterium
GGCCAAACCACCCACGGCATAACCATCAAATCCAATGGACTGTAACCCTTGCAGAGACTCTTCTCGCAAATCTTCAAACACCCCACCTTGAACAATGCCAAATAAGGCCGATGGGTTGCCAGCATGTGCATCTTTACTACGTTGCGCCCAACGCAGCGATAACTGCATGGACGTTTTCGCTTCGTCATGTGTTGCAGGATAGGGCGTACACTCATCAAAGATCATCACAATGTCAGACCCTAGTACACGCTGCACTTCCATCGACTCTTCTGGTCCCATGAAAATTTTAGCGCCATTAATCGGTGAACGAAAATGCACACCTTTCTCGGTGATGGTCCGCAACTTACCCAAGCTGAACACTTGGAAGCCACCTGAATCAGTTAAAATGGGTTTTTGCCAATGACTAAAATCATGTAAATCGCCATGCGCTTTAATGACATCCAAACCAGGGCGTAACCAAAGGTGAAAAGTATTCCCTAAAATAACATCCGCCCCGATTGACTCCACCTCTTCAGGTGTCATTGCCTTAACCGTGCCATAAGTACCAACCGGCATAAACGCAGGTGTTCTAATTTCACCACGGTCAAAGACCAAAGTACCTCGACGCGCCACACCATCAGTGGTTAATAAATCAAATTGCATAATGCTCTCAGGTTAATTTTGTCTATATAACAACATGGCATCGCCATAGCTAAAAAAGCGATATTCATTGGCTATCGCATGCTGATATGCCTTCTGGATATGTGCTGAGCCAGAAAAGGCCGATACTAACATCAAAAGCGTCGATTCCGGCAAGTGAAAATTTGTGATCAACATGTCAACACAGTGAAAAGTCTTACCTGGATACAAGAAGATGTTGGTGTCCCCTTGATACCGCTGCAAAACGCCAGATTGAGCTGCCGTCTCTAAACTGCGAACAGATGTTGTACCCACAGCGATAACCCGACCACCACGGGCTTTAGCTGTCGCAATTTGGTCACATACCAACTGAGTGACCTCTAGGTACTCTGTGTGCATTTCATGTTCTTCAATAACATCCACTCGAACAGGCTGAAACGTACCGGCGCCAACGTGCAGTGTCACCTCAGCTATCTGTGCGCCTTTTTGTTTAATTTTTGATAACAAGGCTTCTGTAAAGTGAAGACCGGCCGTAGGAGCCGCAACGGCACCAGGCGATTTTGCGTACACCGTTTGATAACGCGAAGCATCCACTGCGGTATCTTCACGTTTAATATAAGGCGGTAAAGGCATGTGCCCAAACTGTTCTAATAACTGAAATACACTTTGCTCTGACTGAAACTGCAACTTAAACAGCGCACCCTGCCGCTCGATCATGATGACAACCAAGCCACCCTCTAAATGAATCTTACTACCAGGCTTAGGTGACTTATTCGCTCTAACGTGCGCCAACACTTCATGGTCAGAGAGTACCCGCTCAACCAATACTTCAACCTTGCCACCGGTCGCTTTGGTTCCCCAGAGCCTGGCAGGAATCACTTTAGTATTATTGAACACCAACACATCATTTGGCCGAATAAAATCAAGAATATCAGTAAAGGTGTTATCTAAAAATTGGTCAGGCTCACAAACAAGCAGGCGACTTGAAGCACGCTCACTCATTGGCTCTTGGGCAATTAACGATTCAGGTAGGTCGTAATTAAAATCAGATGTTTTCATGGCGGCGATGGTAGCAAAGGCCAGGGCTTAAATCACCGAACATTTGTAATTGGCACACTCAAAACTGCCTTTCACCCGCTTAGCGCTTATCTATTCCCCCCAAAACTCGGTAAAGACGAGCAAAGTAGACTGCTATAGCTTGCTCCAAATAGTCTCCCCACCACAACTTTTACTTAACTGAGCCATTTTCACTTTATGAGCTTCAAGCTCAACATCGTTTGCTTTAACCACGCGCAAATTGGGGGCTGACTGTAAATAAACAATTTCTTCCTTCACAACCGTTTCTTCTTTCTGAGACTCGGCCTCAAAGCTAAAAGCGGTTTGCCCACCGGTCATCGCCAAATAAACTTCGGCTAAAATCTCGGAATCAAGTAACGCACCATGTAATTCTCGATGTGCATTATTAATACCCAAGCGCTTGCACAGCGCATCCAAGCTATTACGTTGCCCAGGGTATTTATTCCGAGCCATCACCAAGGTATCAGTGATCGTGCAAATTTCATCAACGGGCGGCATACCAACTAGGGCTAACTCATGGTTTAAAAAGCCCACATCGAAAGGCGCATTATGAATAATTAATTCTGCGCCTTGAACAAAGTCAACAAACGCTTGTGCGATGACTTTAAAAACAGGTTTATCGGCTAAGTATTCATTGGTGATGCCATGAACTGCCATCGCCTCAGCTTCAACTTCACGCTCAGGAAAAATATATTGGTGATAGTGATTTGCTGTCACTTTTCGGCTGGCAACTTCAATACAACCAATCTCAATAATTTTATGACCTTGCTTTGGGTTTAAACCCGTGGTTTCTGTATCGAGTATTATTTGCCTCATTTGTGCTCCTCCGCACCTTGGCGAGCTAACTCATCAGCCAACTCATTACCTTCATGACCGGCATGCCCTTTCACCCATTGCCAATTGATATCATGAGCTCCCGTTGCGGCTTCTAACCTTTGCCATAAATCAACGTTTTTCACAGGCTGTTTACTGGCTGTTTTCCAGCCTTTTTTCTTCCAACCATGAATCCACTTCGTAATCCCATCTAGCACATACTTTGAATCTGTAAACAGAGTTACCCCGCAGGCTCGGTCCAGTGACTCTAACGCCACAATGGCAGCCATAAGCTCCATACGGTTATTAGTGGTTTCACCTTCCCCACCATACAATTGTTTTTCTTTACCATTGACTCGCAGAACTGCCCCCCAACCACCTGGACCAGGGTTTCCTGAACACGCACCATCGGTATAAATTTCTACTCCTTGGAACACCCAAAATCTCCTCGTTGTGAGGTTTCCGTCACCTCTGACTCGCTACTCACCATTCTTGCTCGCCACTTAGGCTTGATCGGTGTGAGTGTTGAAACCTGTTTCTTTGCCAGCAACATATAACCACCAGACCAAAAAGGCCACAGTTTTTGCCCTAAAGCATCAACCCACCCTGCCTGCTGAACAACTGACTTTTGTTGAAATGGTAGGACGAAAAAATATCGCTCAACCACATCCACTTGAAACCCTAACAATTTCAGCCAATCGATCACCCTAGACAAGCGGTAAAACTGACTCGCCCAAGGAAACTCAGTCGATTTGACACTTAATAAACGCCTTGCCCCAACCAAACTCCAAGGATTAAACCCTGAAATAACCACGTAACCTTCAGGAATTAAAATACGCTCAACCTCTCTTAGTACTTGATGAGGGTCTTTAGTAATCTCTAAAGTGTGCGGCAGCAAAGCAACATCAACACTATCCGTTTGGATAGGCAAGGCTGTTTCTTCGGCACATGCCGTCGCCCAAAGATAGGGCTCCCTTGTTAATACAAATTTGCGTTTTACCCGCGCTTGTTCAATTAGATTTCGATGGCCATTTAATTGCACAATATAATAACCAAACCGTTTTGATAAAAACGCTTCTAGAATGGCCTTTTCTTGCTCATCGACCATTTTACCGAGAGAGGTTGTATACCAATCATCCATATTCAGCATTTAGGTGATCCAATTACTCTGACAATGTGTTATAACCAGAAAAAAACAATAACATAGTTTGAATCTTATGATTTATAAAGTTCTGCCTTTGGCACTCATTTTAAGCGCATGTAGTACACCTCAGCGACTTCCACCCCCGCCTAACAAGCCAAGCGTTGAAATTCAGGTTCTTGAAATCAAGACTCAGGCGGCCAAGCAGCTGAAAATCGCTGTCAACCCCCCGTCATTATCTATTCCTGACCCAAAATCTGCACTAAAAACACAATCGAACAACCTTTGGCAGCTCATTGTAAATGACTTTAGGCTGCCCAACACTCAACACCCGAACACGACCCGAGCCTACCGAAAATTTACCAAACACCCCGAGTATTTTAAAAATATTCACGACAGAGCCACACCGTATTTATTTCATATTTACACCGAAGTAAAACGACGCAACCTACCCAGTGAACTCGCATTACTGCCGGTTATTGAAAGTGCTTTTCTGCCTTATGCTTATTCACATGGACACGCAGCAGGATTATGGCAGATTATTCCAGCAACAGGGCGTGGCCTAGGACTCACTCAAAATGCATGGGTAGATGAAAGGCGCGACATTCTTGCATCTACAGATGCCGCCTTGACCTACCTGTCCCAATTAAATAAACGATTTAAAGGCGATTGGTTACTCACCCTTGCAGCATATAACGCGGGTATGGGCACAGTTGCGCGTGCGATCAAACGCAACAAACGCAAATTACGCCCGACTGATTTCTGGTCTCTCGATTTACCCAAAGAAACTCGAAACTATGTTCCAAAGCTACTCGCTGTCGCGCAATACCTCTCCCACCCGAGGTTTCTAGCAGCTTTACCTGAACTCCCCAACAAGCCTTTTTTTGAGCGCATCAAATTATCACAACAAGCAGACTTAGCTGTGCTCGCTCAAGCCACCCATTTAAGTATTGAACAAATATACCAACTCAACCCTAGCATCAAGAAATGGTCTACAGCGCCACAAAAAACGCAGACAATCTTACTACCCATTGGCCATACCGCTAAATTACGACAATACCTAGACAAGCGGCCACAACTGATTCAATTTAAAAAGCGCACCATCCGCTCAGGTGATACGCTTTCAGCCATTGCCAAACAAAACCACATGAGCCTCGCCGCATTAAAGCAAGCCAATGGTATTAAAGGCCATTATCTTCGTGTTGGAAAATCGCTGAAAATCCCGCAACGAAGCCAACCTCAAGCCTTTTACACGCACTCTGATAGACAACGGCCGACAACCAATTTGCGGTTAGCTAAAAAACATAAATACACCATTAAATCGGGGGATTCTCTCTGGCGAATTGCTCGAAAATATGATGTCACCGTAAAGAAATTAGCGGCTTGGAACCAAATCAGTCGTAATAAAACATTGAAACCCGGAAAAAAACTCGTCGTTTGGGTTGGGAAAAGTGGTAAGAGCGCCCTACAACATACGGTTCGGAAAGGAGACTCACTCGACCGCATTTCAAGAAAGTACCGCGTTTCTGTATCTAGCTTGCGGAAATGGAACAATTTGCGTAGGGGTGGCTATATTCACCTCGGGCAAAAATTAAAAATTCTGGTTAAAATTTAACCGAGCTGATTGAGCACTTCAGTGGTGCCCGTCTCTTCATGCTCATCAACAAGGTTCTGCAAAGAGATATTGTCTAAGAACGTGTAAATTTGACAGCTAAGGCTTTGCCACAAATTATGGGTAATGCACTTCTGACCATCATGGCAGTTACCTTCCCCTTTGCACTTCATGACATCGACTTTTTCATCAACCGCCATAATGATACTTGCCACAGAAATTTCAGTAGGCTCTTTACCTAGCTGATATCCGCCACCAGGACCACGCATCCCCTTGACTAAGCCATGCTTTCGTAAATTTGCAAATAGCTGCTCCAAGTAAGACAATGAAATATCTTGGTCTTCAGAAATTTCTGCCAACGTCACTGGGCCTTTTTGATTTCGTATGGTTAGCTCTAACATTGCTGTTACAGCATAACGCCCTTTTGTCGATAATCTCATGATACCGCCCTTAAAATAATAACCCAGTAAAATACTTGGTTATTGTGACCCACCTACCGCTAAGAAGTCAAGGCCACATTACTCGAAAACTGATGGCCACAAGAAACACAATAGGCTAACCACTTTTCTAAAAATGCATTTATCTTACAACGAGAAGTAATCTCAGAATCACCAACAGAAATACCAAATTGCTGAGCATCCACCTGCCCGTGTTTATTATACAAATAAACCTCTGCGACCTTTGCATCATGATACAACCGTATCTGCAAGTCAGGTGTCGCTTTAAAGCCGCCACCCTCCTTAGGGATTAAATAGGTTAAGTGCACGGTAACAGTATATGAGTTACGCTCTAAAACGGAAAGATGAAGACTCATTGCATCTTCCTGCCCAGAAGAAATATCCCCTTCTTCGACATCATCAAGATTTGGCACTAGGCGTAAGAGCAAACGATAATTTTGCTCATAAATACGCATAAGGTATTGTAAGTTGTATTTTTGCATATCAAAAATTATAGCGCCTTACCCTGACAAAAAAATGCCTGTACCGCAAATAATCCGGCACAGGCATTCATATTATGTTGTATTAATATGGTTAAAAATTTAAGACTGCTCTTTATCGACTGCGTCTTTCACTTCTTTCATATCTAAGTCTTTGGCTTTTTGAATTAATTCTTCAAATTGCGACTCTGGCAACATTCCCGGCTGAGAATAAATAATGATCTGTTCACGGAAAATCATTAACGTTGGAATAGATCGAATTTGGAAGTGCCTAGCTAACTCAACTTCTTCTTCAGTATCCACTTTTGCAAAGACGATGTCAGGGTATCTCTCTGATACTTCTTTATAAATCGGCGCAAAATTTTGGCATGGGCCACACCAAGTTGCCCAAAAATCGATAATCACAAAATCATTATCTTTAATGGTACTTTCAAATGAGTCGGTTGTTAGTTCAATGACAGCCACGTAGCGGTCTCCTGTTAATATTTAAAGAGCGTCTAAACCCGTAAAAATTTGATTTTTAATGTCATCAACTTGGCCAATACCATCCACCTTAATATATTTAGGTGAACCTGCTTCGCCAGAATCTGCCCATTTGGTGTAGTACTCAATCAATGGCTCAGTTTGGTCATGATAAACATTTAAACGCTCTTTTACAGTCGCTTCTTGGTCATCATCCCGTTGAATCAAGTCTTCACCTGTTTCGTCGTCTTTACCTTCCACTTTAGGTGCGTTGAAGGTCACGTGATAGGTTCTGCCTGAGGCCAAGTGCACACGACGGCCGCTCATTCGTTTAATGATTTCAGCATCGTCCACATCAATTTCTACAACACCGTCAATTTGAACACCTTGCGTTTTTAAAGACTCCGCTTGCGCTAAGGTTCGTGGAAAGCCATCAAATAGAAACCCATTTTCGCAATCAGACTCAGCCGTACGCTCTTTGACTAAACCGAGAATAATGTCATCAGATACCAAACCACCCGCATCCATAATTTTCTTTGCTTCAACACCTAAAGCTGTGCCAGCCTTAACCGCAGCACGCAACATATCACCTGTGGAGATTTGAGGAATGTTATATTTTTCTTTAATGTAATTCGCTTGAGTACCCTTACCAGCACCCGGTCCACCTAGTAATATGATTCGCATAGTGTTTATCCTTTTATTTCAACGCAACCAATATAAAGGTCAGACTTGTTGAGTACAAGGAGATTTTTAACCTTACGCCAATCAGTCTATACACTATGATGGAACGCGATATTCACTATAAAGCAATATTAATAAAGTTTGATTTTTAATGCACCCGTCATTTTCACGACAGAATCAAGCCCACAACATCCCACAAAATTGATGCAAAAAAAATACCTCAACTTGATCCAGCTGAGG
Organism: Methylococcales bacterium; assembly: GCA_018672285.1. Lineage (GTDB taxonomy): Bacteria > Pseudomonadota > Gammaproteobacteria > JABHGC01 > JABHGC01 > JABHGC01. The sequence continues at coordinate 7,582 of JABHGC010000042.1, forward strand.
TTTTATTTAAAACAGACGAAAACATCAAAACAGGTGCTACAAAATACGGCTTTTAAGCTGCGCTTTTACTGGCTTGCAAATCAAGGTCGGTTGCTTGTTCTAACATTTCAAACAACAAGTCCGATGCCATTTTTTCGGTTAACCCTAAACGAGACATTAACTCTCCTGGCAACTCAACACTGTCTGCATCACCAATATTAACTCGCTTCAGCAAGTGATTAGCAACCAAAGTAATCGCCGCATACTCCCAATGCTTTCCGGTGTAGTCATGACTATGATGCTCTTGTTGAGCAATAATCATTTCTTCTGGCATATTCCAACTTTTCATCAACCAAGCGCCAAGGTGACCGTGCCCCATTCCTAAGACATGCTTAGCTTGCCCCATACCGATAGCGTGTTTTTCTAAAAAGCTTATTGGGGTATTTGGATTCGCTTGAACCAGCTTATTCAGCAACTGAAACTCAGGTTTGAATAGATGCCCAAATAATAAAAATCCAATATTATGGAGTAAACCCGACTGATAAACCCGCTTATGATCAACAGCTGGGGTTATTTTTTCTGCAAGCAATAAAGAGAGCTGTGCGTTATACGTTGCATGTCGCCAAAAAGATTTCAAACCTAAAGGCCCTTCAAGGCCAACATCAAACACCTTGGAAAGCTGCAAACACACACTTGGATCTGTTGCTTCTTTTAAATCATCAGGGATTGCAGGTGCCTGGTACATTTGCTCAAAACGCTTCTTAATTTCACAATCTACGGTCAAACACCCCGATTTTTTTGGCTCTCTTTGTGCAGCTGTAAAGCGATGTAAGTGACTCGTATCAATTTTACTGTCATCTTGTGCGATATTGGCCCAAGTCGCGCTCACATGAAGCTGTTTGAAATTTTTTCCGCTCAAACACAAAACATCCGTATGGCTACCGGCTTGAAAAAACACTTCTGACAACAACCCTACCCGCGTATCTAAAATCACTTTCACGGCATGCAGCTGGCTAATTGGTGAGTAAGCACCACATTCACAATCACTAAACAGCAAAAAAAGTTCTTGCCGTGATAGTGGCCGCACAGGTTGGTTAATAATTCGGTTTAACTGATGAAAATCAATCACACAGTTTAAAGGAACAACCACCATCAGGTTTTCACCTTGTTCTGTTTTAAACATCAGTGGCTGCAAAAATTGGGGTAAAGGTAATTGGCTTATATTAGCGGATTGAATGGGGTTAGAGGTTCGAGCGTGCTTAATAACTCTGAATTCAATACTGGCTTGAGTGAGCTGTTGATTTAATTGTTTCGAGATCGACATAATGCGTCCTTCCGTTGCGCGTTTTTTCTTATTTTATTCAGTGAAGTCTTTGAGTACTGTTAAGCACGTCACAATCTAGCAGTAAGCCTCACTCGCTTAGATTAAGCATAGTCTAGGTTTTTCGAATTTACCAAAAACTAAATATTTCGTTTTGAGATTATTTGCACCAATATAGCCCTCCATACAATGATTCAGTACATTCAAAAATAATGCTTGAAGCATGAATTTCCGACAAAAAAAAAGCCAAGGCAAACCTTGGCTTTTTTTACCGATATTTTTCGGCTGTTACTCGCCCGATAACTCGAACAACAACTTATTCAGCCGAGACACATATTGCGCTGGATCAGCCAATTGGCCCCCTTCAGCTAACAATGCTTGATCAAATAATATCTTCGCCATATCACTGAAGCGATCGGTATCTGAGGTATCTCGTAAACGCGCCACTAACGGATGCTCAGGATTAAGCTCAAAGCTAGGCTTAGTGTTGTATGTAGACTGCCCAGCCGCTTTCATCATACGCTCAAGATGTGCACTCATGCCGTGAGCATTCGCAACCAAACAAGCAGGAGAATCGGTTAACCGGTTTGTAATGCGAACCTCTTCGACCTGGTCATCCAAGACCTTTTTGATCTCTTCCAACATGCTCTTATATTCTTCATCAACCTTTTCTTTCTCTTCTTTAGCTGATTCATCTAAATCACCTAAATCAAGCTCACCTTTCATCACTGACTGTAACGTTTTACCGTCATACTCAGACATGTGAGAAGTCATCCACTCATCAACTTGCTCATGCAGCAATAAGACTTCAATGTCTTTCTTGCGGAAAATTTCAAGATGAGGACTGCTATTAGCAGCAGCAAATGTTTCCGCTGTCACAAAGTAAATCTTATCTTGGCCTTCTTGCATACGGCTAATGTAGTCATCTAGTGAAACGATTTGCTTTTCACCATCCCCTTTCGTTGAGCAAAAACGCAATAATTTACCGATGCGCTCTTTGTTAGTGCTGTCTTCAGCAGGACCTTCTTTTAACACTTTACCAAACTGATCCCAGAATTTTGCATAACCCTCTTCGTCTTTCGCGAGCTTATCTAACAAGCCTAAAACTTTCTTCACATTCGCACCGCGAATAGAATCAATCACTTTATTATGCTGTAAAATTTCACGAGAAACATTCAAAGGTAAATCGTCTGAATCAATGATACCGCGTACAAAACGCAAGTAATGCGGCATTAGGTTTTCTGCATCTTCTAAAATGAAAACACGTTTAACATAGAGCTTGAGGCCGTATTTTCGGCTTCGATCCCATAAATCAAACGGAGCACGATTTGGAATATAGAGCAGCGAAGTATATTCATACTTACCTTCAACTCGGCTATGGCTATGTGACATTGGGTCTTCGAAGTCATGAGCTATGTGCTTATAAAACTCATTATACTCTTCATTACTGATGTCTTTTTTATTTCGCATCCACAAAGCGGAAGCTTGGTTGATCGTTTCATCAGCAATTTCTGTGGTTGGCTCACCAGGTTCCTCACCTTCTTTAGGCTCTGGAACAGGTATTGTTTTTTCCGTTTTCATGATAATGGGTAACGGAATGTGGTCTGAAAATTTACAGATCACTGTTTTTAACGTTTGCTCGTTTAAAAACTCATCTTCTTCAGGCTTTAAAAACAAAGTGATCGACGTACCACGACCTACTTTTTCAACCGTCTCAAGGGTGTAATCACCTTTACCTTCAGATGTCCAAACCACACCATGCTCACTGCCAAGGCCGGCTTTTCGGGTGGTTAGTTGAACTTTATCTGCAACAATAAAACCCGAATAAAAACCAACACCAAATTGACCAATTAACTGAGAGTCTTTACCTTCTTCCCCCGTTAACGCATCAAAAAATTCTTTTGTACCTGATTTAGCAATGGTGCCGATATGCGCGATCACTTCATCACGATCCATACCAATGCCATTATCACTAATGGTCACGGTTCGAGCATCTTTATCAAAGGAGACACGAACATGCAGATCACCATCACCTTCATATAAAGCATCGTCTTTTAGTGCTTTAAAACGGAGTTTGTCGATTGCATCTGATGCGTTAGACACAAGCTCTCTGAGAAAAATTTCCTTGTTACTATATAAAGAATGGATCATCAGGTCTAAAACCTGGGTCACTTCAGTTTGAAAACCTAATGTTTCTTTATGCGCGTCTACACTCATTCTTGCTCCCTTTTGAGGTGTTTTTTATTCTGGTTTGACATAAGAAAGAAGAACTTTCTCCATTCCTACATGTTCAACATTGAGCAGACATCTAGCGGTCTGACTTCATTTATACTTAAAAAGCGGATTATACCTAGAATTCAGCGCGTGTCTAATGCCAACCATGGGGACAAAAAAAGCCATTTCAACCCCACTTTATAGTTTTTTTGCTCGCAAGGGCACAGCACTGTAAACTTAAGCTTACAAATATTCAGTCAAGGACCTTCCTGAATGACCACTCAGACCATTGCAACCACACCATTTAATGATCAGAAGCCTGGTACCTCCGGCCTTCGTAAAAAAGTCACTACATTTCAAACGGCACACTATTTAGAAAATTTTGTACAGTCGATTTTAAATGCTGCGAATAGTATTGGCGCCACCATTGTCATTGGTGGCGATGGTCGCTTTTATAATGACACAGCCATTCAGACCATTATAAAAATGTGTTCAGCCAATGGTGTACGTGAAGTCATCATCGGCCAAAACGGCATCCTTTCAACACCAGCTGCATCTAACTTAATCCGCAAACATGAAGCGGCTGGCGGATTTATTTTATCTGCCAGCCACAACCCTGGCGGACCAAATGGCGACTTTGGCATAAAATTCAACCAAGCGAATGGTGGGCCAGCTGTTGAACAGCTCACCGAGCAGTTTTACAACAACAGCTTAAACATAACCGAGTACCGCATTACAGACGACCCTGACATCGACTTATCTGAAATAGGCAGCGCCCAGAGCGGTCATTTAAACGTCACCATTATTGATGCTGCTGCCGATTTTGTTGACCTAATGAGCCACTTGTTTGACTTCGACAAAATCAAAAATTTATTTCACTCCGGCTCTTTCAGGATGCGCTTTGACGCAATGCACGCTGTCACAGGCCCTTATGCTCACGCATTATTTGAACAAATTTTTGGAGGGCTCCCTCACACCGTCATGAATGGCACCCCTTTAACTGATTTTGGCGGCGGCCACCCAGATCCAAACCAGGCACATGCTAAAGAGTTAATTGAAATACTTAACAGCGCTAACGCCCCCTGCTTCGGCGCGGCATCTGACGGTGACGGAGATCGTAATTTAATTTTGGGTAAACATTTTTATGTCTCTCCAAGCGACAGCCTAGCGGTGATTGCAGCCAACGCATACCTTATCCCGGGTTACAGTAGAGGTATATCAGGCATCGCACGGTCAATGCCAACCAGCCAAGCTGCGGATAAGGTCGCCGAATTTTTAGGTGTTGAATGCTATGAGACACCCACTGGTTGGAAATTTTTTGGCAATCTTTTAGATGACAACAAAATCACATTATGTGGGGAAGAAAGTTTCGGCACAGGTTCCGATCACGTTCGAGAGAAAGATGGTTTATGGGCTGTGCTGTTCTGGCTTAACCTACTGGCCGTTAAAGGTGAGTCTGTGCAACAAATTGTTGAAGGCCACTGGAAGACTTTTGGCCGGCATTATTACACCCGTCATGATTACGAAGCCATCCCAACTGAAAGCGGCAACCGAATCATGCAACACTTACAAGACTCACTCACCACGCTACCAGGGCAAACTATTGCTGGCTTAGCCATTGAGTCTTGCGATGATTTTTCATACACCGACCCTGTCGACAACAGCGTATCAGAGCACCAAGGTATTCGCATTTTAATCACAGGAGGCTCTCGCATTATTTTCAGGCTCTCAGGCACAGGCACTGAAGGCGCCACCCTACGTGTTTATCTAGAGAGGTATGAACCCAATACTGCCGCGGTGAACCAAGATGTCCAGGTTACCTTAGCCAAACACATTGCTGCCGCTGATGAAATTGCTCGAATTACAGAGTTAAGCGGCAAATCTGCCCCAGACGTTATCACCTAATAACCGCCATTCACCTCAAACTCAAAACCAACCTCGTCTTACTTTTAAGCCACATAATTTGTGGCAAGAAAAGCAAAGGCGAGAGTTACTACTTGCTTACATTATAACGCACACGGTAAACTTCAGCATGCTCGCCAAAGGATCTGCCATTGGCTCACACAGCAACCGCACAACCTAAGGAACACTCATGGCCATCGTAGGACAATTACAAACACTAACCGTCGTTAAACTGGTCAGTTTCGGCGCTTTTTTAGATGGTGGCGAGCAAGGTGAAATCCTGATCCCTCAACGTTATATTGAAAACGACCTCAATGTTGACGATGAAATAGAGGTCTTTGTTTATACCGACTCAGAAGACAGACTCATTGCAACCACAGAAAGGCCTTACGCCTACGTCGGTGACTTTGCCTATTTAAAGGTTGTTGAAAGCAGCAAGTTTGGCTCCTTTTTAGACTGGGGCCTGCCCAAAGATTTACTGCTGCCTTACTCAGAACAGCATCACAAAGTCACCGATGGTCAATCCTATATCGTTCGACTTTACCTCGACGAAAGCTCCCAGCGTGTTGCCGCATCCAGCCGAATTGATCGCTTTTTAGATATAGAACCCATTGAATATGAAGTCGGCGAACAAGTGGACTTAATGATCGCAGAGCAAACCGACATGGGTTACAAAGCCATCATCAATGGCAAGCACTGGGGTTTGATTTTTGAAAATGAAATTTTCACCCAGCTCTACAAAGGCTCTCGCTGCCAAGGTTATGTCAAACGCATCCGGCCCGATAACAAAATCGACCTGTCTCTCAATAAAGTCGGTAAAGCCAAGCTAGACGATCTTGAATCGAAAATAATCCAAAAGCTGATAGCCAATGACGGCTTTATCGCCATGACCGACAAAAGCCCTCCGAAGGCCATCTATGCGCTATTTGGCGTGAGCAAAAAAGCTTACAAAAAAACAGTGGGCATTTTATATAAATCACAAAAAATCACCTTAGAAGATAACGGCATCCGCTTGGTCACTGGGCAAACCGTGAACCCTTGGCAAGAGCAAGCTGCTACCCCTTCGGAAAAGCAAACCCCTAACCCTTGGCAAAAAAGCAAACATAACAAGTAAACCTTGCCGGCCTACTTGCTCTTTTTTAACCAAACGCTGAGACATTGATCACATAATCTTTCTGAATACCCATATAAATGTGACCAATGTCTCGTTACACAACAGCGCTCCCTGAATAACACTATTTAGCGCCATATACTTCCCCTATACGCCATGCAGCATTCAGGGGATAGCATGAACCAAAACACACAACAGGCCGTTCGCATCATAACGCGAGCGATCAAAAGCACACTACTCAACCCTAAAACAGTACCCATTGTCATGGGCATTGCACCTACGCTTGCAGCTGCTGCAGTAACACCGAATTTAGATGGCAGCATTGTATCGGGCACTGCTTCCATATCTACCCAAGGTAATGTCACCACCATCACCCAGACATCAAACAAAGTCATCATCGACTTTCAACAGTTTTCCATTGGCGCAGACGAGATCCTCCAGTTCATCCAACCCAGCTCATCAGCCATCGCACTGAATCGCGTTGTTGGCGGACAATCCTCTCTCATTCAAGGCAAGTTACTTGCAAACGGACAAGTGTTTCTCATCAACCCTAATGGAATTACTTTTGCCACCACGGCTAAAATAGATGTTTCAGGCATTATCGCCACAACATTAAACATCACCAACGGTGATTTCTTAGAAAACCGACTCGCCTTCTCAAAAATCCCAAGATCTCAAGATGGCCAGGTGCTTAATCAAGGACAAATAAATGGCACCAACTTTGTTGTGCTAGCAGGAGACTTCGCAGAAAACAAAGGCACCGTCACTGCACAATTAGGACAATCAATATTGGCATCAGGCAGCCGGATGTCACTTGACTTACAAGGTGACGGTTTAATTAACTTTTCTGTAGATGCCGCCAGTGTCAGCGACCTTGCAGGTGTTAGTAATGCGGGCACCATTTTAGGTAACACCGTAATGATGACCGCTAAAGTTTCCCAAGATTTAGTGTCTACGGTTGTCAATAACAGTGGCACCGTCATCGCCAATGAAATAGTGGACAGAAATGGCGAAATATTTCTTCTTGGCGAAGGGGGTAGCGTTAACAATAACGGTTCACTCAATACCTTCGCTGAAAGCTTAACCACTGGCAGCGTTAATATTAGCTCGACCCACAACATACAAGCTGGCAACATTTCTGCACCCAACATTACCATTAGCGGTAACACCGTTAACCTTGATGGAAAAGTCAGCACAACAGCAAATGACCTTAATGTCTCTGCCTCAGGCAGCATTCATGCTTTTTCAAGCATATCCAGCGCAAGAAGCGTGAACCTTTCGTCCAAGTTAGACATACAGATCAACGGGAGTATCAATGCTGCAGAGCAGGTCGTCATTCAAGGTAACTCAGTCAATATTTTGGGTAACCTTAACGTCATCGAAAGGGGTGATATCAATATTACCGCGGCAAACAACATCAACATTGAAGGGCTATTTAACAGCGCAAATAACATTAATATCTCAGGCAAAAACATCAAGGTGAGTGCAAGGTTTAAAAGTGGACAAAGTATTTCAATCGCAGCAACAGACAGCAGCCAACCCCAACCGGACAACAACCTACCAACGGGTGGTACAGTTAATATTTCAGGTGATTTCAGCGCATCAAGTTCACTGAATATTTTTGCAGGACAGAAAGTCAATATATCGGGCACCTTTAACGCTAATAACAGCAGCGTGTCAGTCCACTCTCGAACAATTGAGCTGTCAGGTGACACCCTATTATCCAGCCAAAATGGTAATGGCGTTGCGTTCCTCGCAGAAAACATCTTTGGCTCACATAACTTAACCATTAACGCCAAAAGCTCCCTTAGAGGTGGCGAAAGTTTTGTTGACCTAGGCTTCGCGAATAACAACCAAAAAGTGGTTGTCAATGTTGGCAGTGTCGACTTAACCGGTGATGTTATTTTCATTAATGAAATCACCACAGAAGGAGACCAACTCTTCCACGGCAATACGTTCACCATGGGAGACCTCACCAGTCAGAACGGCAATATCATCCTTGATAAGGAGCTTGTTTTATTTTTTGATTCAACATTAACCACTAAAGGTGGTGGCAATATATTGGTTAGCAGCATCAATGAGGTTTCAGGAGATCTCATCTTTGGTAATACCCGAGGGCCCATCACCCAAGATTCTTTAGGCGCACCCATTTTACTAAGCTTAAATGCGGGTAGCGGGAATATTTCTGTCGGTGACTTAGGCACCAATTTATTCGGCACCTTTAATGATGAAAAAATCTCCCAACAAGATACACAGGTTAAAACCACAAGATTACTCAGTGATGCACAGCCAGAAATCAACTCACCTTTTGACCCCCGCTTCGACTCAACTTTTGCCAGAGGCTTTGGCCAAATTAACTTAGTCGGCAACCAAGTCAAATTGGGCACCGCGATTGCTGAGGGCGATATTTTCATCTCAAGTAAACAAGCACTTCAAGTTAATCGAGACCTCGTCTCTAACTTTGGTAACATTGAGTTACAAACAGCCGGTTTATTTTCACTTTTAAGTAAAACCAGCATCAGTGCCAACTCCATATCCATCAAATCATCTGACTCACTCATTAATGGCAAATTAATCAGCAATAATTTTCAATTTAATACACTGGCAACCCCAGACCCTGTTGTTGATGACAGCGCCATTTTACAAGAAGTTGTAACCGCAACCATTATCACCACACCAGAAACCACCACCACGACATCTATAACGTCTGAGGCTAGCCCTACTGACAGTTCAAGCACAGACTTAGCCAGTGGTGATATCAACGACTCAGAGGCGGAATTACAAGCTCAAATTCTATCAGAAGAAGATCCCACCACAATCCAAGAAGCAACTGCTGCAGGCGAGGAAGAAGTCGTTGAAATTATTGAAGACATAAAAGCGTTACCGCTGATCGATAACGCAGTCAGCAACAATACGGCATGCGTACCATAAAGCCAACAGAGAGGACATAAACCTTAGGAATGGTAACCGCTCTAGCAACCAGAGCCATTTTTCTCAGAAAGAGAAATATTGATATAACAAAGGAATTGGAAAAAGGATAAAAATGGGGTGAATGATGGGACTCGAACCCACGACGACCGGTACCACAAACCGGGGCTCTACCAACTGAGCTACACTCACCATTGTACTTGATGTGCCGGTCGACCAAAACTGGTGCGCCCGGCAGGATTCGAACCTGCGACAACCGGCTTAGAAGGCCGATGCTCTATCCAGCTGAGCTACGGAGTCATTCTGTGACTTCTTCATCTCCCTCTTCGAGGTTCTGATACTTCCACTTTCCAGCTTCTTTCCCGTCAGTTGTCCACTGCGGGCGATCAGTCCGAGAGTAGAGCTCAAGATAAGGCCCTAAACTTCTATCCTCCACAAGCTCAAAGAACTCGTCAGGCTTTCGGGAATGCTCGCGGCGAGGTGCAAAAATGTAATCCTTCGAACCACACAACCCTTTACCGTTGACCACATTCTCAGGATCATCAGTACCACTGTATCGAGTGTTCTTACCCATCCCCTTGTCGTACCTCACCGCGAAGATGCACATCTCCGTGTAACGCATACCATAGGGAGTTGGGCTACCTACATTACTCTTCACCCACGGGATGAGCGTGATGGGAGTAAAGCCTAATCGCTCCACAACATCAATGGCAGGAAGGATCCCTTGATCTTTGCCAGCTGTGAAAGAATTGACAGCCCACATGTAGAGGTGTGCCTCAGGGGCAACGCCGTATTCCTCGAACCACCTCGACAAAGTAGTGACGATCTCCTCCTTGGACTGAACATCATAGTGCGTCGAGGGTTGTAGCGATTTGTGCCCAACACCTCCGGTGCTCTTCTTCCAAGGAGGATCGATCATCACTGTCTTATACATGCAAGCTCCAGTTAGTCGATACTAACAAGTTCGATCTCAAAGTTCAAATCTTTACCAGCCATCGGATGATTAAAGTCGATGGTGAC
>JABHGC010000044.1 GCA_018672285.1 Methylococcales bacterium
GGCCTAAAGCCTTTCGGCTGACCTTTATTATCCCGCTCGGCCATCATGACAATGCCTTGGCCTGAGTAAGTGTAATTTTCAATTTGGATTTGACTGGGCATAGGTTTTACCTTGTAGTTTGGTTTAAAATGATTCGATATAACGGACTTCGTAAGACAGCCTGACACTGACTATATGGTTACTGTCTGTTTGTGCTTGAGTGATAAGTTCAACTGGCTTTATAGACTTAACTAACCCACTCAAAGTTAGGTCGTTCGGGTCAATGGCAGCCTGTTTTATATCTGCAATTAGCTCACGCATAATTTGGCCAGGGTTTAAAATACTGGCAATGGCATGCGCCTCAACGAGGACACTCATCACCTGTAATACTTTATTCACTTCATTGCTGGCTTCGACCCTTTCATCTGGCCAGAAAATTGATATCGCTGGAAATTCACTTTTATTTTGCCAATCGAAATAGGTGCGGCTATCAAAGGTGTGTAGTCCTGCGTTGGTGTGAAAGCCATTCGCTTGAGTGACCTGCTTAAAGCGCATTTCAAAAGCGGCTAAAATTTTATCCACTTGGGTTGCCATCAGCGTACGCTCACTTTGATCACCACACCGTCATCCTCAATAATTTTGCTCACCACATAAGTGTCACCTCCTACCACTATTAAATCCTCCTGTTGTGGTCTGTTAATCTCCTTTTTGCGTAAAACAATCTGCACCTCATCATCCAGAACATGAGACTGAAAAATAACGGGGTCATAAGTTGCACCACGTAATATGACCGCCCGACAGGTTTTGCTTGTGCCATCTTTAAATTGATAACGCACACGTCTGCCCATCAGGCGAAACACATCGTCTGTGGCCTTTTTGTCTAGCTGGTATAGGTTCATGGATATTTTGGGTGGTTATGTTGTAACAAGTTTGATCAACACTTTAGGCCGGTAACAAATTGGCAATGGATTTGACTGAGTATGAATATCAATCCCTCTATTAAACTTCCGAGTTTCTTGCTTGGAATACAGAGCTTGCCCGATAGTGTTTGCCGTTTCCAAAAAATCAGCCGGTGCAAATACTGTTTCAAAGGTATCCATTGTGCCGAGCGGGAACACATGTCCCTCATCTTTCGCAATAAAGCGTCGCACATTGCCCTCGATATCTGAGGCTTGCCCTAAATATTGTTCAAAGGTGATGCCACCAAAATCAAAACCGGCTCTCATATCTGTGCGTAAAGCCTCACCATTACGCCAGCGCTCATACGCACTTTGGACTTTGGGGTGTGTGATTAACTTGTGGAAAAATTCACGCGATACCAGTGCGCGAATACCTGTCATGAATTCACCCTCAAGGCTTTCCTCAATGGTATCCAATACTTCAAGGCACTTAGTCAGGATTTCAGTTTTAGGATCATCCAGTTTAAAATCAACTTTATGCTGTTTGAGCTTAAACTCATCGAACCAGTCATAAATAACAGAACCATCAGAGTCTAAAACTTGCCCCTTAACTGCACCCATTCGCAGATGTTCCAGCGTAATCGCATGCTTATTACGCATAGATTGCAGTTTATCGTTCATTAATTGGGATAATTGCTGCAATTCACTGCTAGAACCAAAGGCGCGAATACCTTGGTACTCATCCGGCATAATGTCGCCATCATGGGGAATGTGAGGCACAGTAAAGGTACGGAACTGGCGCTTTTCGTTAATGTGTTTACTGCCATCAGCACCTACAGGTTTACTGGGTAATAGGCTTAATCGACCAGCTTTATACTCCACCAAAATCTGCCGCGTTCGCACGCCACGTTCAGGAAATAAGTTGAGCTGACCAATACGACCGTAGCGATTTGGCAATATATTAATTGCCTTGGTCATTTCCGCCATAGAAAAGGCGGGGTTATCAAATGGGTTTTGCATTGTGTACTCCGGGAATGTTTAAAGTGTTAAATCTGGTGAGGTGATCTACTCTCGAATGAGTAAACCAAGTTCTTCTAAGTGATCAATAGCCGACTGCTGTTGTTTGTCGGTAATTTTCTCAGGCCAAACAATGCCGCTTTTCTTTAATACGGCTTCGCGTTTAATGATCAAAATTTCTGCATCAAACTGTTGGGTAGTAGCAAAGGTGATTGAAACAGCGATTGGTACTTCCAGGCCATCCTTACCTTCTGGGTTGAAGGCATGATATTTTCCGGTTTGGCTGTGTTTAGCTAAAACAGTGCCGATTTCGATGTGCTGTTTGGTGGCTAAAACAACCACTTCACGGGAATAACGTTGCTCTTCTTCCCAATGCAGCACGTCGCTGATGTATTTTCCTTCTGTTAAAACAGGCATGATTGATTCCTTGTTAGATTGCTTGATTGCTGGTTTATTGACTGCGGTTTTCTGCATCTTTTGAGAGCGGATTGGTATCCTCAGGTAAAGGTGGTACGTGACTGCTGATAATGGTTTCTTCTTGCTCTTTTTCTGAGGCTTTAAATAATTTATCGCGGGCATCTTCTATTGATATACCGGAACTAATGAGGTCAGAGGATAGGGCGGTTTGATTTACAGTAGCTGCAATATCAATAATGGACTGAACACGCTTACGTTCATGATTCACAGCCTCTATTTTTAGTGCTTCAATTTGTGCCTGATCTATAGGTTGTTCTGGCGTTTTAGATAACTGCTCAGGGACGTGTTTAAAGTTAAAAGGGCTGAGATCAACGTGAGCCACCATGTCAATCGGTGAACTAACCTCATCAATAAAGCCATGACACAATGCCTCATCAGCACTCATCCAAGTTTCTACCGACATTAACGCTGACAGTTCATCTTGCTGCTTGCCGGTTTTTCGGGCATAGGCATTAACGATGGCAGTTTTGGTTTTTTCAAGGGTGTCGGCAGTTTTGCGTAAATGACTGGCGCTTCCTGAAACCGATATACTAGGGTCATGAATCATCATCATGGCATTCTCAGCCATAACAACTTTATTGCCTGCCATAGCGATTACTGATGCCATACTGAGTGCCATGCCATCAATATGCATTTCAATATTGGCAGGGTGATTCAGTAAAGCGTTGTAAATAGCGGTACCATCAAACACTTCACCACCTGGTGAGTTCAAGCGAACGGTGATGCTTTCCATATCTTTCAGTTGTTTTAGATCGGTCACAAAATCCTTGGCTGAAACACCACCAAACATGCCACTGCCAATTGCATCATAAATCATAATTTCGGCATCTGTACCTTGTGCCTTTATTTCATATCCTGTTTTCATTCGGTTGCTTCCTGTGTTGATTTTTTAGTTTGTTGGGGTGTTACCGTTTCAACTAATGGCGTTGGATCTGAATCAAAGTGCAACCCGTAGCTTTCAGCCCGTCGTTTGTCTTCAGCGATTTGTTTGTCGAGGTCTTCAATATCTTGGCCTCGATCAGCCGCCACTTGTGATCGACTCTTAAAGCCAGATTGCACTTCTAGTTGCTGGGCCTTGATATCTTTCAGTGGGTCTACCCAATCCCATGCGGGTGGCCTCCATTCGATAGATTGGTAGTGTGTTTTATTGTTGAAGTAATCAGGGATATCAAGTTGGCCTGATGCGACTGCCAAATCCAGCCAACGTTCGGCCACTGGGCGGCAGAATTGAAAGACCATTAGGTTATGTTGTAGTGCCTCAATACGTCGCCTAAATTCCAGCAATCCTGCGCGTATAGAGGAGTAATTAACCCCGTGTAAATCCCCCGTGAGCTGTTCATAAGTCACACCAATGCCAGAAGCCACCGACCGTAATTGTTGCTTTAACCATGCTTCATAGTTACTACCCACATCAGCAGGCTGAGCGAAATCAATGGATTCACCAGGGTCAAGATAATGCACTGCACCCGCTTGAATACCGCTAATGGGCGTACCGTTTTCGTCTTTACCTTCATCGCTGCCAATACTGTCGGTGTCATTGATAGGCTTGGTGACGAATGCTGCAAATAAGGCCGCTGATTTCTTCCTGACGAGTTCAGCATCTTCATACTGATCTAATTCATGGAGACGAACCAATATAGATGACAACCACGGCACACCTCTTATTTGACCTGGCCGAAGCACACGGTAAATGTGCAAAATTTGGTTAGCAGGAACACGCACTCTTATGGACGAATCACCACCAACTTCACCAGGATGTTTTTTATTTAGGTGGTAGGCAATACGCTGGCCATGTCGATTAAACTCAATACCCATACGGATGGTTTTGCCATCACGTTCTTCGTTAAAATTGGTA
>JABHGC010000032.1 GCA_018672285.1 Methylococcales bacterium
TAATTCTTCGAGTTTCATGATTGTATTCATTCCTTAATCATGAACGTTTTTTCGCTTATCACTCCATTTCTTTAGGCTCACTTCTCACTGGAAATAACTCATCGCTTCAGACTCATTCCTCATTGGACAAGGCTGCTATTTGACCTCGTCCGAGACGAAGACCAGAATGTTGAATACTTACGCCTGGATGACGACCGAATTTTAGGTAAGTCATTTAATGAGGTCTCTCAATTGATCAGCGCTCAAGGCGCACTATCCGAATTCAGATTTGCCGGCCTAACTAGGGTGGCTAACACGGTAAATAGACTGCTACCAAATGGTGAAGGCGGGCTTCTGGCAACAGGTGGCGATGTCTTTCAACAAAACATTGATTTTGGAGATTTTTTTAACTTCTTTGGTGCCACAGATTTACTCTCAACCAGCTTTAAAAATGACTCAACTGCATTTACAGGTGATTTTGACCAAGGATTTCAGGTGGTCTTGTCATTCCGCGATAACCTTGCTCAGGGCGAACAGGATGAAGTCGTGCATCATTTGTTGAATACAGGCAGGTTTGGGCCTGCTTTTTCATCTTTCCTAGTCCGGGATATTCCAGCTGCCGTGCCCTCACCTTCAAGTCTGGCACTATTTGCGACTGGCTTGATCTGGCTACGTTTGCGGAAAACACAAACTCAGTAGTCAAAACCCGGTAGCGCTAAATTGGGCCATAAACCACACGCAACACTTTATGATGCCCACTTATACTGTTCTATTTCGCTTCGAAAGGGTTGTTCCGACAACCTGCAAATAACACAACATTGGCGTGTTTTGCCTGAGCTGAAGCGCCAATCACCTTAAGATTCACCGCTTTGTATTTTAACTCACGGACACCGTAATCCACTTTATAATTGCCTGGTAATAAGTACGTCTCATGGCCTGTTTCTACACCATGCCCTGTGACATACACAAGCGCAACATCCGCCTTTTTAGCCTGCCCTGCAAACACAGATAAAATTCGGTTTAAATCTGCTGCATCAGGATCAATGACAGCCAACATCTTAAAGTTCGCGTTGACCAGTGCGGTTGTTACTCGCGCAAAGTCCGATTTAACACCTGGTAATGAAACAGCGCCAGATTGCGTGTAATCTGAAATCATTAGCACTAACGCAACACGCTTTTCCTCTTTCGGAATGGGTAAAAACTGCCAGTCCTCTTTTGCCCCCAGTACTAATTCAGGCACCTGAAAACCTTCACTGAGCCTTTCGGTATTACGGAGCAAAGCATTTGAAAAAGATTCAAAGGTTGAATATTCCTGCTTTAGAAGATCAACAAATACCGCTGCAAATGGGTTCCCTCCTGACACACCATTATCTAACGTTGGCTTACCAGGTTGTGATGCATACAAATAGGTTTGGCCGGCAACCTTTGGCTCACCTGCCAACACACAGGGTGCAGACAGAAAAGTTAGAATAAAAATCATCAATCGCATCATACCCACCTCAAAACAAGCTCCAGTTACACGCAAGAGTGCGCCACCTAGGCACACTAAGTGCCAGTTGGCAGCGATCCTGATATTACCCCAATTTAATTCCAAATTGACAACGTTATAACCATTAAATAGGATGATATTTCATTCCTAATCATTCATAAACTATGTCAGCCATTAGCGAACTCACCCCAGCAGAAGTTTGGATCCATTTCGATAAACTCTGTGAAATCCCAAGACCCTCACACCAAGAACAAGGGGTGATTGAATACATCGAGTCTCTTGCGGATCAACATGGCTTGCCCCACCACACTGACTCCGCAGGCAACTTGATTGTGACCAAACCTGCGACAGCTGGTATGGAAAACTGTCATGGCATTATCTTGCAAGGCCATCTCGATATGGTCACACAGAAATCCAGTGATAGTAGCCACAACTTTCAAACAGACCCAATCCGCCCATTTGTTGATGGTGACTGGGTGACCGCTGATGGCACGACACTTGGTGCAGACAATGGCATTGGTGTCGCTTTTGCCATTGCTGTTTTATGTTCAAACACCCTCAAGCACCCCCCTATTGAAGCTTTATTCACCATTAATGAAGAATCTGGCATGACAGGTGCGTTGGGACTAGAAGCAACAACGTTAAAAGGCAACTGGCTGCTTAATATAGATACCGAAGAAGAAGGTGAGTTGTATGTGGGCTGCGCTGGTGGCCGTGATGTTGTGGTTGCACTGCCTTTAACCTACATCAACACACCTAAAGACCTCACCTTTTACAACCTTGAGGTGAGTGAACTCAGCGGCGGACATTCAGGCATTGATATTCATAAAGGCCGAGCCAACGCCAACAAAATTAGCAATGCTTTTTTAGAACGGCTTTCATCACAAACGGATGTCTATATTGCTCAGTTTGATGGCGGCAGCTTACGCAACGCCATACCAAGGAATGCGTGTACCACGATTGCGGTCCCCAGTGCAGATGCCACATACTGCCAACAGATACTCAAACAATTTACCCAAAAGACACAAAGTGACTATCAAGAAACTGACCCTCATTTAACACTGTCCTTAACCCCCACCGCCCCCTTAGATAAGGTACTCAGCTCATCTTCAGCCATAACCATATTAAGCTGTATCAGTGACTGCCCTAATGGGGTCAGCAGTTGGCTTGAAGAGATGCCTGATGTCGTCGAGACCTCCAATAACCTCGCTCGAATCGTCAGCCAAGATGACTACCTACACATTGATATATCCGTTCGCAGTGCCATTACCTCTGAACGTAATAAACTGGCACAACGTATTGCCGACTTATTTATTCAACAAGGTGCAAGCATTGAGTTTTCTAATAGCTACCCTGGTTGGAAACCCAATTTAGACTCTTCCCTGCTAACCTTAATGCAGCAGCGATACCAGTCACTGTATGGCAAGATACCAAAAACCAATGTGATTCACGCAGGCCTTGAGTGTGGCATTTTAGGCGCCACCTACCCCGATTGGGAAATGATCTCATTTGGCCCTACCATCACCGGCGCCCACTCACCCGATGAGCGCGTAAAAATAGCTGATATTGATAAAATATGGCACTACTTAATCGATGTATTAAGCCATATTCCAATAAAAAAATAAGCACGTACTTATACAACTTGCATCGTCTTTTAAAACAGCTACACTTAAGTTGCATTTCAAATATAACTTTAAGGATAAATCTATGGCTAGTCTCTTTGATCGTATTGGTGGCGCAGGCGCTGTTGATGCTGCAGTTGATATTTTTTACCGCAAGGTACTCTCTGATGACCGTGTAAATAAATTTTTCGACGGTGTTGATATGGAAGCCCAAGCAAACAAACAAAAAGGCTTTTTAACCATGGTCTTTGGTGGCCCAAATAATTACACCGGTAAAGACATGCGAGATGGTCACAAAAGCTTAGTTGCAAATGGCTTAAACGATAGCCACGTAGATGCCATTATTGAATTATTAGGCGCAACATTAACAGAGCTTGGCGTTGCCGCAAGTGACATCGAAGAAGTTGCCGCGCTGGCCAACAGTGTGCGTGACGACGTTCTAAATCGATAGACCGTTTTTAAGGTGGCAACACTGCCACCTTAACTCTCATGCAACTCACCACTTACACTGACTTTAGCTTACGCATCTTGCTCACTCTCGCAGCAAGACCATTAAATGAGCGTGTCACCACGGCCTATTTAGCAGAACACCTACACATATCCAAAAACCATTTAAGCAAAATCGTCAACCAACTAGGTCATCTGGGTTATTTGAAAAACACCCGTGGTAAAGGCGGCGGACTTCAGCTTGCCATGCCAAGTGAAAACATCAATATTGGTAAAATCATCGGCCAGCTTGAACCCACCTTAGAAGCGGTCAATTGCCAAACACCTGCCTGCCCACTGATTAGCCAATGTCAGCTCAAAGGTTTATTAAATGAGGCAACCAATGCCTTTATCTCCGTCCTTGCAGAAAAAAACTTAAGCGACCTTTTACCCAAAACATCTAGCTGAATGGTGTCTACGACCAGACCAGTGGCCGTGCTTGTTTAAGGGATTAGTGTTATTTTTCATCTATACAACAATAACACTTAATTCTGATTAACAGTCGTCGTTCATCTGCACTTGATTACTGGGGAGTTATCATGCGTAAAACACCGCTCGTTCTCTTGAACGGATTATTCTTATTATTCTATTCAGCCACATCTACTGCTAACTCGGATATCGAAGGCATCTCTAAATACGATAACCTGCCAAGCTTTAACCAAACCAGTGCATTTCAATCATTCTCAAATACAAAAAGCGTCTCGTTTAGTGCCTTAGGCAAACAGTTTGATTTAGAACTCAACCTGAATTCAAGTCATAAGTGCATGACCGGTTAAATTTTCTTGTTTAATGCCAGTGAGCTCTTCAAAAGCCTCATAAGGTGTTTTGTAGCCTAAGCATTTTCTTGGCCGGCTATTTAATTTGTGAACTGCCGCGAACA
>JABHGC010000111.1 GCA_018672285.1 Methylococcales bacterium
GGCCTCTGTAATGTGTTTGGTAGCTTATTACTTTACACCTGAGTCTTACTTTACTCTATAGGTGTTTTTATTTAGCTACGACCAGAGGTCATGCACTTATCATACGAATTCAGGCAGGGTAATAAAACAATATTTATCAATTGTTGTACTAATAACACTCCCGGGGTGATCTCGATACCATGAGGGATAATCGGTACCACCACCAAAAAATGAAATACGAAAAGGCGTACGAGTTATAATCATAATATTGCTGTTAGAACATGGCTAATATTGTTAGCAGAATATACAAGCATCAAACGAATGAACCTTGTTGATTTTCAAGCGCATAGTGATAAATAACCTGTGACACATTTCCCACCTCTTTCACCGTTAATTGATCTCCGATGACACGTGCAGCACTTTGCACATCCAGCAAGCAACTCAAGGGGCCGGTCATCGAGCGAATAAATTCTCGGCGAATAAACACGCCATTTCTCATCTCAGAAGCTAAGTTCATATCAGCAAAAGCCGGCTTTTCTATAACCTCGACAATTTCACCTTCGGCCGAAAAATTACTCTCATCAACAAATATCACTTTCAATTGCGGTTCATCAGCAACCTTACCTGAAATGCTTTCTAACCCTTGAACCTCGATTTGATCACCGGCACGAATCAATCCAATCCACGAGGCTGTTGAAGCATCTAATCTTGCTTGAATACTGTCATCAAAGTGCTGAGCCTTTACTTGAACCCAATTTAACATCGGTAAGTTTTCAAATGCGGCATCCGGAATAGCACTTTCTGTAAACACCGATAAAGACCAGCCAGAATGCGTTTGCATACTCAATGTTTCAATGGTTTCTGCCAGAAGGTGCTCCTGCCCTGAAAAGAATGGCATGATAAATTCAAAGGTTTGAACATCAGCAGCATCCGTTGTGACCACATCACGAGGCTGCAATTTACCTTCGGCAATATCTCGCACACACTGAATCGCTCTTTGCGAAGACTGGCCATCTGTGGCATAGGCATAACGATGTATGGTGTTTGGAATTTTTTCAACCAATGATTGAAACTCTGGACCTTGCTCATACATTGCGGTTAATGATGGCAGTGTTTTATTGAGCGAACGACCGGTAATGGCAATACAATCGTGATCATAAAGATGGGCGCCGATATCCCGTTTCATTCCGGTCACAATCAAGCTTGGTTTTCCCATCATGGCAGCTTCAACGAGCGATGAGCTAAATCCTGGTGTCACCACAAAATCACATGAATTCAACCACCCTTCTAAATTTTTATCCGTAATATAAATGTCTGAAACACCCACTTCTTCACACACATCTTCATGCCATTCTTTGGTCAAAGTACCATAAGGGTGAATTTTAATAATAACCTGCATGCCATCAAAATCACCGTGCTTAACGGCATTTAAAAAAGCATATACTCGCTCACGCAGTGCGCCAACTACGAATGAATCCAACCCGTAAGACGATAAAAACAAGGCTATTTTTTTACTTTTATCAACCACGACCTGCTCATCATCAGGCAGCAATGAGTAGCGAGGTGCTTTTGATAGCTCGAGATATTTATCCCAAGCAGGGTTTCCTGTTAACACTATTTGTTCAGGTTTTGCCCAACCCATGATGCTAAAAACGTGCTCATCACGCTTACCCCAAACCGCATAAAAATCACAGATGAATTTACGGCCTACCTCAACACCTAAAACACCATGAACAATATTAAGTGTTGGGATTTGATATTGTTTACAAAGTCGGATTAGTGTTTGAAAAATACTCGGCCAGTCATCCAATACAATCACAACACTCAGCTTAGTCTTTGCCACCACCTCAGAAAATGCTGCGGCCAATGCAATTTCTTGTGGGAGTAACTCAATTAAGATATCTTTCATTTTCCCCTTTAACGCAGGGTCACATTGAAAAATACCTGAAAACTCCTCCCATATATCAGGGACTTCAAATTGCTGCAAATTAGAATCAACAATACGAGCGACATCACTTTGTGCAACTTGATCAGCCTCTTCAGAGTACCAATCATTCATATCTTGGTATTGCAAGCCTAAGTGATCAAGGTGCGCTTCCACATCGGCGTTATGGTTAAAAAGTATAACGAGATACTCTTGTGAGCGACAAAATGCTTCAATAACGCCTAATAATCGCTTATCGGCATGAATGATAATACTGGATCTCACTGCATTCCTTATTATTATTGTATGAGTACGATCACTCTCTAAATTTTGCCCGATTATGTCTTGGTAATGTATGCTTGGCTTTAAGTATGGGATACAACTCAGGCGGTAACATTTCGATATACGCTAAGACAACAGGCATCAGTAACATTCTTAAATCAAATTCAGATGCTGCAAATAAATTAAGACCTCTGAGGCTATAACGCTCATCTTCTCCAACGCGTACCATCCAGGCTTCTATCGACTCAGAAACAATTTCTTGAGCAGTACACGACTCACATAACCCATGCTCTGCGTGACTCATGATGCCATTGCCACAACCGCACATGTAAATAAAATTACTCGGGTCTCGCTTTTTATCAGACGTATCAACCATAGCTGTGAACAAAATTAGATTATTGAGTTAATACATGATTTACTATAAATAGTGTTATAAAGCAACATAATAACGACACCAAACAAACAACAGTAATATTGTAATTTTAAAAACTACCAACATTGAAGACCATTGACTCACAATGCCAACACAGACAATTTATATCGCAGGTCACTCAGGGCTCGTCGGAAGTGCTTTTCTCAGTCAACTGAAACAGCAAACCCCTGCCCCAACACTCCTCACAAAAAGTCACCGTGAGCTTGACTTAACCGACCAAAATGCCGTGAGTCATTTTTTTAATCATCATGATATCAATAGTGTGATTCTGTGTGCTGCTCGCGTGGGTGGTATTCATGCTAATAGTCACTGCCCCGCTGAATTTATTTACCAAAATTTAATGATTGAATGCAATGTAATCCATCAAGCATTTAAAGCGGGGATCAAAAAATTACTGTTCATTGCCAGCTCTTGCTCTTACCCCAAAGATGCACCACAACCCATTGCTGAATCATCCTTGCTGACAGGCACCCTAGAGCCCACCAGCGAGCCTTTTTCGGTGGCAAAAATAGCCGGCATTAAATTATGCGAATCGTATAACCGACAATATGGCACGGACTACCGAACCCTGTTACCGGCAAATTTATATGGCCCTAGAGATAATTTTGACCCTAAATATAGCCATGTTATTCCCGCTTTAATTCATAAATTTCATCAAGCAAAAATCAATCAAACACCTTCAGTTGAAATATGGGGGAGCGGCAAGCCTCATCGTGAATTTTTATACATAAACGACATGGTCGAGGCCAGCCTTTACATCATGGGTTTAGACCAGGATACCTATCAAGCCAATACCCAGCCAATGCAGTCACACCTTAATATCGGCTCTAATGAGGATATTAGCATTGGCAAATTGGCAGAATTAGTCAAAAGCACCACAGGATATAAAGGCATCATCACCTTTGATACCAGCAAACCTGATGGCCCCATGCGTAAAGCACTCGACAGCAGCACGTTACAAGCACTTGGCTGGCAGTCAAAAACCAGCTTCACTCAGGGCCTCAAGCAAACTTACCAATGGTATTTAAACAATCAATGACCCATACAACCACAGCACTCACTGATATCATTGACTGTCCGCTATGTCGCTGCCCAGACTACCAACCGCTTTACACAACGACGGTTTTCGCCTCGGAGGCAATTGGCACTCTGGACATACAAATTTCTATGTGTGAGCAATGTGGATTTTCTTACCAGAACCCTCAACTGACCCAAGAGACGTTAGACCGCCATTATCAACACCATTCATCCGGCGCTACCTTTCACCTCCTCAATGAGAATAGTCGCCACTTTAAATTGCTGACCGAGCGAAACACATTCATTGAATCCCACATTCCACTTGAACAGCGCCATGTCATTTGTGATATGGGCGGTGGCCAAGGTGACTTAATTTCCTCTATTCAGGCCCCTCAAAATGCACAAAAAATCCTCATTGAACCCAGCTGTGCCATTGATCAATTCGATGACCCACAAATACACGTCATCAATAAAAAAATCGAAGACTTAAGCCCCGCTGACTGCCCTCAAATTGATTTACTATTATGCATTAGCGTCTTAGAACACCTCAAAAACCCAGCCGATGTTTTACAGGCGCTACAATCTAAGATGACAGAAGGTGGTTATTTAGTGCTGGAAGTACCCAACAGCCTAACGCCTTATTTACAGTTAGCAGAATTTTACAGCTACGAACATTTAAACCACTTTACCGAGCAAACCTTGCAACAATGCCTGACTCAAAGTGGATTTATCGTGATTGCGACGGATCAAACCCCTTCCATTCCCAACATTCGCATTATTGCTAAAAAATCGACCACGCTTAACAATAAAACCTTGACCGTGAATGCGCTTAAGCAGTATCAAACCAATAAAAAAGCGTTTATTGAACAGGCTTTTCACGCAATAAATGATGACATAATTAACAAGTCGCTCTCGCACTTTTCCATTTATGGCACAGGAGAACATACCAGAGCCATTCTTGAACAATTTCATTTTATCGACAAAGTAGAATATTTCATCGACACAGATTCAAAAAAATGGGGCACTGAGCTTTATAACAAGCCCATTATTGGGCCTCATCAAATCAGTGACATTCAGCACCGCACCATTTTAATTTCATCACATGATTTTGAGCTAGAAATTGCTCACACCATTAGAGAACACGACACAACAATCCACATCATCACACTCTACAACAACCTCTCATGTTAGCCGTCATTTGTTTAGGCGCAGGAAAAGCACAACAGCCCTTTATTCAAGAGATTAAGGCCTCAGGTCTCACTTTAATTGTGATTGACCGCGATGCAAGCGCTCCTTTAATCAAACAAGCAGACCACTTCATTCATGAAAGTACTTACCATAGCAAGCAAGTACTGAAAAAAATAATTGAGTTAAACTTGCCCATTACCGCTCTTATCGCCCGAACATCAGGGCCGGCTTTAGACACGGCCGCAGTGATTAGCCACCACTTTAAATTAAACCAGTTTGATTCACAGCTTGTGAGTATATCAACCATAAAATCTGAGTTACGACTTTTTTGCACAAGCCACAACATTAAATTCCCCCAGGGATTTAAGGCAGATCACTTTTTAGAAGCACAAAAAGGGCTAAAGGCGATGCCAGAGCATGCCATCATCAAACCTGACCTGCCCATCGTTGGCAAACAAAATATTTTCAAACTCAGAACTGATGCGTTAACCGAAGATATTTTCACCCAAACACAAGCAAGCTCATACTCAGGCTGTGTTGAATTAGAAGCGTTTATAGAAGGGTTTGATGTTACATGTTTTTTTCTATTAAACCATGGCGCTGCAAACATCATACACCTATGGGATGAATTAGTCGGCACGACGCATAAAGGCCAAATTCAAGGGCTTGGGGTATCTATTCCATCTGTGATTCAAAATAACACGGCAATACACGCTAAAATTCAGTGTATTATCGATACAATCGCCAATGAATTTAATCACCTTTTTGCCTATTTGGCCATCAGCTTACGGATCAGCTTAGAGGGTGACATTACCGTGATCGAATTACATTGTGATCTAACGGGGGATGATATTGCCGAACAACTCCTTCCGCAGGCTTATGGTGAAACATACTCATTTTTCACCACGATCACAAACAGTCTTATCCATAAAAAAATGGCACCTATGCCACAAAACACCCTGATGCCTACGTTAATATTCAGCCAGAAAAATAACAGTCTATGCATCCAAAAAGGCTCTGCTAAACAGAACCTACAATACCTCAATAACCACATTAACAACACAACTCAGCCCTCTCGTCACTTACACTTTTTAAAGACCACAACATGAATAAACAAAAAGCCTGAATTCAAGTCATAAGTGCATGACCGGTTAAATTTTCTTGTTTAATGCCAGTGAGCTCTTCAAAAGCCTCATAAGGTGTTTTGTAGCCTAAGCATTTTCTTGGCCGGCTATTTAATTTGTGAACTGCCGCGAAC
>JABHGC010000067.1 GCA_018672285.1 Methylococcales bacterium
ACTTATGACTTGAATTCAGGGGTGGTTAAATGTGCAATTTACCGAATTAGTACCAGAACAAAATGCCGATGAATTAACCCTGCACCTTTTGGTGCTCACTCAGGGGATTGCCGTGGTGGCGCACACGTTTATGGATCAATCCATCGTTCACCAAGAAGTAGCGCGAATTCACGTTTGGTTAGATGAGCTTGTTCTTGGTTAACCAAGAGTCATCGTCGCTTATTCGTTGTACTCTTCTGGCCAATCATCAACCAGCGGTTGCATGGTTTCAAAGATATGTTTATAAACGGGGTGGTCTTCATAGCGACATTTATTATCTAAGGTAATGAAGGTGCTAAAAATGAATCCAAATTTTTCTAAAACGATATAGGCAGAACCATCATGTGCGGAGTTTAATAGCGTAATAATGGTGTGATCATTAATGATGCTATCAATTTTTTCTGGATCTTCTTCTAAGAAGTTGAATACCATCTCTTGTGTGACTTCTTCACCAAAAAAAGCCGTGATGAAATAGCGTTCTTCCTCTGAAATGGTGCGATCGAAAGCGGCTATCTTAAATATCATGCACTGAAAATACGTGTCCAACAATTGCATGAATTGATTGTCTTCACCAAGGTGTTTTATAACATGCTCTTGCTTAAGGTAGTCGCCGACAATTTGCTTAATGTCAGCATACAAATGCAGCGCTTCAAGTGTGTGTTTTTCATAGAGTGCGGATAATGTGTTATTTGATTCTGCTAAAGCTTCTTCAGCCTCAGAAATAAGGTCAGATTCAGGTGTCGCTTCTGGTTGAGCGAGTGCGCGTTTATCGGCCAGTTTGATGAAGAGGAATCCTGCGCCAATTTCAATAAGGCCGCTAAATTGCCATAATAGTTCTGGTAGATCAATGTGTAGCCAGTCGGTCCAAACATCTGAACCAAGTTGGTCTGCAATGATGTCTGTAAAGCCAAAAATGACCAAAATTATGCCAAAAACCTTCATGCTTCACCTGTATAATATTTAAAAATAATTAAGTAATTATCGGTAAAATAACATTATCGACAAAAATTATCAATTAGTTAATATAATAAAGTAGTGATATTTATTGGTTGTGACAATATTGATTATAGTAACGTTGCATGACCGTTTGTACGTGCTCAGGGTAATTAAGCCTAATCATTTCCCCCATGCCTTGCTGAAAAAATCCGGGCGCATCGTTTGGGATATTTTGTAGTAGCAAGCTAAATGCAGAATCCATTAACTCAGGGGTGTGTGTTCGGGTTGCGATGATGCCGTAATTGAGGTTTAACAGTTGCCAAGGAGATTTTGCACCTTGATCCAACGTGTCTTGAAGGTTGTGGTCAACGGCTCTAATGATAAAGGTTACTGCTTCATATAAAGACTCTAAGCGTACTTTGTCGTGAAAGGTATTGGCGGCTTGGGCTATGGCATTCACCGTAAAATCGATTTGATGTAAGGTGCCATTGTGGCGAGCAACCCAGTATGCAAATGCAATGGCGATGTCGTTAAACAAGGGCAGTTTATCGGTTTGCTGAATGGCAAAGAAAAGGTGCCTGAGTAATTGAGCGCCAGTGTCTCCTATATCATGGATGTCATCGGGGGCGAGTGTAGCGGTTTCAGTGTGCTTAATAATATTGCTGAACTCATGAATGGAGTCTATGGTGTCAGCGTTTAGGGTTTGATCAGCTGCTAGCGTGGTTACTAAGTCACTGCATGCGTTGATGAGATGAGTGGTATTTGAAAAATCTAAGATCATGGGTTGCATGGTGATTCAGCGCCTCTTGCTAGTCTTTTGAGGGAGTATCTTGCTCTGTGATGGGCTTTTTGGTACGAATACTGGCCTCAGCGATTACCTCTAAGTAAAAGCTTTTTAATTGCTCTGTTTCAGCCCAACTAATGGATTTATTAATGGCAGACACATGAATGGCTTCAGAATGTTCAGCATCTTTACCAAAGCGGCAGTTAAAATCCCAATAATCATAGCCATCGGGTAATGTCTTACGGCGTTCTCTTTTTAGGTATTTACTGATTTCATGTTTAAAGCCTTCAAAAAGGCGGGCTGTTTTGATTTTTTTGTGGGTGGTTATAAATGTTTTTTTCATAGTGGGTTGTATGGCTGAGTGAGAATAGTGGACGCTACTATAGCATTTATTGGGTCGTTGCTTTAGCCGGTTTTGGTCTTGATGAGTTTGTTGGCGTTTACGCGCATGAACGCAACAGAGGGTAGTTTAATTTTGGCAAAAAGGGGTAAAACAGATAGGCTTACCGCTTAAAACCTGTGTGGAGTGAGGGATGTCTAAAGAATCAGATAAAGCTTGGCAATATCTTGCTGAGGGTAATTTTTCTGCTGCTGAACAGCTTTCTGCACAACTCATTAATCAAAATCTTGTTCAGGTTGTCGATACCCCATTATTGAAAGTATGGTTTGTTAAGGCATCGATTATGTTGGCTAAGGGGCTATATGCCGAAGCTGCTGATCAATTGACCCAAATTATCAACTTAGATGCGAGTGATCGGTTTTCTCAAGATGTATTATTGTCATTATTGCAAGAGAATACTGCAGTTGATGAAGATGTTGAGGGGCAACTGGTATTGGGTATTGGTACGGGGAGAAGTGGGTCAACAAGTCTAGCCCATTTATTGTCAGCCCAATCCAATACTTATTGCTCTCACGAATTTCCCCCGATACTCCCTTGGCGCACTGATGGGGATGAGCGCGCTTTTCATTTTCATGTAGACAAATTTAAATGGTTAATGCGTAAAAAACCGTTTGTGTGTGACAGTGCTCATTGGTGGCTACCTAGAATTGAAACACTCATTGAATCGGGTATCCGACTTAAAGTTGTTGCAATTAAGCGCGATCAAGAAGCAACAGTTCGCTCGTTCTTAAACCTAAAAGGGGGAGGGGATGTTGGTTCCATCAATCACTGGGTTGAGCATGATGACTCTTTTTGGAATAAGAATTTTTGGGATGTTTGTTATCCAAAGTACGTCTCAGACAGTTTAGAGGATGCACTGAATCAATACTGGGCTGCGTATTACGATGAAGTGGCACGATTAGAGGCATTGTATCCTGATGTGGTGAACATGTTTCCGATTGAATCTTTGTCGTCCGAGGCCGGTCAGTTGGAGATTTTGTCCTTTTGTGGTTTTGCCAAACCTGTTTTGTTGGCAGATGCACATAAAAATGCCAATACGCTGGATGACGGCCGTACTTTTTTTCAAAACCCAATTTCTTTTCTTTCTGTATAAAAGTTGCAGCGTCAAAAAATAGTCGTTGGGTTCGACATGGCAACACACAGTGGTAGTCATTTCTAAAAATACAGTCGGTGCATTAGAGGTTTCTATGAATGATAGTAAAATATAAATAAATTCAGTGCTTTAAAGTGGTTTTTAGGTTCAGGTATTGAATAAAGACGACTTATGAAATGGGGGTTAAGTGTGATCGGCGTCGCACAATGGTGATGAAAACAGGCTAACAGTGCCAATGTGGAATGTGTATTGCTACTAGTCATACAGATACTGAAACTTGGAGTACGTCATGTTTGGATCAGACCTTTTAAAAGCGTTTAGAAAAAATTCGGTAGAAACTCAGCAACCTGTTGACGTTAAAAAGACCATTAAACAGGATGAAACAGGTGTTTTAAGTGCTTTTCAAAGTATTGGCTGTGAGGTCTCAGAAGATGTTGACTTACTAGAAGAAGCGCGGAATTTAATTGAATGTGAACAATACCAATCAGCTGCGATGGTGCTCCGAGAATATTTGAAATATTGCAGTGATGATATGCATGCTTTCAAGCGACTAATGACGCTGAGTTTATTTTTAAACGATGAATCTGGCTATGTCAGCGTTTTATCAGACCTTTCAGAGTGCCACCCTGAAAACAAATTGTTTTCTGAAGGGGTTAGCAAAGGATTACATCACTACCCACATAATGATGCGATCAATCAGCTAAAAAGTACCGTGAGTGTCGGGACTTATTCCCCCACTTAATCCTGGGCGCTCAGTGGTTGTTCGGCACAATGTTAGAGTACAACTGGGAGCGGATAACCTTGCTAATGGTTAGTATGAAATCTCTATTTCGGAATTTGTTGATGGAGTGATATTATACGCTCTCTTTTTAGATCTCTCTAAGGATGCCGTTAATGTCGGATAAGCAGACTGCTTCACCCATTGAAATTAATTTACATCAGAAATCACGTGTTTTGGTGGTGTCGTTTGATGACGGTAAAACGTTTGATTTGCCTTGTGAATATTTGCGGGTTTTTTCTAAAGCAGCCGAGGTGGTCACTTTAACGGAACCTGTCACGGGTAAACAAAAAGTCAATATCGAAAAGATTGAAGCCCAAGGCAGTTACGCCATTCGTATCTTTTTTGATGACGGCCATGATACGGGTATTTATTCTTGGGAAACATTGCATAAATTAGGTTTGGCGTACAAAGATAACTGGGCTAAATATTTAGAATCCCTAAAAGCCGTCGGTTATGACTACGATGCGGCCAAATCGGAATTAGATGAAGAAAAGACCATTAAAGTCCTCTATTTCGTGAACTTTGTACGTGAATTAGGCAAAGAGTCTGAAGAAATTACAGTGCCTAAATCCGTGATTGATATCTCAACTTTACTGGCTTATTTGCGTAAGCGTGGTGAACGTTGGGAGCGTTTGTTACAAGAAGATCGTGTTCAGGTGATGGTCAATAAAGCCATTTCAGAAATGTTTACGGTATTTGAGACCGGCGATGAGATTGGCTTGGTGCCTTGCGGTGGTATTGGTGTTAAGCCGGAAGAAGGTGAGCCTGAAGATATAGCGTAAAAAAATAAGGCCAATAAGCGTGTCGACTTATTGGCCCTAACTGCATCGGAAATCTTGCTTACTGATTAATCGTTTAACGCACTCTTCATTTGGTTCATGGCTTTTTTCTCAAGCTGTCTAACTCGCTCAGCAGACACCCCTAATTCAGCGGCTAAATCATGTAGCGTGGCTTTTTTCTCTTCTGCTAACCATCTTGCTTGAATAATTCGTAAGCTGCGCGCATCAAGTCCTTCGAGTGCGGCTTTTAAACGGTTGTGCTGTTGTGCCTCATTATCTTGTACTTCTAACGCCTTTTCAGGGCTTACGCTCTGGTTGGTTAGGTAGTTTGAAGGCGAGTAGTTGTTTTCATCGTCATCATTGTCAGGTGCATCGAAGCTGACGTCGTAGTTACTCATACGCGCTTCCATTTCCATGACGTTTTTAGGTGTGACACCCAAATCTTCTGCGACGGCATTCACTTCTTCTTGGCTAAACCAACCGAGACGTTTTTTGTTTTTACGTAGATTAAAAAACAATTTACGTTGCTGTTTGGTGGTGGCCACTTTGGCGATGCGCCAGTTTTTTATGACAAACTCATGAATCTCAGAGCGAATCCAGTGTACGGCAAAAGACACTAAACGCACGCCTGCCTCAGGGTTAAAGCGCTTAACGGCTTTCATTAAGCCAACGTTACCTTCTTGGATTAAGTCCTGTAGAGCAAGACCGTAGCCTTTATAGCCATGAGCAATTTTGACGACAAATCGTAAATTGTGCATAACGAGCGCTTGAGCGGCCTCGAGATCCCCAAAGTGGAAGAGTTTGTCGGCATAGGTTTGTTCTTGCTCGCGGGTCAACACGGGCACTTTTTGAATTGAGGCAATGTATGCGTCAATGCTGCCAATGGGTTGCGATAAAGCCAAACTGTTCATGGTGTTAGTATCCTTAATATATCATTTCTAGGTTAATTTTAGCACTCATCAACTCAGAGTGCTAACAATACCAAAAGTTCCAGACTTCTATATGGGGATACTAAACAGATAATTCAATACGTCTGAGGTGTTGAAGGACAGCAATCCAGGCACCTAAGAAGCCTAAAATGGTGCTGCAGATAAGCAATAGAGCCATTTGAGCGAAATTAACAGAAACCCAATTTATTTTTAATTGATATTGAGCTGCCACGTCGGCAATGGCTGGTGCCAGTAAATAAATGGCCAGTGCGCTGAGACAAATAGCCAATAAACCGGCAAAAAATCCAAGCCAAGCACCAAGGTAGATTAAGGGTCTTTGAATGAATTGAGCGGTTGCACCTAAGAGTTTCATGACTTCAATTTCTTGGCGTTTGTTTTCAATTTCTAGACGAATGGTATTGCCGATCACCAATAACACCACAATGCATAAAAAGCCGGAAATAATGAGAGAGAGCCGTTGTACGAGGTGAATGGCGCTGCTTAATTGGTCAATCCAGTGTTGGTCCCAAACGACGGAGTCGACTAATGTGTGTTTTTCTAGTCGAGCCATTAACTCAGGTATATTCTCGCGTTGGCTTGATTTAACGGTAATAAGAAGAAGGTGGGGGAGGGGGTTGGTGCCCGTAATGTCGGCTAAATCCGTGAGTAAGGTATTTTCCCTGAAGGCTTTGAGTGCTTGATCTTTATTTTCAAAAGCGATGTGGTCTATGACGGCTTGTTTTTGCAACTCTGTTTGCCAGGTAAGGGCTTGCTTTTCAGTCACGTTATCTTTTAAAAACACAGTAAATGAGGGCAGCTCTGACCAGCCATCGCTCATTTCTTGGAAACGGTCAAATGAGTACAGTAGTAAGCTGGGTAATGTGAGTGTGGCACCCATGACGAGTGCGGTTAACAGCGTGTTAAGTGGTTTGCGAAATAGACGGCCTAAGGTCGAGACAAAGGCTTGGACGTGGCGCGCTAACATGAATTTAAGCATCTTCATGTGACTTGCCCCTGATTCAAGTTGATCTGTGGGATGTCCATTTTTGAAATGAGTGCCAAATCATGGGTGGCAATCAGTACAGTGACGCCAATTTGGTTGAATTGTATGAATAGATTTAAAATTTCTTCTGCTAAAGCGGCATCTAAGTTACCAGTGGGTTCATCTGCCAGTAAAATTTGAGGTTTGGCGACAATGGCGCGAGCAATACCGATGCGTTGGCGCTCACCACCTGAAAGTCGTACAGGCGTCGTGTTTTCTTTATCCAGTAATTGAACCTTATCGAGTGCTGCCCGTACTCGTTTACCAATTTCCTGATAGCTAAATTGGCCTGTGATGAGTAAGGGGAGTGCGACATTCTCAAAGACGTTTCGATCATGTAGCAAATGAGGGTCTTGAAAAACGATCCCTATTTTACGGCGATAATAAGGGATTTGGCGCGGACTAAAACGGCCAATGTTTTGGCCTGCCACTTGTATTTGCCCTTGGCTGGGTGTTTCTAGCCTAGCAATGAGTTTGAGTAAGGTGCTTTTACCAGCGCCTGAGTGGCCGGTTAAAAAGGTCATGCTGCCTTGGGCTAGGTGGAATGAAACATCCGTTAGGGCATCGTGTTGACCGGGGTAGCGCTTACTCACTTGTTGAAACTGAATCACTCTTCTGGGTTGTCCTCTATGTCGAATAAGGCATTCACAAAATCAGTACTATCAAACTCACGTAAATCTTCTAGTGACTCGCCAATACCAATAAACCTGATGGGGATGTTCATATTTTTAGACAGCGCAAACAAAATACCCCCCTTAGCGGTGCCGTCTAGTTTGGTTAAAGTCAGGCCTGTAATATCAACTGCCTCATTAAATTGGCGGGCCTGAGATAAGGCATTTTGGCCTGTACCCGAGTCTAATACCAACATGGTTTCGTGAGGGGCTGTAGGGTCTACTTTTTGAATGACGCGGACGATTTTTTTCAGCTCTTCCATGAGGTTGTTTTGGGTGTGCAGGCGGCCTGCTGTATCCGCAATTAACACATCAATATTTTTGGCTTTGGCTGAAGAAATGGCATCGAAAATAACCGATGCTGGGTCCGTGCCATTCTTTTGGGCAATGACAGGAATGTTGTTACGCTCACCCCAAGTTTCAAGCTGCTCTACTGCAGCGGCTCTGAAGGTATCACCTGCCGCTAACATGACGGATTTACCTTGTTGCTGGAAGCGGTTGGCCAATTTGCCGATGGTGGTGGTTTTGCCGACACCATTAACGCCAATCACCAAGAGGACAAATGGTTTTTTATCTTCAGGTATGACGAAGGGTTGGCTAACCGGTTTTAAAATACTGGCCATATCTTCTTTTAAGGCGATAAGCACTGATTCGGCATCTTTCAGCGTTTTTCGGTTTAATCGATCGGTTAAATTTTTAATGATTTCTTGGGTGGCTTCGATACCAACATCGGCCATAACGAGCTGAGCTTCAATGTCTTCGAGTAACTCATCATCTATATTTTTTTTGCCAAGAATGAGCTGAGATAAGCCTTCAGTAAGCCCAGTACGGGTTTTAGACAGTTGCTGTTTTAACCGAGAAAATAAGCCGCCTTTGGTTTGGGGCTTGTCTTGTGTTTGTGTATTTGGTTTGCTTTTTTTAAACCCGAACATCCGATTACCTAATTGATGAGGAATTTTTTCAGTATTCTACCACTCTAAGGTGAGCTATGATTTGAACCCATAAAAAATAATGCCCAAAGCTTATCATTAAAATAGGGTAAGTCCTATATAGGAGAAAGGTTGATCTTATGAAACGTATTTTATCCTTAGTTTGTTTGTTTGGCCTGAGCTTGCCTGCTGTTGTGCAGGCGAGTAAAGCGCAAGAATTTACCCTCACCAATGGTTTGAAACTGATTGTCAAAGAAGATCATCGTGCACCTGTCGTGGTGACCCAAGTTTGGTACAAAGTAGGCTCGAGCTATGAGCACTTAGGCGTTACGGGTGTCTCCCATGTATTAGAGCACATGATGTTTAAAGGGACTCAGCAATTCAAACCCGGTGAGTTTTCTAGAATCATTTCCGAGCAAGGCGGCCAAGAGAATGCGTTTACTGGGCAAGATTATACTGGGTACTACCAAAAATTAGAGTCAAGTCGAGTCGAAACCAGTTTTAAGATGGAAGCAGACCGTATGCATAATTTGGTGTTGCTGGAGGATGAATTCAAGAAAGAAGTCGAGGTCGTGAAAGAAGAGCGGCGAATGCGAACGGATGATAAGCCAACGCGTAAAACGGCTGAAATTTTCCATGCAGCAGCATTTCGATACAGCCCATATTCGGCACCGATTATTGGTTGGATGAATGATTTGGATAATATGCGCCTGAGCGATTTAGCGAATTGGTATAAGTTATGGTACGCACCGAATAATGCAACCATTGTTGTCGTTGGGGATGTGAATACGGCTTTTATTGTGTATTTGGCGAAAAAATACTTTGGGGCTATTCCACGAGTGGACATGCCGCCACTAAAACCGATACATGAGCCTGAACAACTTGGTGTGAAGCGTTTAGAAGTAAAACTACCGGCGAAAGTCCCTTATATGATTATGGGTTACAAAGTCCCTGTGATTAATACTGCGGATATTGAATGGGAACCTTACGCACTGGAAGTGTTAATCAATGTATTGGATGGCGGTAACAGTAGCCGTTTTTCAAAAACACTGATTCGTGAAAAATCTATTGCAGCGTCAATTTCAACCAGCTATTCAGCATCAGAACGGTTAGATACACTTTTAACCTTCTCTGCTGTACCGACTAAAAATCATACCATTGCCGATGTAGAACACGCGTTAAGAGGCCAAATCGAGTTGATGAAAACCACACTCGTTACCCCTGCTGAACTGAATCGAGTTAAAGCACAAGTGATGGCCGACACCATATATCAACAAGATTCCGGTTTTTACCAAGCTATGCAAATGGGGTCGTTAGAAACAACCGGAGTGGGTTGGCGTTTATTGGACAGTTATGTGGATAAATTAAAAGCGGTTACAGCAGAACAAGTGCAAACCGTTGCTAAAAAATACTTGATTGACAAAGGTTTAACGATAGCAGAGCTGAAACCTCAGCCAATGACGAAAAATACTCAGCTACCTGCACGCCTTTCAACTGGTCGACACTAAGGAAACTTCATAATGAGACAAGCAATCGTTTTAATCTGCCTTTTTTTGAGTTTTTCTAATGCTCATGCAGGCTTAGGTATTCAACATTGGGTCACGAGTAATGGCGCAAAAGTTTACTATGTACCTTCACCAGGGTTGCCCATGGTGGATATTGAGGTCGTGTTTAATGCTGGTGGCGCTAGAGATGGTAAAGCACCAGGTGTCGCTAAACTGACTAATGCCTTATTAGACCAAGGTGCAGGTGCCTTATCAGCGGATCAAATTGCTGTGGTAATGGACGATGTAGGCGCTCAAATGGGCAATAGCTCATTGCGAGATATGGCCATTGTGACATTGAGAAGTTTGACCGACCCTGATTATTTAAAGCCAGCATTAAAAGTCTATGCCGATGTGATTCAGGCACCGACGTTTCCAGTTGCAGATTTTAAACGCATCAAACAACAAATGTTATTGATTGTCGAAAAAGCCAAAGAATCGCCTGCCAGTATTGCCAGTAAGGCTTTTTATAAAGCGGTGTACGGTGATCATCCTTATGGCCAACCAGCCGGTGGCACGGAAGCTTCCTTAACTGCCATTACCCAAGAGCAAGTGAAAGCCTTTTATCAGCAATATTATGTAGCCAATAATGCTTTGGTTGCAATTGTTGGGGATGTTGACAGAGCGCAAGCAGAATCGATTGCTGAAACAGTCACAGCTAAACTGGCGAAAGGTAAAGCGGCGGATAAATTACCCGAGGCTAAGCCATTAACAGAGGCAAAAACCATCCATATTGATTTTCAGTCTAGCCAATCAACCATTGTAATGGGTCAAGTGGGAATGCATCGCCAAGAGCCTGATTACTTACCGCTATACATTGGCAATCACTCGTTGGGTGGTAGTGGCTTAGTAGCCATTCTGGCTGAGGAAATTAGAGAAAAACGAGGACTGTCATATAGTACTTACAGTTATTTTTCTCCAATGGCAGAAAAAGGTCCGTTTATCTCCAGTTTACAAACTAAAAATGACCAAGTGCCAGAAGCAAGCAAAGTGTTAAGTGAAACCATTGCGAAATATATTGAAACAGGCCCAACAGCGGAACAAATGTCTGCTTCAGTGAACAATATCACGGGTGGCTTTGCTTTGCGGGTAGATAGTAATGCTAAAATTTTACAGTATTTAGCGATGATTGGTTTTTACAATATGCCACTAGATTATGTTGATACCTTTATTACCAGAGCCAGAGCTGTGACACATTCTCAAATTAAAGCAGCCCTGAAAAAACACTTAAACCCAAATGCAATGGTGATGGTGGTTGTTGGTAAAGCGGCAAAATAATGGCAAAGCCACGAGGCAAACAACAGGTTCGAATTATTGCCGGTGAGTGGCGCGGCCGAAAACTTGATTTCCCCGATGTTGACGGTTTGCGCCCAAGCAGTGACAGGGTGCGGGAGACTGTCTTCAATTGGTTGCAGCGAGATTTGCTAGGCGCTCGATGCGTTGATTTGTTTGCAGGAAGTGGTGCGTTAGGATTTGAGGCTGCCTCCAGAGGGGCTAAACAGGTCTTAATACTGGAAAAGCATGCTGCAGCATGGCAATCATTGAAACAGGCTAAAAGTATCTTGCAGGCGCAAAATGTAGAGGTACAAAAACAAGACACAATGGTGTGGTTACGGCAACCCGGTGACGCGTTTGATGTGGTTTTTGTTGACCCACCATTTCAACTGCAAGCGGTAGATGACATTTGTGAGATGTTAGAGCAGCAGGGTAGGGTGGTTGAAGGGAGTCTAATTTATCTCGAATACCCGCTACAACAAACGGTTACATTGCCACCAACGTGGACAATGGTGAAACAAAAACAAGCCGGCAATGTGGTGTTCGGCTTGGCGAAAAAAGGCGGTTAATTATGGTACATGCAGTTTATCCAGGCACTTTTGACCCTGTGACCAATGGTCACTTAGATTTGATTCAGCGGGCAAGTACGTTGTTTGACAAAGTGACCGTTGTGATTGCAACCAACCCTAAGAAACAGCCGGTGTTTACGCGTGACCAACGTATTAGTATGGTTCAAGATGCATTGCAAGGTTGTGACAATGTTGCGGTAGAAGGCCATGATGGATTATTGGTTGAATACGCCCGTCAAATTGATGCCAAAGTCATTATTCGGGGTTTGAGAGCGGTTTCGGATTTTGAATATGAATTTCAATTAGCGGGAATGAACCGGCGATTAGCCCCTGAAATTGAGACCTTGTTTTTAACGCCTGCTGAGCAATACTCTTATGTATCATCTAGTTTGGTGCGAGAAATTGCCCGTTTGGGCGCTGATATCTCTGAGTGCGTACCGAATAATGTTGCTACTGCATTAGCGGACAAGATGCGTTAGAATAACAAGATGTAGTAATAAGTAATATTTTCTGGGTAAAAGAGGGAAAAGAACATGGCATTATTAATTACAGATGAGTGTATTAACTGTGATGTCTGTGAGCCTGAGTGTCCTAATGGGGCGATCACTCAAGGGGAAGAAATCTATGTGATTGACCCTGATTTGTGCACAGAGTGCGTTGGCCATTATGAAGAGTCGCAGTGCGTTGAAGTGTGTCCTGTAGACTGCATTCCGCTAGATCCTAATCGTCCTGAGACCAAAGACGAGTTGATGGCGAAGTACGAAATACTAACAAAATAGATCGCAGTTGTTATATGCCTTACTAAGGCAACCTTAGTAGGGTGGTTGTATCCATTCCATTGATGTCCTTGTTTGCCTTTTTCATGCTTCAGTTGATCACATCTTCTTTCATTTTTTAACTGTAATTGTGTCACCTTGAGGAGCTCAGTAATGGTTTTGACTGTGCACAATTTTTCCATTCAAAATGCGTGTAGCATGCCTCGCAACTAGGAATGTAGGGTTGCACCTGTTACGTCGCCAGTCTTTCTTATAGTTAGCAGCCAGAGGTTCAGAAGCCACACTCAAAAATATGTTTTGTTAAATTAAATTGATGGGTTAAAAGCGCATTAGAGTGTTTTTAATAATCAGTTAGAGACAAGTATTTCTGTGGTTTGAAGTCATTTTTTCACTAAGGTGCGCTGCGCTCGCAGTTGAGATATTTTTCTATGCCAAAACGGTGAGGTTCAATGTCATTGATGAGTGAAATAAAAAAATGGGTTTTTTATAGTCAATTTCTCTGTTTAGGTTTTATTGTGGGGCAGCTTACTGATTCCTTTATCGGGAATAGGTTTTTTCTTGCGTCAATAGTGAGTTGAGATGGGCAGAAAGTTCATATTTGCCGTGGTTTTGGGCCATTTGTTGGCTGGGTATTAGGGATAAATCGTTATTGCAGGGTGAGTCTTAGTGACCAAAAGGGTCGTGTAAAAAAGAATATCAAATTGATTGTTGACGATATAAAAAATTTGTGAAAACATGAAATAAGTTTGTATTTAGCTGTAATTCGACTACGTCTTGCGTGTTGCGCGGGGTGGTTTTAGGGTTTGTAGCAAGATCAGGATGATCAAAAATGCGATATTTTCATGGATTTGAGATGAGTGTGAGTGATTTCTGCAGGTTTCTGCCAGGCAGGTGTGCGTTTTCAATAATTACAAAACGAAATGTTAGGCGTAACTAATTAAGCGTTAGGTTTTTGACGGATTAAATGTGAAAAGTGTGTTTTCTAACGTTTTAACGTACTAATTTAGATCGTTTTGAAAGCGCATTTTATAATATCAAATAATACACAATACATATTATTGAATATGATTTTGGAGGTTTCGTGACTAAATCCTGGATTTTTGGGTTATTTTTATGTGTTCAAACGGCTTGGGCAGACAAACTACCCGCTTATGCAATTGCGTCGGCACATCCACTAGCAACAGAAGCGGGGCTTAACATTTTGAACAGTGGTGGTAACGCTTTTGATGCAGCGGTAACCGTAAGTGCCGTGTTAGCGGTGGTTGAACCACAAGGGTCTGGCATAGGGGGCGGGGGTTTTTGGCTGTTACACGAGGCTGATAAAAAACGGAGCATTATGCTGGATGGCCGAGAGAGGGCGCCCTTAAGAGCAACCGCCACGTTATATCAAGATGAACACGGCAAGGTCATTAAAGGGGCATCAAAAAATGGCCCTTTAGCAGCAGGGATACCAGGTTTGCCTGCGGCATTAGTGCATTTGTCAGAGCATTATGGAAAACTGCCACTAAAGACGACGTTAGCACCGGCGATTAATTTGGCAAGGCATGGTTTCCCTGTGAACAGTCAATTGGTTGCAGGGGTAAAAGCAAGGTTATCTGTTTTAAAGCAATACCCTGCGTCGAGTGATCAATTTTTAAGCAAAGGCTCTGTACCAAAAGAGGGCATGATTTTAATACAAGAAGATCTTGCAAAGACATTGCAATTATTAGCCTCTAAAGGTCATGCCGGGTTTTATG
Source organism: Methylococcales bacterium (assembly GCA_018672285.1). GTDB lineage: Bacteria > Pseudomonadota > Gammaproteobacteria > JABHGC01 > JABHGC01 > JABHGC01. The sequence goes on from JABHGC010000067.1 coordinate 14,284, forward strand.
ATGGGGAAGTTGCTTCAAAATTAGTATCTGCGGTTCAAAAAAATGGTGGGATCTGGCATTTACAAGATTTAAAGCAATATCAAGTGGTGGAGCGTGCGCCAATTGTAGGTCATTTTAAAGGCAAAACGGTTGTGTCCGCGGCTCCGCCATCGTCAGGCGGGGTTGTGTTAATTGCAATGCTGAACATCATTGAATTATTACCTGAAATATCGCCACATACTATCGTAGAGGTGATGAAGTTAGCATATAAAGACAGAGCTAAATGGTTGGGTGATCCAGATTATGTGGTTATGCCAATAGAGCGACTTTTAAGTGGAGAACAAGCAAGGCTTTATGCTGAGCAAGTGAATGTTAATGTCGCGTCACAAAGTACGCCTATCACTGAGCACAAACCAAAGGGTGAAGATACTACCCATTTTTCAATACTGGATGAGGCAGGTAATGCTGTGTCAGCAACGTTATCAGTTAACTATAGAATGGGGTCAGGTTTTGTTGCACAAGGAACAGGTGTGCTGCTGAATAATGAGATGGATGATTTTTCTAGTAAGCCAGGTCATGCAAATCTTTATGGATTAGTTGGTTCTACAGCAAATGCGATTGCACCGGGTAAACGAATGTTGTCGAGTATGAGCCCGACATTTGTTTATTCAGAGGATAGTTTTGCTGCGATTGGCACACCGGGTGGTAGTCGGATTATTACTATGGTTTTACATGCCGTCTTAGCGCACTTAAAGGGGGAGCCAGTGGAGCAGTGGGTATCCTCACGGCGCTACCATCACCAATACCTACCTGATGAAATACAAATGGAGCAAGGTACACTAACCGCATCAGAGCAAATTTCTTTGATAAAAAAGGGTCAACATATAAAAATAATGAATCGGGATTATGGCAATATGCAAGTGATTTTATGGGATAAAATGAAACAGGCGGTGACGGCAGCAAGTGACCCAAGAGGGAAAGGTATGGCTCGCGTTATTGCAGTTGACTGATTTTTTTTAGCCCTGCAAGTGCGTCAGGATTATTAGCATCAAGGCTCAGAACCTGTTGATAGAAATAGAAGGCGTTATTATCAACAGGCTGTGTAAGCTGTTTTTGTAGTATACAAATTTCAGCTTTATTAAGTAGCTCTGAAATTTTTGTCGTTTTATTTGACTGTGGGCTTGACTCAGTTAAGGTAAAAAAATGTTCATTTAAAGGTTCTGAATCTGTCGTGGTGCTGTCTTCTTTAGTGGCAACTGGTTTTTGAATATCCGCTTCTGGCTTAATATTTTGTTCTAAAATTTGATCATTTTCTGGATACGTTAGGTATAAAACCAGTAATAAAATCAGGGTGAAAATGCCAAAATCAAACATTTTATACCGTTGAAAGAAGGTAATCCTGAATTCAAGTCATAAGTGCATGACCGGTTAAATTTTCTTGTTTAATGCCAGTGAGCTCTTCAAAAGCCTCATAAGGTGTTTTGTAGCCTAAGCATTTTCTTGGCCGGCTATTTAATTTGTGAACTGCCGCGAACA
>JABHGC010000193.1 GCA_018672285.1 Methylococcales bacterium
ATTTCTAACGCATCTTCATCTAAGGTACCAAAGCCTTCATCTAAAAATAAAGAATCTACCCTAACCTTACGGCTAGCCATTTTCGATAACCCTAGAGCCAGCGTAAGACTCACAATAAAGCTTTCCCCACCCGATAAATTTCTAGTCGACCGCACTTCACCAGCCTGGTAGTTATCAACAACATTCAGCTCTAAAGGCTGCTTGTCATCTCTCACGAGCAGGTAGCGATCAGTCATTTTTTTAAGCTGCCGATTGGCATGCAGCACCATCAACTCAAAGGTGAGCCCTTGAGCAAAATTTCGATATTTTTTCCCATCGGCAGAACCAATAAAATGATGCAATTGATCCCACCTGGCACACTCTATTTTTTGTGCCGAGATCGCGTCTTGTTTATCCTTGATTTTGTCTTTAGCGAGACTATTTTCAGCAATGGCATGTTGACACTTTGCCACGTTTGCTTGAATTGATTTCAAGTCTGTTGAAAGTGCTTTGTATGTTGAGCTGAGCGCTTCTAGGTTTGAGGATGTCACCTTTTTGTCTAGCTCAGCAGACAATCGCCCCTTATAATCTTTTTCTCTCGCAGCCAAATTGATTTTTTTAGTCTCTAAAGACTTTGCCTTTTTCTCAAGCTTGTCTCTTTCTGCCGCGGGCATTTTGATATCAAGAAAATGTACTTCACTGCTGATTTCAAGGCGATTTAATTGCCCCATAAAATGGGCATTCAACGTTGCAAGGCTGTCAACCCGAGCCTCAATTTGAGCGCGTAATTTTTCCACGCTCATTGTAACGGAGTGAGCTTGGTGGCGGCTTTTTTCAGCCTTTATTCTCACACTTTTTTCCGCAGCATCAGCATCAATGACCGCCTTATTGAGTAAAAACTCTTCATCATCTGGCCTTTTATTACCAAACAGGTCAGCACGTTCAACCTTGCCCTGCTGATATTCATTTTGGCAAGTTTGCAACAATGCCTGTGATGCTTCCAAGGATTCATTTTGAATTTGAACAATGGCATCTATTCGCTTTGACTCCGCGTTAAACTCTGCCAACATTTTGTCACTTTCATCTTTTAACTTAACCTGATCAAGCCATTGTTCGAGTCGTTTGTTAAGAGAGGACAGTAACGCGACTAAAGACTCCGAGCTTGGCATTTCATCTATGCCTAACGGTTGTAGTGAGCGCAGTGCTTGTGTTTTAAGCTCTGAAAAGTGATGATTTTTTTTGTCCAACTGGGCAGCAAGGTCAGATAACCCCTTTTCAACTAACTTTTTATCCCCCTGTAAGTTCACCGAGATTTTCTCAATCTCCGCCAGCCCATTTCTCACTTTTTGCTCGGCTAGCGCCGCCTGCTCTATTTTGGACTGACCTGACTCAGATTTTGCGATTATATCGGCCAGTTGCTCAATCTTTTTAGAGGTTGCATCACTTGTGGGTATATTGCCTTCAGCAAAAGGATGATGCTCAGAGCCACACAGAGGGCATGCTTTATCATCTTCTAACCGAGTACGCTCTGTCTCAAGGTCTGCAATTTTTGCAAGAAATGCCAGCTCCCTCAGTAACGTATCATGCTCAGTACGGTATTCCCGCAGCAGCCGCCCTTCCAAGAGTAAGTCCAGATCAACTTTTGCTGCTGTATGCTTCTGTATTACCTGATCTAAGTTGATTTTTTCACTCTTTAAAGCAACGTCATTCTTTGCTAATTTTTTCTCAACCCGCGCATAATCGACACTCATCTGCTCTTTGTGATAGGTTAAATCAGCAATATCACTGTGCATGGTCACCAGTGTATTCAGCTGCCCTGCAACCCCCGCTAAACCACTGACCAACCATTCATCTTTTGCATGGCTCACAAGATAGCGGTTTAACCCAGTTAACAGCCCCACCTTGTTGTCAATTTTCTCCTGAATTTGACCTTTCAGTAAGCCATTATCCTTTAGTTGTGCTGTCATTTTTTGACAGTCTTGCTTTAATTTAACCAATTCATTGTTTTTTGACTCTATATTTTGGTCTAACGCGCGCACCGCTTTCAAAATAGATATAGCTGAATGAGAGGCTAGCTTTGCTTCTTTCGTGGTTTGTTCTGCACGCTTTAAAAGAATGTCATCCTGTTCACTCGATGCGCTAAGCCCAGGTAGCGTTTGCAGCTCTTGCTCTAAAGTCGTTTTATCTGCGGCTTGTTGCCTCCTGACTTCCGATAACGTTGCATATTCAGCATCCAGCTCGGCGGCTTTTAACGCCCAGCTAAGGCGCAGCCTGTCAGACTCAAAAGCAATCAGCTCTGGTTGAAATATCGCCACCTCCCGCTTTAAGTCCTCAATCTGTTTTTTAACCCCCTCGATACCTGTCAGCCATGAAATCGCCTGATTCACTTGCGTGATTTTAATATCAAGCTCAGCCTCTTCCTTTTGCTTAGCCTCTAAAGACTGTTGATATTCTTGCTCTTGTGCCTCATCAAGCAAGGTAATGCCTTTCACTTCAGCCGTTAATAGGCCCATTTCCTCTCGTTCATCACGCTGACGCTCATGCACTTTACGAGAAACATCACTGTAAATTTCAGTCCCTGTGATTTGCTCTAATATTTTAGATTTTTGCTCAATATCCGCCTTTAAAAAACTATCAAAACCCCCTTGAGCCAATAAAATTGAACGTGTAAACCGCTCAAAATCCATGCCTATTTTTGTTTCAATAACCGCAGCAACACGTCGTATTTGATGCTCGATAACTTTACCATCATCAATACCTTCAGAGATTTCATGCTTAGGGCTTTGCAGCTCTCCACCCACTTTTTTACGGGCACGATGCTGCCCCCAATGGCAACGATAACGCCCTGCTTGTGATTCAAACAATACTTCGGCATAACACTCCCCTGTCTGCCGAGACATAATCTCATTTGCGGTTTTGGTTATTTTTCCTAGCCGAGGTGTTGCGCCATACAAAGCTAAGCATATTGCATCTAATACCGTTGACTTACCGGCACCGGTTGGCCCTGTGAGCGCAAAAATACCGTTTAATAGGTACTCTGGGTCAGTAAAATCTATAAACCATTCACCGTATAACGAGTTCAGGTTTTTAAATCTTAATTCACAAATTTTCACCATTCACCTCCCTATTCAGCGTTTTTATCTTCGTCTTCGATGGATTGAATGATTTCACCATAAGAATGAGTCAATGCTGCTCGATCTTCAATGGAAACATCAAATGTATCTAAACAGCGTGCAAAAACATCATGTACATTTAAGTCATCTAGTGTTTCTTCTTCTTGAGAAAGATTCATCACCCTATCGCTCATCCGTTTATTTTTGATGACGCGTATCTCCATTGTGGAATCAACTAACCATTCCTCTATCGACTCGCGTAAGTTCCCGACAACATCGGTACTCAAAAATTCTATCTCCAGCCAGGCAGTACTGCCAGCTTGCTTTAACTGATCTATTTTTTCATGTATTTCAACCAAGGAGCCAACCACCCGCTCTAATGCTTGAAAACATGGAACGACCACCTCGCTTACATCGGGCTTAACGCCATCGAACGCGATAACCAGCACTTTTTTGTTTTGTTTCGCTTCACCAAACCCCATGGGAATCGGCGAACCACAGTAGCGTAAATGCGCCAAGCCACCCACAGGCTGAGCAACATGCAAATGCCCTAATGCCAGGTAATCTATCGACGCAGGAAAAGCATCTGCCGTCACATGAGCAAGAGACCCTACATACAGCTCTCGCACACCATCCCCTTCAACTGTTTTTCCACCTGCGGCGAACAGATGCCCCATGCCAATAATGGGAATTTTCAGACCCGCCTCTTTTGCAAATGCCACCCGCTTTTGTTCTGCAATCTCACAAACCCCCGCATAATGCGCCTTTAACCCTTCGATCAATTTTGCATTTTTGTCGTCAATACTTTCCCCGGCACTCACGGTTCTAATGTCTTTGTCTCGCAGATAGGCCACGGCACAAATAATGGCCTCGGGTTGACCTGCCTCATTTTTCAACACGATCACTTCATCCTCGAGTTGCGCGGATATCATGCCAACCACATAGACATTCATTGCCTGCAAAAGCGCTTTAGGTGCCGTTAAAAAGGACGGAGAGTCGTGATTCCCTGCAATCACTACAACATGACGACAGCATGTGTCTGCAAGCTGACAAAGGAAGCTGTAATAAAGTGCTTGGGCGTGATGGCTCGGTGTTGTGGTATCAAAGACATCCCCTGCGACCAATAAAATATCGATCTCTTGCCGGGTTATTTCAGCCTTAAGCCAGTGTAAAAATTCAGAAAATTCATCGTAGCGTTTTCGCCCATAGAGTGAGCGCCCTAAATGCCAATCAGATGTATGGAGTATTTTCACGCAATGCCCTATGTGATAAGTTTCGACCTCAAGAAATGCATTTGTTAAGATAACACTCACAAGGTCAAAAATAACCAGAAAGACCTCGTTCCTCCCTGAAAAATCTCATAGCAACATCGCAATCCGTCCAACCCCCATGCTCAACCCCCATATTTTCATGCAACACACATTTAAGAGAGAAAGAATGCAGAAACAACACTACGACATCATTGGTGACATTCATGGCCATGCAGATGAGCTGATTCAATTATTAGAACTCATGGGCTACAGCTTGGTTAATGGCTACCATCAACACCCAACCCGAAAAGTCATTTTTTTAGGTGATTTTGTTGACCGAGGTCTCCAGCAGCGTTTAGTACTTGAAACCGTTATGCCAATGGTTAAGCATGGCTCGGCGTTAGCCATTATGGGTAACCATGAATTTAATGCACTGGCCTACCACACGCCAAAACCCAATAGCACCAATGCTTGGCTTCGTCCTCGCAACAACCAAAATAGCCATCAACATTTGGCTTTTTTACAAGAATATCTCGGCAATAAAAATACCGATGCTCTACAAGGTGCTTTAGACTTTTTCTATTCACTGCCACTGTGGTTAGACCTACCCGAACTAAGAGTGGTGCACGCTTGCTGGGAACCCTATAAAATCAAGACCGTAAGCCGCCTATTAACCGATGAAAACACCCTAGATATAGACATTTTAATCCGCGCCAGCACCAAAGGTTCCGATGAATACCACGCCGTTGAAGCCCTCTTAAAGGGCGTTGAATACACCATACCGAATGGCGGTTTTTTCCATGATAAAGATGGCCATAAAAGACACAATGTTCGTACCCGTTGGTGGATCAATCAGAACAGCACATTGAAAGACGTTGCCTTTATTCCACCAAACACATTGAGTGAGACAACGGCAAAAACGGTGATTAACGCAAATGATCTAGTGGGCTACCCTGCCACTGAAAAACCTGTTTTTGTTGGCCACTACTGGATGCAAGGTACCCCCCAAAAGCTGGCCGACAACGTGGCTTGTCTTGATTATTCTGTGGCTAAAAATGGCAAGCTGGTAGCGTACCAGTGGCAAGGTGAAGCCGTCTTGAATGATGATCATTTTATTTACATCAGCCAATAACAAAGCCCACCTTAGCTTTATTCCTTATTGAATAGGGCAAGTAGACAAATCAAACTCAAGCGGGTCAGCAGGCCCTACCCACCCCTCAGCTTTAGGGATGTGCTTACGGTGAAAAGTGGCTTTACAATCATCGCCAAAGTACACGGTGTATTCCTCTAAGTTAATTAACCGCAATGAGCCTGCAACCCGCTCATGCTGTTTGACAAAACCAACCATCACCTCTAAATCATCCATGTTTTGGTATTGAGGGGGTAATGCTGCAAATACAGGCAATGCAAACAACGACACCATTAACATCATTAATTTATACATCTTCGTCTCACTTTTATTTTACCGATAAATTAGTCAAGCACACACTGAGCATAGATCAAAAACCATGACACTTGCCATCGCAGCCATCGTGCCCGCACCATTTTATTGCATCTTACGCACCACATTGGTGCCTTGAGTTAGTTTATAACCATATAGATTGAAAAAAACACCCCTTCAGTATGAATTGATGTAAGATCTCAGCGTCTTATCTGGCTTACAACCGGACCAACACGGTAGTGGTACGGTATTTGCTAAAACAATAAAGTCTTATTAGTCAGCATAGACAAACGTTAATCATCTTTAACTGAATAACTCAAAACAGAGGATATGGATATGAGTGGAAACACCACCCGTCTGCAAGCGATTGATCAAATCACCAACCAAGAAACCACACCAGTCGAAAAACCTGAACGATTATGTAAAATTTGGGCCAGTGACGTTTTCAGCTTGAGCCGAATGGAAAATTCGCTATCCAAAAAGGCATTTAAATCCATCAAGAAAACCGCTCAAACCGGTGAAAAATTAGACCCAGCAACAGCAGATGCCGTTGCAGCAGCCATGAAAGAGTGGGCAACCTCTAAGGGTGCTAAATTTTTCTCTCACATTTTCTATCCAATGACCAATGCCACCGCCGAGAAACATGATGGCTTCATTATTACTAACAGCGATGGCGGTGCCATTACAGAGTTTACGGGTTCTTTATTAATTAAAGGTGAGCCAGACGGTTCCTCATTCCCTAACGGTAGCATTCGCATGACCAATGCTGCTCGTGGTTACACAGCATGGGATCCAACCAGCCCTGCTTACATTATGCAAACGGATAATGGCGCCACTTTAATGATCCCAAGTGTCTTCATGTCATGGACAGGTGAAGCACTCGATAAGAAAATCCCTTTACTTCGCTCGAATGATGCGATGAATAAAGCGGCACAAAAAGTATTATCCTTAATGGGCGAGACAGACATTGCACCATTGAACTCTAGCTGTGGCGCTGAACAAGAATACTTCTTGGTAGACTCTAACTTTGCCAACAACAGACCTGACCTTCTATTAGCAGGCCGCACATTATTTGGTGCCCCACCTGCGAAAGGCCAAGAGTTTGATGACCATTATTTCGGTGCCATTCCTGCTCGCGTTCAAGTCTTCATGCAAGATTTTGAAGACCAACTCTACAAGTTAGGCATCCCTGCAAAAACACACCATAACGAAGTTGCACCAGGCCAATTTGAAATTGCGCCCTACTTTGAAGCTGCCAACGTTGCAGCCGATCATCAGCAACTCTTAATGACCTTATTAAAAAGCACCGCTAAAAAGCACGGCTTTATGTGTCTACTACATGAAAAACCTTTTGCTGGCATTAACGGTTCAGGCAAACACGTTAACTGGTCTGTTGGTAACGCGACCCAAGGCAACTTACTTGACCCTGGCGAAACCCCCCATGACAATCTGAACTTCTTGTTGTTCTGTGGCGCGGTTATCCGTGGCGTTCATTTGTTTGGCCCTCTATTACGTGCCGCCATTGCATCCTCTGCCAATGACCACCGTTTAGGCGCTAACGAAGCACCTCCTGCCATTTTATCTGTATACCTTGGTGACCAACTAGAGAGGGTCTTCAACGACATAAAAGAAGGCAACCTCAACGAAGCTGCTGGCGGTGGCATCATGGATTTAGGTCTGTCTCAAATTTTAAACTTTGCGCGTGACTCAGGTGACCGTAACAGAACCTCTCCGTTTGCCTTTACTGGCAACCGTTTTGAGTTCCGTGCTGTGGGTTCTTCACAGTCAGTTTCTGGCCCATTAGTTGCCATGAACACCATGCTTGCAGACTCTCTAGAGTGGATTGCAGGCAAACTAGAAGGCCACTTAAACGATGGTAAAGAACAAGCAGCTGCAGTGATTGCGGTTCTTAAAGAACTGATCAACGATCACGGTAATGTTGTATTTGGTGGTGACGGTTACTCTACTGAGTGGCACAAAATGGCTGTTGAAGAACGCGGCTTGAAAAACATCCCAACCACGGCTGATGCACTACCTGCATTCCAAGAAGCTTCAGTGCAAAAACTGTTTGCTGATACCGGCGTACTGTCTGCGGTAGAACTTGAAAGCCGTTACGAGGTTTATGCAGAGCAGTACATTCTTTCTATTGAAGTTGAAGCGAAGCTTGTCATTGATATGGCTAAAACCAGCATCTACCCTGCTGCTATGCAATATTTAACAGAACTCGCGGTTGCCAACACAACCATGCAAGACTTAGAAATTGAGATGGACAAGTCAACCATAACAGCCGTTGCTAGTGCTGCAAACGCGATGATCGCTGCAGTTGCAAAACTAGGCGATGCTTTAGCTCAGCATGACTTTGAGTCAACTGAAGCTCAAATGCAGTTCTGTGCCAACGATATCCGCAGTTTAATGGAAGAAGTGCGAACACATGCTGATCTATTAGAAACTGAAGTTGCTGATGATTTATGGCCACTGCCTAAGTATCGCGAAATGTTGTTCCTTAAATAAATATTTTGTCTATATTTATTGACTAAGAAAGCCGCTGTTTAGCGGCTTTTTTTTGCCCCTTAAAAAACCTCCTCACAAACCATCTCATCAATTTACAATTATTGTTAAATTTAATTTAATTTAAATTTGTACTAATATTAATTTAAAAGTTATAATACAAAAATAGACATTCACTAGGTAGGGATCATGAATGAAACAACGACATTATCTGAAATAGAGGTCAACACGATTAACCCTGAGATGGCAAGGCACATTGGCTATTTAGATGGCTGGATGGCTCACCATTTTAAAAACCCGTTTTTACAAACAAAAGTCATCAGTGTTGAACATGCAAAAGAATATGATGAAGGATATTGCGTCGGCAGAATTGAGCGTAAAACCCTCGCCGCGCCCTATCAAAACACCAACACGAACTACCACGAACACCTGTAAAACACTCACATTCTGTGCTCAGCCTGTTATACCCTGGCCATTGGCCACGTTAGTATACCTTTATAGTGAACACACAACATAACAGCCTGAGTTCCCCCATCGCTAATACTTAACCACCTCTGCCTTCTCAAAGCTGCAACCTCAATAACGCCAAAGACCTATTTTTCCGTAAAACCCATTAAGCACCAAAATGGTGCAACTATTTTCCCAAGTGGACGATTGAATAATTTCAGATTTGTCGCACAACAATTTGATTACATAAATACTATGTTACGGTTAAAATTACTGAATAATAATAATCATACTAATATTGTGTTCACAATTCTCGCGGAGCCCATAGACCTAAAATGAATCATTCTCTTGAAAACAGCACACAACAAGCAACCATATTGATTGTTGAAAATAATAAAATAAATAGCGCTATTCTCCAAGAGCACATCGACAAAATGGGCTTTAAGAGCATTACAGCAGTTGACGGCGAAATTGCACTTGAGATTTTGCAAAGTAGCAACATTGACCTTGTCCTTGCAGAAATCATGATACCCAATATGACAGGGCGCCAGTTATTAGCACACATTAGAGAAACGCCAAAGCTCGCTCATATTCCAGTTATCATGTGCACCGCTATTGACAGCACTCATAGCATTGCCAAATGCCTCGAAGAAGGCGCAGATGACTACATCGTAAAGCCCTATAACACGGTGATTTTAAAAGCGAGGGTGACAGCAAGCTTAGAACGAAAGAAACGACACGACCAAGAACAGTATTTTCATCAAGAAATGCTCAAGAAACAGCAAATTATAGAGGAAGAGCTACACCAAGCGGCAGAGTACATTAACACGCGGCTACCACAGCGCTTGCAATCCAACATTAAAACAAACTGGCTTTTTTTGCCGTGCTCAACCTTAGGCGGAGATGCCTTCAGCTATTTTGAATTAGATGACGACCATTTTGTCCTGTTTTTATTGGATGTCAGCGGCCATGGTATTGGCTCATCACTGTTAGCCGTTACCGTGCTAGATACCATCAGCAACCAATTCATACCCGATGTAGACTTTAGTAAGCCAGGCGACGTAGCGCTTGCACTCAACAACCACTTTAAAATGATTGATCACAATGGTAAGTATTTTACCCTTTGGTATGGTGTTTATAGCCATTCAAAACGCCAACTTACCTATGCTTCATGTGGCCACCCTGGCGCACTATTAACCAAACAAAACCAAGTAAATCAGCGGCTCACCACAGGAGGCGTTGCCATAACAGGCTTTGAAACTGGGGGCTACACTGAAGCAACCGTATCAATAGACGCAGATGATAAAC
>JABHGC010000031.1 GCA_018672285.1 Methylococcales bacterium
GTTGGAAACAACATTTACGCTTGTTAGGCATGATAATTGACTCCTATTTATCGTCATTTTCCATACCAATTCTTAACTTAGCAAGCTGTCCTAATATTGGGGGTAACTTCACTACTCCGAGTAATTTAGTGAGTTTATGAATATATTTTTAGTCGAAAAAAATAAAATGACTCGTCCTTTATATTTGTTTTTTGACGGCATATCAGAAGGGCTTTATATAAAAATCTATAATAAGTTTCAATCTTATGTACAGCATGGCGATATTTACCATGGAAAACAGCTTAAAACGTTAAATTCAAAAATTTGGAAATACAAAGGCACCATATACAAGCTCAGAATTGACAATGGCAAAGAATCAGCAAGGGTCCTTTTTGCTAAATCAAAAGAGGGAAATTTAAACATTATTCATGCATTTTTGAAATCTACAAGAAAGACCCCCGTGAAAGATGCCCAACAAGCCATTGCCATTTATCAAACGCTAGAATGCCTTGAAACCACCATATGGGATAAAGAGTCGCTCAACTTAGTTAAGTGACTGTGGTTGATTGCAAGCCGTATCAGTTATGTGACACAACATACAACAACCCAACCAACCACTAAGTTGCAGCTCATATCAGACATTGAGCGATATACGACCGCCCACAGCTCACCTAAATCCCCCTTCAAAATAATGCTTAATCTAATAGGGCCATTACCCTTTATCTTGATACTTGCGCCGAACAAAATACTTCTCCAGCTCAACTAGGAATAATACAGAAGAAGAGACAAGCATAATACGCAGCCATATATTAAAGTCGATCGCTATTGTACCAAATAAAGATTGCATTGGTGCAAGGTAGGTAAAACCAAGCTGCAATATAATGAGTATGCCAATTGAAATCAGCACATAGCGGTTACCCATTAACCCTTTCCAGTTAAAAACAGAAGCAATGATATAGCGAGAGTTGAACAAATAGAATATCTCGAACATGACCAAAGTGTTCACCGCAACGGTTCGTGCATGCTCAATACTGGCACCTTGTTCCAAATCCCATAAAAATAGGGCGAACGTGCCAACCATCAAAACAACGGATACAAATGAAATGCGCCAAATAAGGTGGCCAGTCAGCAGTGGTTCATGGGCATTACGTGGTGGCCGCTGCATAACATTCTGCTCGGGCGGCTCAAATGCCAAAGACAGTGCTAGCGTAATGGCGGTCACCATGTTCACCCAAAGTATCTGCACTGGCGTTAAGGGTAACTGATGAAAACCCAATAAGATGGCAGCAAGGATAATCAATGCCTCACCACCATTGGTTGGAAGTATAAATAAAATGGCCTTTTTAAGATTGTCGTAAACAGTTCGGCCTTCTTCCACGGCGTTAGTGATGGATGCGAAATTATCATCAGCCAGTACCATTTCTGCAGCTTCTTTGGCCGCCTCGGTGCCATTTTGCCCCATGGCTGTCCCTACATCGGCACGTTTCAATGCAGGGGCATCATTTACCCCATCACCTGTCATGGCTACGATCAGACCCAGTTCCTGCATCAGCTTGACTAACAGTAGCTTGTGCTCAGGGTTTACACGCGCATACACATCCACTTCTAGCACACGCTGACGCAGTTCATCCTCACTCATTAATTCAAGTTCTTGTCCGGTGAGCGCCTCATTGGCGTTGACCAAATTGAGTTGCCGGGCGATGGCACGCGCAGTAGCGCTGTGGTCACCTGTGATCATTTTCACCCTGATACCAGCCATGGCACAGCAATGCACCGCCTCAACAGCCTCTTCACGAGGTGGGTCGATCAAGCCAAACATACCCAGCATGACGAGGTTATTGTCGACATCACTGAATGTTAGCTCAGTCTGCTCACTCATTACCGGCTTAACGGCAATGGCCAGTACTCGCTGGCCTTGCTCCGCCATTTCTTCTACCCGTTTCAGCCAGTAGTTTCTATCCAGAGGCAGGTCTTCACCAACCGCTTTCTGATGAGCGCACATCTCCAACACACACTCAGGCGCCCCTTTAAGCAGTATAAAAGCCTCTCTGGTGTGGCTGTGATGCAGTGTTGCCATAAAACGATGCTCTGATTCAAAAGGAATAAGATCGGTACGCGGGTATTGTTTACCTTCAAAATCAATATCCAGTCCGGCCTTTAAACCTGCCGCGAGTAACGCCCCTTCCATAGGGTCGCCATGGACAAGCCACTCTCCCTCTCTTTGCTCTAACGATGCATCATTGCAAAGCACCGCAGCACGAACCACCTCCATCAGTAGCGGCCTCTCCTCAGGAAGTACATCCCTGTTTTCCAGGGAAATAGAACCATGAGCATCATAGCCCGTTCCACTGAGCTCAAATAAATGACCGGCGGTAGCAATCGTACGCACAGTCATCTCATTGCGTGTCAGGGTGCCTGTTTTATCTGAGCAAATGACGGTTACGGCTCCCAACGTCTCGACCGCTGGAAGCCTGCGAATAATCGCATTTCGCTGAGCCATTCGCTGCACACCAATCGCCAATGTTATGGTCATAATGGCCGGCAGCCCTTCAGGAATAGCCGCCACAGCTAAGCTTACAGCGGCAAGGAACATTTCTGCGGCCGCATAGTCTCGGATCAATGAACCAAAAACGAAAGTGATAATTGCAATAGCGAGAATGGCGAGCGTAAGCCAACGGCCAAACTGAGCCATTTGGCGTAACAGCGGGGTCGTCACTGACTCCACTTCTGAGACCAGTGTACTAATGCGACCAATCTCGGTATGTGCACCGGTAGCGACTACTACGCCTGCCCCCTGGCCGTGGGTTACAAGGGTTCCTGAATAAGCCATACAGCGGCGGTCGCCGATCACAGACTCCGGCGTGACAGAGTCAGTCATCTTTTCAATCGCCAATGACTCACCTGTTAATATTGACTCCTGAATTTGAAGCCCTTTTACTCGGAACAAGCGCAGGTCTGCCGGCACCTTATCACCGGATTGCATCAGCACGATATCACCAGGTACCAAGTCTTCTGCTCGAATGGTCGTTTGTTGGCCACCGCGTATAACCATTGCATTCGGAGAAAGCATTTGCCGAATTGCTTTGAGCGCATTCTCGGCTTTACCTTCCTGCACGAAGCCGATGACAGCGTTGAGAAGCACCACTCATAGAATGACACTAGCATCTACCCAGTGTTCCAGTATGGCGGTAACTGCACTCGCAGCAATCAACACATAGATCAGTACGTTGTGAAACTGGTAGAGAAATCGCAGCAGAGGGCCGCGCGCTTTTGCCTCGGGAAGCTGATTAGCCCCGTATTTGGTCAGCCTACTCGTTACCTCTTCTTTGGATAAACCCTCTGATGAGGTAATAAGTGCTTTTAAGACTGCTTTTACGCTTTTGGTATGCCAACTTTGAGCCGCCGAAGACGGCTCACCTGAATAGTCATTCATGTGAATACCTTTTTATTGACCTGCCCTTTACTCTTAAGCGCATGACAACTTGCATCAGAGACATGCGCTTTTTGCGCGTCTACAGTTTGCTTTTGTACACACCCAGCATGAGCAAGAGCTAATGAGGTGAACTCCCTGTAAGAAGAACACTGTCGAAAGCCATGCTGTTATTAAACGACAACTATTAGCGAATGGCAAGGATCATCCATGGCTTTGATGATCGTCTAATTTGAGTGATGTTTTAACGGCGAGTAACCAAGTAAAGACAACCTGTATATCTAATGCCATTTATGGCAGTGACAGCCTGACAATACTGACATATAACGACCATTTTTTATGCTAACAGCCGCCTCATTCAACCCTATAGAAAACAATAAAATAGTACTATTTATTTGTTTTTAATCAATATTTGAAACTTGGCCTTATTTTGCACTAGTAGTCCCCTTAAAAGGGGACTCACAGATCATGAGCAAGAAGAAGAAATACTGGTTATTACAACCACTAGTCAAAGAACTGGCCATTACTCGTTGCATCAAACTGGTCATTTTATATGTCATTTGGTCAGTTTCCTTTTCTGAAGACATGACGATCAATGACAGCATCATTTTTGACATACTACTTAAATCAATAGGAGAGGATAATGAATGATTCCTTAGCTGATCTGTCCCGCTTGCTATTTGCAGTTACGGTGCTATATCACTTTTTATTTACCCCATAGGCATGGGTTATGGCGCGTGATCTTCCACCCGATTGTCGCTTGGAGTTTACTGATATATGGCACTTTAACCGTATAAGATGGGTTTAAGATCACCGTATGCTCGGTGATCTTATTATTCTAAATCTGAAATTTTTTCTAGTATTAACTTTTTTTCATGATTGACCAAACCAACCAATTGTTCTTCAAAGTCTTTGCTAAACTCATACGTGCCTTGATGATCACCTAAGTGTAAGCTCACCTTCCCAACTAAGTGCTCAAATTGCTGCCGGACAATTTTCTTAATCATCGGCAAACTAGGTTCGACCCCAATTTCAAATAATTCAAAAGCGTCCGTTCCTGCTTGTAAGCTTTTAATTCGCTCTAATGCCTGCTGAAACGTATCTAGCAACAAGGTCACATCCTCACCCCAAGCGCCAATATTGTGCACCAACAAAGAGAATTTTTTATAGGTCCACAAGGTTCGATCTACTCGAAACTCAAACATGCGCCCTTCTTCTTTACAGCTTTCTATAATCTGCAAATCAATTGGAGAGACCACACCATCATCACTGTGATTCACCGAAAAATCTTCTAACCGAACCTGAAGTGTATAACGTAAGCCAAATCCACCTCTTAACGTTTTCTTAAGGCCCGTCACCAACTCATCGTAGCGTTCATAATGAAAGCTTTGCTGAATAAACGCTTCAACAATTTTGTACGCCTCCCCTTTAATCAGCGCATCTTGTTGAGAGGATTTATAGGAGTCACCGCGCGCTGCTAATCGGTCGATATTAAGCTTGCCCTCTACTGCAATTTGTATTTTCCGCGTGAGCTCATGGTGGTTAAATGGTTTAGAGATAAAATCACTCCCACCTACCTCATACCCTTTGAGAATATCTTCTTTGCGTGTTTTGCCAGATAAAAATATAATTGGAACGTGAGGTTTACAGAGTTTACGTAAATGAACACACGCCTCATACCCATCCAGTTTAGGCATTGAGACATCGATGAGAACGAGATCAGGACCAAAAGAAGGCAATTGCCGCATCGCCTCATAACCATCTTCAACCAAGCAGGTATCGTAGCCCATTTTACCAACCAGCTTTCCGAGAATTTGCAAGGTTAGACGGTTGTCTTCTGCAATCAGCACACGTGGTATATTGTTTTTCATTTTACGCCTTAGACAATGACTTATTAAGGCTCATTTTTCATCGACAAAATGCGTCAGATTGGCCTTCAGTAATATTAGCTGGCAACTCAGTTTTATTCTGCACAAACGCCTTAATTGATTGAACTAATGCATCATAATTAGGATTTAATGAGGTATAAAAACCTTGCCCATTTTCAACACCATAGTGCTGAGTATATTGTTTGGCGTGACGACGCTTGTAAAACAGCAGGACTTTTATATCTTGTTCCGCAGTGATTTTTGACCAACACTT
Source organism: Methylococcales bacterium (assembly GCA_018672285.1). GTDB lineage: Bacteria > Pseudomonadota > Gammaproteobacteria > JABHGC01 > JABHGC01 > JABHGC01. Next base: position 5,552 of record JABHGC010000031.1, read on the forward strand.
TGAATGCGTAGAAAAAATACTGGCATCTGCCACTTTATCCGTAAAAGGCAAATCAGATTGCACGAGTAAAATCTCATGCACTTTATCTGTTTTACGATCATGACTGACGGTTACTTCTACAATGGCGTCAGCAGTGTCTAACTTATACCCCAAATCATACCAAGGGCCGGCAAAAACGTGACTGATAAGCAGCATGTTGACCACGCCCAATACAAAACCCCGAATGCACATGCTTAACATCGCCAAACCCCTTAATCGTTTATCAAAATTATTCCGCTTATAAATATTACAGGGACACAGAAAAATTAACACATTTTTTCGCACCCAGGCCAAATAACTGAAGTTCCAGGTAAAAAAAGTAGTTATCTATGTCTGCTTGATTGGATTTTTTATCTTTGGTGTTTTCAGTTATCACTATACTAAAATAGATAATTTTTAGCTGACCTGAACATAAACATCTTCACTGAAAGACTCTGGTATCGACTCTTTCAGTGATTGAAGTATAAGCAGGGTCAGACTAACTCTCTTCTTCTTCGTCATCCAGTGGAATGTTATCCACCCGGTCGTATTTGTGCAACATTTCAATAGCGGGGCCAACCCGTAAGCTCATCAAGTTTGTACTTTGCAATACAACGATCCCTTGTTCAGCTTTTTTTAAGTCTTGCAGCAACACCTCAACATTTTCTTTGAGCTGCTCTTTATTAGCCTGATCAAAGGTATCGTCATTCATGAAGCTAAAATTTCTCAAAGCACTTTGTAAGTGTTCGAATTGGTATTGATAGTCTTTCAGGCGAGTCACTTTGTCATTATGGGATAAATCAATGCTTTCGATCAACAACATCATTTGATGTTCAATCTTTTCACCGCGAACTTGAAGTTGTTTTAAATGGCCGGGTGTGACTTGTAGGATAATTTGATTTAAGACTTTTGCAAAGCTGTCTAAGTAAATAGGGTGGGCACCCTTTTTCATGTTGTTGGTAAATGTGATGAGCATTATTCCGGCCCAAATAAAGCCCCAATATCCTGTACCCATTTCACCTCGAAATTCAAAGAGTATATTTTCACCTTCGAAAATGAAGTCCAATAAAGTGGGAAAGAACCAAAGGATTGCATGTACGATCAACGCAAACGTGGCAGCAAGAAAAGCGGCATCAGAAAGATGCCCGTACCACTGACGTTTGCCATAGTAAAAAAGGACCGGTATGGCCAAACATATAAGGAGAAAAAAATCTTCATAAAAAACCATTGCTGCATCGTCTATGGCTTCTTCGCTAATGAAATGGATTACAATATAAAAGCAGATTAATATGCTTAAAGCGGTTGCCAATATATTTGCTGCAGGGTAAATAAAGTTTTTCCTAGATAACATGCTGGTACCAGCTATACCTGCTAATCCGGCATACCAGAACACTGTTGAGAACAGGCCTGGCATGACTGGAATGTCGATGGTTAACGAGGTCAGGTAATGAGGAAGGATGTTCGAAACGCCAAAAAAAAGTAATGCGAATGTGATTAAGGCGTTGACAAGATCTCGTGTACGATTGTCTGAGGGTTGACTTAATGTAATTGGTGTTTGTGGCATCGACTGTGCAGGGTAATCTTGCGTGTAATACTGGCCCTCAATTTCAGTAAAGGGTTTGCGCCAAAAAGCAAATTGATTATCGACGACAATGACTTCTTCAGACCCTGTGAGCAGCTGAGGTAGGGATTGGCCATGGCCTGACCCCTTAAGCTCGATGCATTTCCAATCGAGCTCTATATCTGCAGGAATTTTTCCCATCGGTTTGTCTAAAACCACATCGCAGGTAATGAGTGATTCATCCGGCGTTTGCTGACAGGTTTTTTCAAGCCATTGAGGATCAACCGTACTTGGCTCAATGGGGAAATATAGGTAGGTATAATGAGAAAGAAAAGCGTCATCAATTTCTGCGTAAATAATTTCCCCTGCCTCACAATGCTTGAGTTTGGTGATGAGCCAAGTGCTATCTAAATCATTGTCATCGTCTGAGTCAGCATGAGGTAATTTTTTAAGGTAAGTGATGTTTTCTAAACGATGATAGGTAACACCATTCAATGTGATGACACGATTGTCTGATTGCTCATTTGTATCCATTAAGCTTCTGATGCTCCTGTATATATTAAGAGGTAAACAGAAGTATAGTAGGTCTGGAGTGGCTTGAGTTCGTATAATAAGCGCATACATTTTAATGTAGCATGGAGTTATATATTTAGTTGCTATTATCGATTCGCTAGATGGTGAAGTCCCAGCTAAATTTCATGCATACAATTTAGTGGAATAATTTATGGCCAATACTTAACATATTTTAGCCCATAGCTGTCCTAAGGATGAGGGGGAATCTCAACCCCCCTTTCAAAGTCTCAATGAGAGTGCGAAAAAAAAGACAGAGTGACACGCATAAAAAAGCTTATACAGGCAAAAAAATGACGACACAAGGCTGTATGATTTTTAAGCAGACTCAGTAACTACCTGTAATTTATAATTTAAATCAAGTTATCCACAGCTTTTAAAGCAACCTACTCTACCCCCCTGGGGATAAGTCACTTTGTTAATATCTCCGATGGATTCGACCTCTACCCCGCCGAGTACTCATGGGTGATGCTAGGCTTTTACGAATGGCTCTAAGTAAGTCATCCGTCACTTGATTGATTTGTACAGAAAACGCATTGGCAGAAGGCATTTTCTCTGATACCAAGACCAGAGATTCACACGTTGTGTGCTTCGCCCAGTCAGACTCACAGCCTAAAGCCACTGACCATATCAATTGTTCTGAGTGGTTAAGCGCAGGCTCAGCGCCCATGCTCAAAGATTTTTGCCGTGCTGCCAACGCAACCCAGACACTTTGACCTTTTAAATTTAATGGGTGATACCACCTGTAAGCGGCCAAATGTAGCCAATAGGCTAACAAAGGCGGCCCAAACAGCTTTAGAAAACCGACCGCTAAGAATCGAATAAGAAATAATGCCGTGAATAAAAACGGGGCGACAAAAGCCACTCTTGCCAAGCACTCTAATACACGCTTAATCGTTTTTGAGGCCAACAAGTGATTCAGTGCAGTAATGCTTTCAGCAACACTCAATGCGAGAAACACCTGAATTCGTATGATAAGTGCATGACCTCTGGTCGTAGCTAAATAAAAACACCTATAGAGTAAAGTAAGACTCAGGTGTAAAGTAATAAGCTACCAAACACATTACAGAGGCCAATATGACCTATAAACACCTGAA
>JABHGC010000029.1 GCA_018672285.1 Methylococcales bacterium
AAGTCAATAAACGGATTATTTATACGATGGCAATTTGAGAAATCAGGAAATATTTGGCTAAATTATACGATGAGTAATTCTGGAATTTATACGATGGGAGTGTTGGAAACAACAGTTCATCGTAGCTATAATCTCGGCTTCCTGCGGCATCTTCTAATTTCTCGATGTTATCCGCATCGTTGTATTTTAGGGTGCGAGTATCTTGATTTAAGCTGTGGCTTTCTAACCTGCCAGATAAATCAAACGCTCTAGTGTATTTAAGTCCATTACCCCAATCCCATGCTTTAACTGATCCAAAGGCTTCGTATTGGATATTATTAATTAATGGCGTGCCATCTATGCTCATGCTGACTAGCTCACCATTGGCATATCCGTAGGTGATTTCTTTACCAGAAGGATAAGTCAGGCTTTCTAGCTGGCCTTTCGCATTGTAGCCGTAGGTTAATCCGGCGCTTAGGTCATCAACAGTTTGAGTGCTGGTTTCGACTCTACCCATGTTGTTGTAGGTCGCGTTATAAACGATATTACCATTGAATGTGTTGCTGGTAATTTGGCTTAATCGGCCTTTTGCGAATGCACCTTGGTCATAATCATAATGTTCTGTTTGACCGTCCTGGTAGGTGATATCGGTTACACGGTTAAGGACATCGTATTCAAGCTGGGTGAGTTGCTGTTTGTTGTCTAGCTGGGTTTTAACGTTGCTGGCTTCGTCAAAGGTATAAATGCTGATACCAGTGTCTGGGCTATTTTTCTTGATCGCGTTATCAAATCCATCGTAATGATAAAATGTGATGTTGCCGTTAGGGTCGGTGACTGTTTTTAGGTTGTCTCTGTCGTCAAATGAGAACAGTGTTTCACCTTCTTTTGCATCGATGATCTTTTCTTGACGCTCTAGGGCATCGTAAAAATACTGGGTGTTTTGTTTGTTATCTGGCTGAGCGTTATCAGCTATTAAGTTACTGGTCTTAAGGTTACCCAAATCATCGTAGGTAAAGCCTTGTATCTGGCCTTCACCACCTAATGTGCTTTCTAGCTGGCTGAGCTTGTTAAAGATTTGTGTGGCAGTTGATACTAAGGTGCCTTGTGCGTCTTTAACTTCAGTTTTCTTGATGTTGCCTTTTGCATCTGGGTCAAAGGTGATGGTGCTACCGTGCTGATCTTTGACTTGTGTTAACTGCTTGGCATCGTTGTAGCTTAAGGTCAGTTTGCTGTCGTCTGGTGAGGTAACCGTTTCCAGTAGACCAAATATTGGGTCGTAGGTATAAACGGTGGTCTCTGTTCCTGTGGTGGTGTTTTCAATACGTCCCATCACATCATATTTAATGGTCGTGACTAACTCATTTGAGTCAATCACTTTACGTGCTCTACCGTGAGCATCATAATCTTGTAGTTGCGTTAGGTGGCCTAACGCGTTGCGAACTTCTGTTCTGTTACCTTCAGTATCGTACTCAAATGTTGCAGTATCATTAACGTCTGTTCTGCTGCCATCAATACTTTTTAGTAGTTTGTTGGGGTGATAATCAAAAGTGCTAATTTGTTGCTTGCTTGTTTCTGTATCGGTGACGGTAACGGTTTTGAGTTGTGAGTCTGCATTGTATTCAAGCTCAACGGTTTGACCGGTACGGCTAACCATTTTGGGTAAGCGTAATTCTGCATTCCACTCTGTTGTGATGGTTCGTTCTTGCTCTGTTCCAACGGCTTCTGTTCTGGTTGTTGGTAGATCTGGTACGGCTAAGTCTTCATACAAAAAGGTGGTGATGTGGCCATTGGCATTTTCTGAAAGCTTAACGTTACCAATTGAGTCATATTCACGGCGATTGATGTCTGCACCACATGAGGCACAAGTATCACCTGTGACGTTGACCACTTTGCGGACACCTAAGATGGTTTCAAATTCGTAGGTGCGCTCTGCGCCTAGTGCATCCACAACGGTTGTTGATCCGTCTGGGTGATAAGTCATTTCAACCTTATTGACACCACCAGCAAGTTCACTGGTTTGTACTTTGCCATCGGCTTGGTAGCTGTAAGTTGCAGTTCTGACACCATTCTCTTTAATACCCGTGATTGAATCAGGGTGATTGGTATCTTCAAATAAGTAAGTGGTCGTGCGGCCATCTGGAGATGTAATGATTTCTAGGTGTTGTTGGTCGTCGTAACTGTAGAGGGTTTCTTCTCCTGCAGGATCAATGACTTTACTCATTAAACCGTCGATGTACTCAAAGTTAAGCTCACGGCCAAAGTGACCTGTGACGGTTTTAAGTAGGTCATTTTCGTAGGTTAGTGCTCTGGTTAGGCCGTTTCTGGATGTGATTGATTCTAGGCGGCCATTAGCGTTGTATGCTCTATTGATTTATTGTCTAGGGTTAGTGTCCAGCCTGTTGTGGTGCCTGAGGCTAATGATTCAGTGAGCTGATAGTGTATGTCTGCATCGGCTTGCCAGGTTCTTGATGTGTCGTCACTTGATAATACGGTTAGCTTAAGCTGGCGGGTATCTTGGCGGTGTAATGTTGTGGTTGTGCCGTCGCTTACGATTGTTCTGTTTAAGTTATGGGTTCGGCCTTTGCCCATTGTGCCTACGGTTGTGGCTGTGGCGAATAGCGCGTTGTTTTGACTGCTTGGCGCTGGTGTACTGACAGCAGTGGATGAGTGGCTATTGCTGGCTGTGCCGACTTTGGTACTTGGGATGACTTGGACGCCATTCTTTCCGTTTGAGCCGTTCGCATTGCAACTTGGAGGATCCATGAGGTCTTTGTCAGGATCAACAATGGGGGCATTAGGGTCTACAATGCATCCTAAGTGTGTATCAACCACGCCAGGACTAGTGCAACCAGTGATGACAAAAAAAGCAAACGAATGCAGTACTCTAGGGTCACCTTCTATTTCTCCACGGTAATTTCCTCCAGCATAGTAAATATAGTCTCCTTCAAGCCCTTGGCCTTGGGCACAAATACCAGTGACATTATAATACTTTTTTGCGTGCTCTGAACAAGCAGATGACGCGCTCAAGTGTGATGAGTAGTATTGAAAATGTAGATCCATACCTTCACCAACAACTATTATTTTTGCTTCAACTTTAGTCGTAGCCATAGAGATTAAGCAAAACAGGCTAACGATTAAAAGGGGGATTTTTTTATGAATGAGTAACGATTGCACAAGAAACCTCAGTTATTAACAACACTAACACTTAATTACTTTTTTAAGTATTGGCAAATGTAAACTTTAAAGTTAGATTGGCGCAAGTATAACAATATTTCATAATACATCAAACATCTGTTTTTGTGGATTGGTATATGATTGAAATATCAATAGGTTAGATGTTTATAAAAATTGCTTTCAAGTTATAAATTACTTTTTCAACTGGAAATAAATTATTCTAAAAACATGTCAGATCATAGGGTATGGGCGGTAACAATCGCTACAGCCTAGGCTTTCGTAAACCGCCGGATAATACTTTTTTACGCGTGCAAATTAAAAGCGAGACTTTATCATTTCGACGAGTTTTGTCAGGCATTAGATTTCTACTAACAAAAAGATCATTCAAAATATTGTTTAGTAAGTATTTTAGATAAGCCCTTAAATTGAAAACTCGCTGTAGAAAGACACAGAGTGACATTTCTGCACATTGAGAGGGATGAAAATTTCAAGCGTAATTTCAAAAGATATTGATCGGAATTATTGGGTGATTTTTAGATTTTTTCTTGAGGAGTTACCCAGTAAAGCAAAATTTCTTCCTAGGTTGGCCGTGAACTGGCCGGAATTTAGGTGAAATTTTCTATGCTCTACAGGCTTAAAATTGATGGTAGCAATGGGCAGACTTGAACTGCCGACCCCAGCATTATGAATGCTGTGCTCTAACCAGCTGAGCTACATTGCCACGCAAGGCGCGTATAATAACAACTCTTTAAGACTGAATCAACAAAAAATGAGCACTTGCGAAGATCCCCATTCTTGCTGATACTCCCCTCATGGAAGACGATACTTTATTACGCTATAGCAGGCAGATCATGCTGCCCGATGTGGGTGTTGAAGGGCAACAACGCATCATTGATTCGACTGTACTCATCATGGGTGTTGGTGGGCTTGGCTCCCCCGTGGCACTGTACCTTGCAGCAGCTGGCGTCGGCCATTTAATTCTGTGTGATTTTGATACCGTTGAACTCTCCAACCTTCAACGGCAAATTATTCACGGAACGCCCGATATTGGCAAACTGAAAACAGAGTCTGCCCAAGATGCCCTAGAAACCATTAACCCCTCTATTAAGGTAACCACCGTTACCGAACAGCTCACTGCTAATACCATTCTCCCCTGGGTTAACCAAGCTGATTTAGTACTTGAGGGTACGGACAATTTCGAAAGCCGGTTCATCACCAACCAAGCTTGTGTTGATACTCACACCCCCTTTATCTCAGCGGCAGTATCCCGATTTGAGGGCCAGTTAATGGCCTTTGAAAACACAAAAGATAGCGCCTGTTTACGCTGTGTTTTCCCTGAGCTACCTGAAGAGGCGCAAACCTGCTCGGAGAATGGCATTTTAGCGCCAGTTGCGGGGTTAATGGGCAGCTTACAAGCCACACAAGCACTTAAAATACTCGTAGGGTTAGACCCGCAATATCAAACGTTGATGCTGCTAGATGCTAAAATTATGGATTTGCGAAAATTGAAGTTGCGGAAAGATCAAAACTGCCCTGCTTGCCAGCAAGGCTAATTTAATACGTTATTTTTTAGAGGCTCCTACGAGTGCAGGAGCTTTATAGCCTCAACCATTAATCCTGCTTCAGTTTTGCCTTCAGCATTTCATTGATGGTTTTAGGATTGGCCTTTCCTTTGGTGGCCTTCATCACTTGGCCGACAAAAAAGCCAAAGACTTTGTCTTTACCCGAACGATACTGTTCTACTTGCGCCGTATTATTGGCAATGATGTCATCAATAATTTGCTCGATGGCACCGGTATCGTTCATTGGCTTCAAGCCTTTCTGTTCGATAATGGCATCGGCATCACCACCCTCTTCCCACATAATATCAAATACTTGGCGTCCGATTTTATTTGGAATGGTGTCATCTGCAATGCGCTTGATAATGCCACCAATTTGCTCAGCACTGAGTGGGCAGTCTGCCAATTTAAGCTCTTCTTTGTTAAGCCTCCCCATCAACTGAACCATGACCCAGTTTGAAGAAAGCTTCGCTTCCCCACCACTGGCTTCCATCACGGCTTCAAAAAACTCAGCCAATGAACGGCTGGCCGTTAATGTAATGGCATCTTCGGCTTTTAAACCTAACGCATCAACAAAACGCTTTTTCTTTTCATCCGGTAATTCAGGTAATGTTTTACGAACTGACTCAATCCATTCTTCATCAACCACCACCGGCAGTAAATCGGGGTCTGGGAAGTAACGGTAGTCGTTTGCTTCTTCTTTACTCCGCATGGAACGCGTTTCGTCTGCATCAGGGTTGTACAAACGTGTTTCTTGTACCACGGTTCCGCCTGACTCAATGACTTCAATCTGCCTTTCAACTTCAATGTTGATGGCACGTTCAATGAATTTAAAGGAGTTTAAATTTTTAACTTCTGCTCGTGTACCATATTCAGGTGCCCCGAATTTTCTAACAGATACATTGGCATCACAACGGAACGAGCCTTCTTGCATGTTGCCATCACAAATATCGATATAACGTACTATCGCATGAATTTTCTTCATGTAGGCAATGGCTTCTTTGGCCGAGCGCATATCGGGTTCTGATACAATCTCAAGCAGTGGTGTACCTGCTCGGTTAAGATCTACCCCTGTACTGCCTTGTACAACACCATGAATGGATTTACCGGCATCTTCTTCTAAATGCGCACGGGTCACTCCTACCTTTTTCACTGTGCCATCTGGCATATCAATATCGATGTGACCAATACCAACAATAGGATGGTCCATTTGACTAATCTGGTAGCCTTTCGGCAAATCAGGGTAAAAATAGTTTTTCCGTGCAAATATGGATTTACGGGTAATTTCAGCATCTATTGCCAAACCAAACCGAATGGCCATATTAACCGCTTCATAGTTTACAACGGGTAATACACCTGGCAAACCTAAATCAACTGCACATGCTTGTGTGTTAGGTTCTGCACCGAATGCAGTCGACGCACTTGAGAATATTTTACTTTTAGTGCGTAACTGAGCATGGATTTCTAAACCAATTACAACTTCCCATTCCATGTTCTTCCCCCTACCCTGCGTTCAAATCAGGTGCTTGGCTATGCCAATCGGTTAATGTTTGATACTGGTGTGCCACGTTGAGCAATTTACTCTCTTGCCAATAATTGCCAATCAGTTGCAAGCCAACAGGTAGCCCATTGACGAAGCCGGCTGGAACAGACATGCCAGGTAAACCGGCAAGGTTCACTGCAATCGTGTAAATATCGGATAGATACATACTCACAGGGTCTTCCGATTTAGCGCCTAAACCAAAGGCCACTTCAGGAGAGGTTGGCCCCATAATGACATCCACTTTTTCGAATGCGGCTTTAAAATCTTGGCTAATCAGTCGGCGCACTCGTTGTGCCTTTAAGTAATAGGCATCGTAATAACCTGCTGATAAGGCATAAGCACCAATCATGATACGACGCTGTACTTCTGGGCCAAAACCTTCGGCTCTGGAACGCTCGTATAAATCTTGCAAATCTTTTGGGCTGTCACAGCGGTGGCCAAAACGAACCCCATCAAACCTTGAAAGGTTTGAGGAACACTCTGCAGGTGCCACGACATAATAGGTGGGTACAGAGTAATGTGTGTTCGGTAAGCTAATGTTAACGATTTCAGCACCGGCTTTCACGTATTCATCAATGGCTGCCTGTACACAATCACCCACTTGTGTATCTAATCCTTCGCCAAAGTATTCTTTGGGTAGGCCAATTTTTAGACCCTTCACACTGTCGTTTAATGTCGCCGTGTAATCAGGCACTTCATGGTCAATACTGGTGGAGTCTTTTTCATCAAAGCCTGCCATTGCTTGCAGCATCATCGCTGCATCTTCTGAGGTTTGACTTAATGGCCCAGCTTGATCCAGGCTTGAGGCGAAAGCAATCATGCCGTAACGAGAGATCCTACCGTAACTCGGCTTTAATCCGGTAATACCACATAATGCCGCTGGCTGCCTGATTGACCCCCCCGTATCTGTACCCGTTGAAATTGGCGCCAACCGTCCACCGACAGCTGCTGCAGCGCCTCCTGAAGAACCACCGGGTACGCAATCTGTATTCCAAGGGTTTTTAACGGCACCATAAAAACTGGTTTCATTAGAAGATCCCATGGCGAATTCATCCATATTGGTTTTACCCAACATCACCATGCCTGCTTCGTGCAGTTTATGCGTAACGGTTGCATCATACGGCGCAATAAATGATTCCAACATTTTTGAACCACACGTGGTTTTCACCCCATCGGTACAAAAAATATCTTTATGTGCGTAAGGAATCCCTGTTAATGGCGTTGCCGCTCCTGCTTTTATGGCTTCGTCTGCACGAGCTGCTTGTGCTAATGCTTGTTCTTTGGTGACTGTGACAAAGCTATTGATGGTTGAATCGTGTTGTTCTATTCGATTCAAAAAGTGCGTTGTTAATTCAACACTGGAATAATCTCCTGATTGGAGATCTGCCGACATTTGGGCAATGGTCTTGTTGTGCATGGGCATCCTTCGTAGTCGTAACCCGTGTTATTCGATCACCTGTGGAACTAAATACAGTCCGTTATCCACTTCTGGTGCAATTGACTGGAATTTATCACGCTGATTTTGCTCTTTAACAACATCGTCGCGAAGCCGTTGAGTCGCATCAACAGGGTGCGCCATAGGCTCAATGTTGTCGGTATCGGCTTGATTTAATTGCTCAACTAACGTCAAAATGCTTGACAAATCACGTGTATACGCGGGAATATCATCTTCATTAAGCGCAAGACGCGCGAGGTTAGCAATTTTTTCAACGTCAGATCGTTCTAATGACATAATTAACCTCAAAAGTTACCACTAAATAATAATAATTAATCACCAAATACTGCCAAAGCAATGGAAAGCACGAAATTAACATACTTACCTTTGCAACTAAAGCTTTACCGCCCTTTGCTGCGTTTGGTTCAACTGTAAGGTCATACATACATGTTTGGTTTTCGACGTCTTCGCGGTTTATTCTCAAATGATCTCTCCATCGATCTTGGTACTGCTAATACTTTAATATATGTTCGCGGGCAAGATATTGCTTTAGATGAACCTTCTGTGGTGGCCATCCGGCAAGACAAAGGCCCGGGTGGCCCCAAATCTATTGCCGCCGTTGGTAAAGAAGCCAAAAGAATGCTGGGGCGTACACCCGGTAACATCACGGCTATTCGCCCACTGAAAGATGGTGTCATTGCTGACTTTTATGTTACTGAAAAAATGCTGCAATATTTCATTCATAAAGTACATGAAACCAAATTAATCAAACCCAGTCCTAGGGTACTCATTTGTGTCCCTTGTGGTTCCACTCAAGTTGAAAGACGTGCGATTAAAGAGTCTGCCGCGGGTGCTGGTGCTCGTGAGGTTTATCTCATTGAAGAGCCGATGTCTGCTGCCATTGGTGCAGGCTTACCCGTACATGAGGCCCACGGGTCAATGGTCATTGATATTGGTGGTGGCACCTCTGAGGTGGCGGTTATTTCATTGAACGGTATTGTTTACTCCGCCTCGGTAAGAGTCGGTGGAGACCGTTTTGATGAAGCGATTATTAATTATGTTCGCCGCAACTATGGCACTCAAATTGGCGAGGCCACAGCAGAGCGTATCAAGCACAACATCGGCTCAGCTTACCCCGGCAACGATGTCTTAGAAATTGAAGTGAAAGGCCGTAATTTATCGGAAGGTATCCCACGTGCATTCACGCTTAACAGCAACGAGATTTTAGAAGCATTACAAGACCCACTAGCGGTGATTGTATCTGCCGTAAGAACAGCACTGGAACAAACTCCCCCTGAATTAGGCGCAGATGTCGCTGAACGTGGTATTGTTTTAACCGGTGGCGGCGCGTTATTACGAGATTTAGATAGGCTGATTGCTGAAGAAACAGGGCTACCCGTTGTAGTCGCAGAAGACCCTCTCACTTGTGTGGCGCGTGGTGGCGGACGTGTACTGGAACTTCTTGATGAAGGCAATGTCTTCTATTTAGAGTAACGACGACCTCGTACAACTCTGTCAGTACCAATAATAAAAATAAATACGACAGGTTATTCACATTAAATCACACTTTCGACATAAAGCGCCTGCCATCACTCGGCTGGCGATGGCAGTGATTTTATCAATCACCATTATGGTGTTTGATCATCACCACCGGCAAACGAGCGCTGTGCGCTCAGGCCTTTCTGTGCTTATATACCCTGTCCAGTATTTAGTGCATTTACCGATTCGTGGCAGCGAATGGTTGGTAGAAAATTTATCTAGCCGCAGCACCCTTGCCGAAGAAAACAAAACTCTGAAAGCTGAAATTTTACAACTGCGAGTCAACCAACAAACCACACTCGCCGTTGAACAAGAAAACCTGCGCTTGCGTGCCCTGCTTGATTCAGCCAAGAAAATTGAAGAGCGCGTCTTAGCCGCTGAACTGCTTCGCGTGGATATGGACCCCTATCAACATCAAGTGAGAATCAACAAGGGTTACAGTGATGGCGTATTTTCAAACCAAGCCATTATTGATGCCTATGGCGTTGTTGGACAAGTCACCCATGCCAATACCATTTCCTCTGATGTGATGCTCATTACGGACCCTTCTCATGCCATTCCGGTGCAAATAAACCGCAGCAATTTACGCACCATTGCCGTAGGCACAGGACATGTAAATCGATTGTATTTACCTTACCTTCCCAACAACACAACGGTTAAAATTGGTGATTTATTAGTCACGTCAGGTTTAGGTGGCATTTTTCCACCCGGCTACCCTGTGGGCACCATTACGGGTATTGAGCAATCACCGGGGCAACCTTTTGCCAAAGTATTGGCAACACCCATTGCACACCTAGAAAACACCAGAGAGTTATTGTTAGTTTGGCGCGAAGATCTTGAGGATCCAAGAGATTTAGAAGACTTTTCTCCTGAAGATGATATTGAGCTGTCTTTACCCAAACTCAATTTAGATATGGAATCGCTGCAAAATGAGGGTTCAAAATGATGCATCCACAGTCAGGCCGTAGCAAATTAAAACCGATTATTGCCACATTCGTCATTGCGCTCATCTTAAGCATTATTCCGTTAAGCGAAGATTTACGTTTTTTTAGACCTGACTGGGTTGCCTTATGCTTAATTTATTGGTGTATTTTTTTACCCAACCGAATTGGTGTATTTTCAGGATGGGCTGTCGGTTTAGTCACCGATGAGATCACTGGCAGTTTACTCGGCCAGCACGCATTGGCATTTTCTGTGATCGCTTTTATTAGTATTCAACTACAACATAGAACACGGCATTACCCTGCATGGCAGCAAGCCCTAAATGTGTTAACCCTACTGATTTTACACCGGCTACTGATGCATTGGATTCTAGGCATTACTGGGTTCCCGCCTAATACTTTACTGTACATGCTACCGGCCATTATTGGCGCGTTAATATGGCCCTTATTTGCTAATGTCATGACTAACGTTCGCCAGCGTTACAGCATTCGTTGATCTGCCGCGATGAATAAAAAAAACCATCCCGGTACCATCAAAAATTATTTCGTTGAGCGCCATTTATTTCTCAACAGAACCATCATTGCGATTGTGTTAGTGGCCTTTTTCTTTATCGGCATCATTGGCCGCTTGGTTTTTCTACAAATCATCAGCCATGAGCACTTTTCGACCTTATCCGAAGGCAACCGCATTCGCCTTGATCCCATCCCACCCACACGGGGCTTAATATACGATCGTAACGGGGTTTTGTTAGCCGATAATTTACCCACTTATCGCTTAGAACTCATCCCGGAACAAGTCAGTAATATTGAAGAAACCATTGAGGCACTAGATGAAATTATTACCATTGGCGAGTTAGATACCCAGCAGTTTTTTAAAAGCTTAAAACATTATAAAAAATTTGAGCGAGTACCACTTAGGTTTCATTTAAGTGAAGAAGAAGTGGCTCGTTTTTCAGCCCATCGGCATCAGTTCCCTGGGGTGGATATTCAAGCCCGACTACAGCGTTTTTACCCTCATGGTGAATTAACAGCACACTTATTGGGCTACGTTGGCCGCATTAATACCAAAGAGTTAAAAAAAATAAACCCCTCGCAGTACAAAGGCACCACACATATTGGTAAATCTGGTATTGAAAAAACTTACGAAGAAATTTTACACGGAGAAGTTGGCCATCAACATGTTGAAACCAATGTTTACCAGCGAGACATTCGCATCATCAAGCAAACACCGCCAACCCCCGGTAATAATTTACACTTAAACCTCGACATTAAATTACAACAAGCCAGTTATGATGCGCTCGGTGAGCACAATGGGGCAATTGTAGCACTGGATGCCAATACTGGTGGCGTATTAGCCTTTGTTAGCAACCCAACTTACAACCCTAACAGCTTTGTGAATGGCATTAGTTACTCTGAATACAATGCATTGAACACCTCAAAAGACAAACCACTCTACAATAGAGCGCTACGAGGCCAGTATCCACCAGGCTCCACGGTTAAGCCTTTTGTTGGCCTAGCAGGTTTAGAGTTGGGTGCACGGGATATTAAGTCTCGTTCTTTTTGTCCTGGTTATTTTCAAATCAACAACCAAAAACACAAATACCGTTGCTGGAAACGTGCAGGTCACGGCCATGCCGATGTAACCCACGCCATTAAGCAGTCGTGTGATATTTATTTTTACAGCTTGGCACTCGATTTAGGCATCGATCGATTACACGCCTACCTCGGTCAATTTGGTTTTGGCCAAAAAACAGGGGTTGACCTTATCGGGGAAAGCTCAGGGTTAAACCCCTCACGAGAATGGAAGCAACGCCGCCTGAAAAAACCATGGTACCCCGGTGAAACAGTCATTGTCGGTATTGGCCAAGGTTTCACCAAAACAACCCCATTACAGCTGGCGACCGCGACCGCAATATTGGCGCGCAAAGGCCAGAAGGTACAACCTAAGATCGTACACGCCATTCAGGAAGTGGACACTGAAGACATGGCCGTTTTATCTCCACCGTCTTTTGAGCCAGTTCCGATAAAAGCCATTCAAAATTGGGACCATATTATCGACGCCATGATCAAAGTAGTGCATGACCCAAGAGGCACGGCTAAAAAAACAGGCAAAGGGGCCGCGTATATTTTTGCAGGAAAAACAGGTACATCCCAAGTGATTGCAATAAAACAAGACGCCCGTTACAACAAAAATAAAATCGCCAAAGAGCATCAAGATCACTCTTTATTTGTGGCATTCGCGCCCGCAGACAACCCGCAAATTGCGGTTGCTGTCATTGCCGAAAATGGGGGAAGCGGCAGTAAAGTGGCCGCGCCCATCGCCAGGAAAGTATTAGATTATTACTTCTTAAAAACCAATATGGCGCAACAATAATGAGCATGAGTATTTCCACTTTTGAACAGCACTCAAAACCTAGCGGTTTTACCTCGCTGTTCCAAAAATTAAATGTCGACCCCGTCATGTTACTACTATTATTGACGTTATCTGGGCTTGGATTGGTTGTGATCTACAGTGCTAGTGGGCAAGATATGGCCACTTTTCAACGCCAGTTAGTGCGGTTATTTGTCGCTTATGCTGTCCTCTTTGCTATTGCTCAAATTAACCCAATCCGCTTAAGAAATTGGTCTCCCTGGTTATATATTGCGGGCATTGGTTTGCTCATTGCTGTACTCGCCTTTGGAGAAATGGGTAAAGGCGCACAGCGCTGGATCAGTATTTCTGGTATTCGTTTTCAGCCCTCTGAAATGCTCAAACTGGCCTTACCGATGATGGTTGCGTGGTATTTTTCTGAAAAGCGCTTGCCACCCACCTTTGGCAACTTAATTATCGCAGCAACCATTGTGGTGGTGCCTGTACTGCTTATTGCCAAACAGCCCGACTTAGGCACTTCCCTTTTAATTGCCAGCTCCGGTATTTTTGCCATTTTTCTGGCTGGCATAAGCTGGCACATCATTTTTGCATGCTTAGCTGCGATGGGGGCTTTATTACCTGCTTTATGGGCAGTCATGCATGATTACCAAAAACAGCGGGTACTGACGTTTTTAAACCCAGAAAGTGACCCACTCGGTACTGGGTATCATATCATTCAATCAAAAATTGCGATTGGCTCAGGCGGTGTTTATGGCAAAGGCTGGCTTAACGGTACTCAATCCCAGTTACAATTTTTACCAGAGCGTCACACCGATTTTATTTTTGCCGTCTATAGTGAGGAATTTGGTTTACTGGGCTGTTGCGGGTTATTGTTACTGTATTTTTTAATCATTGTGCGTGGAATGTACATTGCCAGCCAAGCACAAGATACGTTTTCACGCCTGCTAGCAGGCAGTTTAACCTTAACTTTTTTTGTGTATATTTTAGTCAACATGGGCATGGTCTCCGGTTTACTCCCTGTAGTGGGCGTTCCGTTACCCCTCATTAGCTATGGAGGCACCTCTATGGTGACGCTCATTGCAGGCTTTGGCATTATTATGTCCGTACATACTCACCGAAAATTATTATCGACTTAAAAGGGATTTTATTATGCGATTAAAACCTCAATTTATTCTGGCATTACCACTATTAGCAAGCCTTTGTTTTAGCCCTGTTGCCAGCGCTAAAACCGATGTTAATTCAAACCGAGATAAATTCATCAAGATGATGGTGAAAAAGCACAAGTTTGATTCAAAGGCACTCAACAAGACCTTTAAATCTTTTACATTTAAAGACAAAATCATCAGGTCTATGAATCGCCAAGCCGAAGATATGACTTGGGGGAAATATAAACCCATTTTTCTTACCCCAAAACGTACAAAACAAGGCTTAGAATTTTGGAAAAAACATGAAAAAACGCTTGCAGCTGCCAGTAAGAAATATGGGGTGCCTGCAGAAATTATCGTTGCCATTATTGGTGTTGAAACCTCCTACGGCCGAATCACAGGTGGTTATCAAGTTATTGACGCCTTAGGCACATTGGCTTTTGGTTATCCAAGACGCGCTAAATTTTTCAGTAAAGAACTTGAGACTTTTCTACTCATCGCAAGAGAACAGAAGCTTGACCCACTCAAGATAGAGGGTTCTTTCGCAGGGGCTATGGGTATTCCACAGTTTATGCCAAGCAGTTATAAAGCCTGGGCCATTGATTTCGATGGTGATGGTAAAAAAGATTTATGGCATAACCCGGTAGATGCAATAGGCAGTGTTGCTAACTACTTTAGTAAATTTAACTGGAAGACTGGAGAAGAAGTCACATTCCCTGTGAAAGTGGTTGAGAAGACAGCGCGCAAAGCACTTACTAAGAGAATCAAATATAAATACACGCTCAAACAGTTAGAAAAATTTGGTATTACGCTTCCTAAACACTTGGATAAAAAACGAAAAGGGTTACTAATTGACCTCACATTGAAAAGTGGCAAAAAAGAATATTGGGTTGGCTTACATAATTTTTATGTCATTACCCGGTATAACCACAGCACACTTTATGGCATGGCGGTATATCAGCTAAGCCAGTCTCTACGCAAAGGATATAAAGGCAGCTAGTCATGAAACGGGTTAACACAATAATAACAACAAAAACCACCCTTACTCGCCTGCTGAGTCAATGCACCTTGCTTTGTTTAATCGCAAGCTGTACTCAGCAAGCAAGACCCATTAAGCAAGTCCCAGCTGACAGTGAGCAAACCAGTTTAAAAGCCGCTGAAATGGACAGCGCACCTACGGAACCCAAAAAGCATTTAGATACCATTCCAAATGCGACCCCTAAATGGGAGAAAAAAAGCCGTTATGGTAACCCTGAGAGTTATGAAGTGTTTGGCATTAAGTATTATGTCAAAGACAGCAATAAAGATTTCACGCAATCAGGATTAGCCTCTTGGTATGGCACCAAATTTCATGGGCGAAGAACCTCCAGCGGTGAACCTTACGATATGTATGCCATGA
>JABHGC010000206.1 GCA_018672285.1 Methylococcales bacterium
ATTCAGGTGTTTATAGGTCATATTGGCCTCTGTAATGTGTTTGGTAGCTTATTACTTTACACCTGAGTCTTACTTTACTCTATAGGTGTTTTTATTTAGCTACGACCAGAGGTCATGCACTTATCATACGAATTCAGGTTAAGTTCTTTGTTTAAGATTGAGCCTTTAATCGAATAAGGCTTACCGAACCGATTGATTAATAATGTTTGTTGTTTCGCCACTTCATTATTGAGCAGTAGCTCATTTCGTTCATGAAGCTTGTACTGCCAGAGCCTTTCATAAAGCCCAATGGGTATATGAATGGTTCGTTCCTTGTTGCCTTTGGTGCCACCTTGACCGCTGACTACCTGCATGTCCTTAGAGCTTAAAACGACGGGAACAATCGCTTTACCACGCCGGGTCGATGGGTCTTGTATATAACTCTCAGGAAAGGTCAATAGCTCTTCTTTTCTCATGCCAGTTTGAACAGCTAAGCGGAAAATCAAGTGCTGTGAGATAAAGGCTTTATGAGACAATAGCCTTTTAACTTCTTGCTTAGTGAGAATCTGAAGTTGAGATGCTTTCTCTGTCAGCAACACATCAGGAGAAGCCTTCACATTACCTGATTTATCTGTATGAGCTAGAAAACCTTTTCCTTTGTTAACTATGACAACTTCAATATCGAATGGAACACTCTCAATCCAATGCTTCCTTACAGCAAACTCATAAAACTTAATGAGGGTTCTAAGGCGACCATTAATGGTTTTCGATGATAATCCCAAACCCACCGACCAATCACGATAAGCGGCAATAACGGAATGTTGCGTATCAGCTAAACTTGAGCGCCAATCTAAATTTGCACCTTCCAGAAACCCAAAGTAGTCGTACATATCCTGACCATAACGCCACCAACTATTCTTACTTTGAACACGCCCTCTGGTTATGCAGAAATAAATCAAGAATTGATGGACTTCTCTCACCAACTCCACCTCAGAATTGATGATTAACGGAAAACCTTCATAGGAATTTCCATGTAATTTGAAATCTTCAGTTGCTCTAATTATTCTCATTACAATATCTTTGAATTTATTGATTATTAAAAGTAAGAGAACTATAGCGCGTTATCATGGTTTATACCCGTGTATTATATCGGTATTTTAGGTGGGTTTATATACTATATTCAGATAGTTACCTGTTTTTGAGTAAGCTCTATTTTGGAGGTGACATTGCTGCTGCAAGCATGGCAGTCATTGCATTGGAGAATGGTTGGTATAGTGGTGTAGTTTTCAGTGCTGTTTTAGACTTTCTGGTTGGATCAGACGTCGGTAATTTCGCTGATACGATAAAATTGTCTGATGTTGTGGAGACTAGTCATTTTCCATAAACACGGATATGTCGCTAATAATCTAATAACGACTCACTTAATTTAAGCCTAATTAATCCCTTTATTCCTGATCTAGGGCAAATTATTCAGATTCTCTTAACAGTAGAGTATAAAATGAAGTAACAGTATCCACCTAATATAAGCATTCTAGCGTTAGGAGGTCGTATGAACACTATTTCTAGATCAACTACTCTATTACACTGGTTTTTTAGCGGTATTTCGTGGTTAGCTGCGATTGGGTTGTTACTGTCAGTTAACCAACACAGTTTTGCTAGTGATATAAATCTGGTTAAACTGGGTAATTTTGAATCATTCAGTTCACCTTGGGGGACAGGCCAATACAGTAAAAATGGCCTATGGTGGAACTCAAAAAACGCTAATACAAGGGCTACTTCCGTTACCGGTATACGCACGCCATTTTCCCGGATATCTAGTGCTCTGCGTATTGAAAACCATTCTGCAGCCGGGCCTCATATTTATGGCAATACCTCACAGCGAATCGCTGCTAAATCCGGAACGAACTACCGGGTCTCATTTTGGGCAAAAACCAAAAATTTAAAATCTAATGGTGGGATCAGTATCGCCTATGACTCAAGTTGGCGTGTCAGGCCGATTTCGTTACCTGCTGGGACAAAAGGTTGGACATATTATGCTGGCACGTTTAACACAGGTAGAGCCAACTATATTGACCTGAGAATTATTTCACAGGACATTGGCACAGTCTGGATTACAGCATTACAGATTCATGAAGTGAAAAAGGGTATTGCCCATATACAATATTCGCATCCCGTTAACCAAGCCACAGTTCATGCTTTTGTGTTTGACCCTTCGCAATTTGTGATCTATAAATCGAGCCCCCGTTCTGCTGCAAAATCTTATACCGATGTTAGCAGTCGTATCGGTGCGGATGTATTGGTCAATGGAACCTTTATTGGTGGTTTGCCGAGTCAGGCATTTGGCGATTTTCGCTTGAACGGAGTTTATAATGGGTATGCTGGTGCCGCAACACAAGGTCCTAAAAACTTGATAGAGATGCTCAATAATCGCTATCACTTTTATGTTACGAAAAATAGTGCGGGTAAATACGGTGCCGGGATCAGTGGTGGCAGAGTCTCTTCTTCAGCGCGGTCTGGGAAAAAATGGGCGATTGGCGGCTTAGGGGCGTTGCTAAAAAATGGTGCTGTCGTACCATTCGAACGATCTGGTAGTCGTCATTTGTATAAGAACATTAATGGCAGGGCTGCGATAGCGCGCTCAGCGATCGGCGTTACGCGAGATAATAAAATCATACTCTTGACTGTGGGCAAAGGTGCTAACCGTAGGCTAGGCGTTTCAATTGCTAACTTAGGCAAAGAAATGCTTTGGCTTGGTGCTAAAGACGCTGCGTCTTTAGATGGAGGTTCGGCATCGCTTGCTTACTACAAATATGTGACACCGAGTTTGGTAGCGGCTCCCGTTAATGGCTACCTAGTGAACAAAAGTTTTGTTGGTGCACAACCAAGACCATAGCTCTGTACAGAGGGTTGCATCAACTGCAAGCCTTCTGTTGTGTTATGTCTCTGTTATAAGGTAAATTGAAACAGGGCGAGAGCACTTATAGATACAGGTTTCTCCTAGGTTAGAGCAGGGGAGCTGTGATACGCACAAAGCGCCCTTCAGTGGTGACTCGAAAAGACACAATTTTTACGGCCAATTAAAGGGTATGCTATGAAGCAGCATGAAAAAATCAATTACGTCGAGTTTCCAGCTAAAGATCTTGAGAGTACAAAAGCCTTTTTCAGCGCTGCTTTTAATTGGCACTTTCAAGACTATGGACCAGACTATTCCGCCTTTTCAAATCAGGGTTTAGATGGTGGTTTTTTTCGGGCTGAGCTTGCATCATCTTGCAAAACAGGTGCTGCACTCATTGTTTTTTACAGCGAAAACCTTGAAGCAACCTTGCAAAAAATTGAAGCAGCTGGAGGCACCATATTACAGTTGATTTTTGAATTCCCGGGGGGGCGCCGGTTCCATTTTTCAGAACCTAGTGGAAATGAGTTTGCAGTCTGGTCTGATAAGGGCCTGAGTTAATTTATTATGTGCCATGATGGCGAAAGAACAGTTTGCGTAGCAGCCAAGCCATAGGGAAAAATAAAAGATAAAATAGTACTGTCAGCAACGCGAGCAATCCCACTGAATATGGATTAGGCGCATGATAGGTGTACCAATTTTTCACCACGCCACCTTTTGTCGTTACGATAATTTCCATATCAGCATCATTATCTAGCTGTATAAAAGTGACCAGACCTGCGCCGCCCATATCCCAATCAACATCGACAGATTGCTTTAACATTTCATAGTCATGCTGATCCAAAACTAAAATATCGTAATGATGCAATTCGATATTATCATCATCCACTTGTTGATGAATGCTTGCCGTTAACTGTTGCTCGCCATCTCCCCATGTCTGCGTCGTTTGCTCACTGATCAAGTGGCTGGTCTGCTGTTGACCCATTTCAAGAACCACTAAAAATGCAACCCAGAGACACAGTGGCAACAAAAACATTCCCCACTTCCAACGACGCTTCATGGCTACCCCTATATTTAGTCTATTGCATTGGTTTAGTTAATAGTGCTTCTATCTCACGGTGACTTAATTGCGGTGCATATGTCAATGCCGTCATGTCATCACTCGTTAGATCTGCGTTTACATTCGCCCCGGTCAAGACTAAGCGTTTGACCGCAAGTACGCCATTACTCCCAATCGCCATCAAAAGTTGCCTCTTGAATTGTGCTGTGGTCACTTTAACCGGTAGCCCATTGCCTATTCACTGACCTTGATCAAATACCATTTTTCAAAACGCATTTATTATTTGGGTACTAAACAGCATTTCATGGCTATGTTAGTTTTTTGTGAAGGAGAACGTCAATGAGAGAAATGCATCGCGTGTATGCTAGGTGTCATGCCTTTTGTGTCTTGTTTCAGCCTTTAACATGGCTAAGTTACACTATTTGTTTGTTTTTGGCATTCCCTGTATCTGCGGCAGACGACTCCCTCAGTCTCAGTATTCTCCATTACAAAACGACCGATCAACTGAACAACCTCACCCTCAAGCCCCGCGCAGAAAGACGACAAGTACTTAAAAACTTAATCTGGTACTGGGAAGCAGGCGACGAATCCTTACTGCTGCCAAAACCGAACATCTCTCAGGAGGAGCGAAATAAAGCGTTGACCTATGCGAGAAAAAACTTGGCCGCCGTCACCGTTGAAGCACAAAGAATCAGTCCTATATTATTTCAAAGCTACCGAAACCGGCATTTAAATTACCTCACCAACATACTTGTTTTGACTGGGAGCCAATCAGACTCGGCTTTGCTTCTCAAGAATCACCGCCAGCATGTCACCAAAGCGGGTGACAAAAAACTCGCCAACCAGATCGCCCAACTGGAAAGCCGGCTGGGCACGTTACGCAGCGGCGAGCTTACTAAGATCCTTCAAGGTCAGCAGCCTCATGCAGAGAAACAATATTGGGGCTTGGAGGCTGCCATTCAACTGCACCGGCGGGGCGTTGAGCTAGGCACAGAATTACTCATTATGCATTTAAATTCCCCGCCAGATTATTTAGGCTACCGTGCTGGCGCGGCGTGGGCCTTACTGTCAAAGGATGACCCTCAAATCCTCACCGCAATGCGTAATATGTTAAAAATGATTGCTGACAAGCATGGCGGGTGGGCAACAGAGGAGTACTACATTCGAAACACGACTCCAGCTATTCTCTATTTATTGACCTATGGCAACGATGCCGATAAGTCTATGATTTCGCACAACACCCTCGGGCTGACTCATGCAAAATGGATTGCACCCCTACTCAAAGACCCTTTCCCTGTCTTCAAGCTGTTGGTGGATCGGGCCTATTACCCTGGCGATTTAGGCAACATGATTTCCGTCTTGACTGCGTACCCAGAACAAGTCCAACAGGAAACACTCGCGGCACTTCAACCGTTGATTGAGCAGAAAACGAAACCCAAAAATTATGAGCTGTCATGGCGACAGTTGATCAGTCCTTTTTGGCCTTCAGCGGAAACGGCTAAGCGTTATACCACTCTAACAAAATATGGCCCACTCTGGCTGCCTATGCCAGAAAACCTGAAACAGTTTTTTAATTCATGGCATCAAGATAGGGGGGCTTCTCAACTGTATGAGCGTCAATTTGCCTATATTGACACGCCTTATTTATCTCAACAAATTTTCGCACATTATGGTCAAAATCGCTGGAAAAAAGTGCTCGATAGTTATCTTTTGTTACATAGCCTTAGTACACCCAGCACTCCGCTGAATATGGGCATGTTACCTAACGGTCACAATTTCGAGCCATTTGGACTCAGGCATAAAATACCAGAACACCGGTGGGCTGGTGTTGTTCTTGGTCGAATCAGTTACACCGCGCAGTGGATTGATAACCGGTTACGCGTTGGTTTGAAAATAGTTCACACTGGGAGTGCAACGAACAAAGAAGGTGATCCCGATAAAAATGACATAGACAACACCTTCAAACATTACCTTGCTGATGATGGCAAAGCCTTATTATCGTCACTTCAACTGACTCAAAATGGCCAAAAAATACCGCTAGAAGCGACGAATACGATACAAGATGGTTTTTCTATTTATTATTCAGATCCCCCCATTAGGGGTTTTGCCAAAACCTATCTAGACGTTCGACTACAATTTTTTGAGCAAAAAAACCTGATTCGATTCGCACTTTACCGGGGATCAGTTGCCAAAAATATGGCTAAATCAGAAGCTGAGACTACTGCCGCGCTCAATAGCCTAAGGAGTGCGCCACAACCGAAAGTGAGTCTTCTCACTCATTATGCTGAGCAATTGGCGGCGACAGGGCGTATTTCAACGGCTTGGGAAATTTACCAAAAGGCCATAGATTTATCGCCTTCGGATGCCCGAACTTGGCAGCTTGCCGCAAGAATGTATTTACTGCGACACCTTTATGCACGTGCTGTTGACGTTTTACAAGGGGCCGTTAAGAGAAACCCCAAGGACATCATTTTACATAGAGAATTAGCTAGAGCGCAATATCAAGCGAGAGATTACACAGCTTGCATTGCCACCACCGAAACCATTCTCACTATGGAGCCAAAGAATATCATTGAGACCTACAGAAAAGCCGTATGCCACTTGTTACTCAACCATAAAGTGCAAGCCAAAACGCTACTGGCACAATTGCCAGAAGGTTTTTCTAGGCAACAAGTTGGATTACTACGGTACCTTGCGAATGGTCCTTCAGAAAATGCTAACCAGGTTTTAACCTCGTTGAAGAACACATTAGGCCATGACAAACTCGGGCAAGCACTGATTAATATCTTACTAGGCGATAAACTGAATGAGCAAGTTGTACCCTCATGGGGTCAGTCTCATGCATGCCGGCATCATTATTATAATGGATATAGACATTTAATTGAGGGACAAAAAGAGGCTGCAAAACAGCATTTTGAAGCTGCAATAGCAACGCATCGATCGACCTTGATTGAATATAGACTGGCAGAACGAACCTTACAAACAATGAATAACACCCAATAATATCGTGTTATACAAAGGGTTAATCATGAACAAAGCAAAGATAATATCAACCGCATATCGAACAGCTCATGTCAGCTTGTTGAGCATATTCATATCGATCACATGCATTCATTCATTACCGGCAGATGATGACCCTCTGATGCAACCAATACCGATTGCCGCAACGGCCAAAAGTGAGCGTTATGAACAAAGCAACACCTATTCACCAACATCAGTTTCGCTTAAATATTCAGAAGCTCAGGCCACAGAAAAAACCACCTGTAGTGGCGGCGGCCTACTTGGCGCCATGAATTGTGTGACCACCAGAATCGAAAATGCCGGAGCAGGATCGGGAAGCATCTCGGTTGCAGCCCTTCAGCTTAAACTCACACCTGTTTTAACTGCCGAAGGTAACCGCCGAGAAGTCACCGTTACCGTTCATGTTGATAATCCTAGCCCTTCGTTCAGCGGGAAATTTAAAAATCAACAACAGGTCGAAGCCTCTACCAATAGTGATTCTAGCCTGTTACAAACACGCTTAAAACAATGGACATCTCACCTGATGCCTGCCCAGCTGGATGACTTAAAATCGAAAGGGATAACACAAGTGAGAATCAATATCCCTTTTCAAAACCTAAATTTGCTCGCCCTGGAAAAACCACCGGCGGTACTCACCTTGCAAATGCCGGCCTATGCTGTTGACCTGACTTTTCTGATAAAATCGGGGAATGAATATGCGCCAGCACCAGAGCAAGGTGTTCAATACGGTGATATTTTTGTACTACAAGCACTCTTTACGCAACCACAGAGTGATCCCAGCTTATTTGTAGAATTAAATTGGGATGGCGCCTCTATACCTTACGAAGCACGGCTCGAAAGAGTGAATAATACCGGTAAGCTTTATCGGTCACACCCACTTCGGGCAGGATTTTTGAATGGCCCGAAAGTTGAAATAGCCGTGAACCCAGGAGAATAATGAGATGATCACCTATAAACACTTTACCTTGATTGTTTCATTCATGATGACCTGCCTTATCATGGGGCCTATTTGGGCAGATGACCGTCCCTTTTTCTCCATCGAAGCACTCGAAGTTGCCTTTAAGCTTAATGAGCAAAAATTTGATCAACAATCCAGTCGCATAGGCCAGCTCCGAGACGAGCAAGCCGCAACAAAAGCCAACATTTCCGCACAACAAAAACCCTACCTTGACGCCGCGACAGTCGCTAAAAAATCTCTTCAAACATGGAGGGCAATGAGGAAGATGCCTGCCACAAAAATGGACCCTGTACTCTCCACCCTTGAAGCCAAAAAATTGGAGCAAGTCTATATTGACAAGCTCACTATACTTGCCAAAAAGGATCAACACATTCAACGCTTGCAAGACCAGCTACAAGCGCTAAAACAATCAGAGCAAGGCGCATGGAAAGGTTTAACCAAAATTCTAGACCGAAGGTTAGCGCTACTCGGACAAGCTGAATTTTTTAACCCGCCTTACTTAAAAGACATTAAGGTGATCAGAAATAATCCGGTCACACACAAACAAGATACCCTCTATGCAAAAAACTGGAAACCCGCTGAAGACTTTGAGCTCTTAAAACTGAATGTCGACAACCAGTTAGCTGCCATTAAAGCGGTAGAAGACATGATAACGGTCGCTGAAAGAAAGGTGGATCAACGCCGTAAGCTGTTTAAAGCGGCTGATCAAGAATGGACTAGAGTCAACAACCAATATGGTAATCAATTTTATTCAGAAGCATTCCTTAGGATTACTCTGGAGATTGTGGATGTTGCTGTTGCCACGAAAGGTGGGGCTAATGCCCCTGCTGTTTTTTTTGAAGCTGCATGGCGTACCACTGAAGGACTTCGCTACCTGTACAACCGAAAAGGGTTTGAATTCAAAAGGCCCAAACTGTCTGAAGATTATAGCAACATCATTAAAAAGCTAGGAAAAGCCGTTGATGCTGGTAGGCATGTTGCCAATGCGAATGATCGACCTGGCAACGTTGTTGATTACTTGAAATACAGCGATTCTTTCTTAACCGACACCGCTTGGGATGTGGGTATGGAAACGGTCAAGTCGGGGGGAGGCTTTGTCGTTTCAACACTGGCTGAAGCTAAAATTCAAAGAGACCTTGCCAAAGGTGCTGGCGGGTGGTGGCCATTAGTGGCAACCGGTCGATGGGATAAAGCCTACAAAGCCTATCAAGAAATGGGTGGCGATGCGTTTGAAAATTTTTCTACCTTACATAGGCACCTCAACAGCGGCGGGGACAGTTATGCAGACTTGTTATCTAAAACACTCAAGAATCAAGACTGGAAATTATCTGCACTGAAAGATCTTGGTATTAGCGCGACCTTAACGGTTGCAAAAGATATTGCTAATGACCAAATGAGCCAAGTCCGTTTCAATCTTTACAAGAGACTCGCCATGCTCGAAATTGACTGGTTTATTAAACGCAACGCCTATAACAACGCCATGTGGTTTCGCGAGCAACAAAAAGAAACGCTACGCGGGCTTATGGAGGAATTAGGCACTTTGTATGCTAAAAAATTAGGCAATTGCTGTGCCTTTGAACAGGTCATGATACAAAATAAGCAGATCGCAACGACACAAGCAGCTAATATCAGGATGATGTCTCTGATGCTCACTTTTACCCAGCCAATGAAGCAAGACCTTAAAGTCTCTCTTGAGGGGCAGTCTAAAAAAGCATCGCCTCGTATTAATGAGTATAATCATGCTATTTATGAAATGCCTTTATATGACCTATTAGATGACCCTGAAAATTTTTCAGGTGGCGATTTGAAACTCACTGTCTTCGGGCAATCAGACAAAAATGACGTCCTCGATGGAGACCCATCCACTCAGGCTGTTTTTCTGATGAGCAGCGGGGAATGGAAGGGTTATGATGCTCGAGGTGTTGGTGACAAAACCAACACGCTCTCTTTCATTAAACCTCAGGTTACAATAGCGACAAGCTCAATCTCACCTAAACCCATAACGGTGCCGGTTAACGTTAGCTTTCAATCCGTTAATTCATTTCCCGATGATGCCGCGATTGCGATCTTTCCTGCAAAACAAAAAAACTGGCATCATAGGTACACAGAATTTCCTCACACTGTTTTACAAGGGCGTGTAACAGGTTCTGTCACCATACAAGCGTCGCTAGAACCCGGTGATTATGAGGTTCGTTTGGATGATGGTTTTGGCGATGACGCAGCCATTACTAAACTCACCGTTGCTAACCCTGGGTTTATCATCAAGGCCAAATTAAAAGGAGAAAATGCGACGTCAACGCTAAAGGTTAGCCCCAATCAGTAAGGTTTTCGGCTAGCATCACCGTAGACGGCTAGCCGGTCTTCCCATTGCCAGTCACTGGCTAAATTCGTCATTTGGTGGTGACGATTATTAAGGCTACTTAGTGCGTTTGGCACGTTTTTTCCAGAAGACTTTAGGCTTTGAAAGGTTATGCTGGTGCCATCTTCCGGTGAGCGTAAAGAATAATTTCTTTACCAGCCTTAAGAAATTATTTTATATACCGATTGTCGGTTTGTATAATCCTGCGTATCGAATAGCTTGTTTTCCAGGACCGAATGGAAAGAGCTCATAAAGATATCTGCTATTCCCTTTTTCTTTACCCCATTTTTTCCTGATGGCTTTAACGAGCACTCGTGTTGCTGGTGATACCTGATATTCTTCATAGTACTCTTGGAGAAACCGAAGGATACGCCAGTGATCTTCTGTTAGCTCCAGGCCATCCTGTTTTGCGGCTAAATTAGCAAAGTTCTCATTCCAATCAGAGCTATTAAGTAAATAGCCTTCTTCATCAGTTGAGTAGTCTTCAAATTTAAGAGCCTGAATGGGGTCTTCATGGTGTGCGGGTTGAATTGCATCATTGATAATGAGTGTGAATTTTAAATACTCGTTTATTAAGTCCAGCGAGGGAGGATTAACTGCTTTCATGGTTATATGCCTCTTGAGTGAAGGATAGTAATATTATATCGAATATGTACGTGTCTGGCGATACCTTGGAATGAATGTTTTAAATTAAATTTATACCCATATAGTAATAGTTGATGGTGTGTGCATTATTATGTGAGGCTCAAACATGATGAATGAATCTTGGTTGGTCAGACTTAAATTGGTTGAGGCGATATTGCATGGCCAGGTGCAGGATTGTTTGGCTGCTCGTAATTTGACTGGGAATATACCTGTTATGTGGTGTGAGCAGCGATTCTTGTGATTTAAGTCAGGTACGAAAAAAATGCAGGCGTAGTTTAATACTCACTTGATGGTATGTGGTATATTAGTGTTTATTGGGTGCTCAGCTTCGACTCAGTAATGCCATCCAGCCAAATTCATACGATTATGTTAAAGCGACGTAATCAATGCCATCACTCCTCTTAAGTTAAAAAAATATGACTCTTTCGACATTATTAGGTACAGCTGACATCCCCAATAACGGTGGTGAGCTGAGGCTAACTCAGCGCGGCATTGAATTTTCTATACATCTGAAAGGGGTACGTGGAGAACTCATGAACAGTCGGGTGCATAGCTCTGAACTTGCGCTGGCTGAGTTAGGTTGCGCGCACATTCAAGGCATGGAGAAGGCCAAGGTGTTAGTCGGAGGCATGGGGATGGGCTTCACTCTGGCTGCAGCCCTTAAAGCCACATCAATCAATTCTCAGGTGGTTGTAGCTGAACTTGTACCTGAAGTGATTGAATGGAATAAAGGCCCTTTGGGCGAACGTGCAGGCAGGCCGCTTGATGACAATAGGGTTAGGGTACACCTAGGTGATGTGGCCGAACTGTTCAAAACAAAGCAAGCCGCTTATCACGTTATTTTATTAGATGTTGATAATGGTCCCGAGAGTTTTACACAAGACGACAATAGCAAACTATATTCACTCGAAAGCTTACAAGCGATACGACAAACACTTCATGCTGGTGGCATGCTCGCTGTATGGTCAGCCTGGTATGATCAAAAATTCACCCAGCAACTGAAAAAAGCAGGCTTTAAGGTTAAAGTTCAAACCGTTAGGGCACGAAATGGTAAGGGTAGCCGTCATACTATTTATCTGGCCAGTAAAAAATAGCATGTTAGTAGAGATGAATAGTAATGACAGCAGCCAGGCTTATCTAGGCATCAATTGTGTTAGTCATGAGCCGTATAGGGACCCAATTCACAGAAATGTATATTTCTATCATCTACTGTCGAGTCATCAGAGAAAATCACAAATATGTCGTACTCACAGACAGGCGCATTACCTTTAATTGATGCGAGTAATCTATTTTATGTTTCCTGAATTCGTATGATAAGTGCATGACCTCTGGTCGTAGCTAAATAAAAACACCTATAGAGTAAAGTAAGACTCAGGTGTAAAGTAATAAGCTACCAAACACATTACAGAGGCCAATATGACCTATAAACACCTG
>JABHGC010000059.1 GCA_018672285.1 Methylococcales bacterium
ATCACACAGTGCAGGGGGCGCTTATACCGCTGCCATTGATGACGATCAATCACTCATTTATCAAATATACACCTCAGGCTCTACAGGGCTTCCTAAAGGGGTTGGGGTTAAACACCAAGGGGTGAATAACTTACTGCGTTGGTATACACGAAAATTTTTACAGGGTCATGCCAGTACCTTAATCATCAGTGCCATTGGTTTTGATTTAACCCAAAAGAACGTGTTAGGCCCGCTGTGTGTGGGCGGCCGTGTGGTCTTCCCTGAAAGCCAAGAGTATGACCCTAAAGCCATTGTGAACAGTATCGAGCAGCATTCTGTGACGGTTTTAAACTGTGCACCTAGTGCGTTTTACCCATTGGTTCAAGATGAAGGTAATGATGCGGCATTATCCAGTTTACAGTGGGTATTACTGGGCGGTGAACCCATTCAGAAACACCAAGTGGCCAGGTGGTTAGCGCAAGCAACTGGACAATTAGTGAATTCGTATGGCCCAACCGAGTGTACGGATATCGCGGCATTTCATATTGTGACCGATGAAGATATGGCGGATACACTAGAGCTGCCCATTGGCCGAGCTAACGACGGGGTTAGCCTGAAAGTAGTGACGGCTTCAGGCTTGCTTGCCGCACCTGGTGTGCCAGGTGAGTTATGGATTGGCGGGGAAGGTGTGGGCGCCGGTTACTTGCAAGATGCGGAAAAAACAGCCGCAAGTTTTGTACAAACCCCATTAGAGACAACGGGCAAAATGTACAGGACAGGCGATTTGGTTCGGATCAATGCGGCAGGCAACTTACAGTTTATTGGTAGGCTAGATAATCAAGTGAAACTGCGGGGGCTAAGAATTGAGCTGGGAGAAATTGAAAGCAGCATACAAGACAATGTAGACGTGACAGATGCTGTTGTCATTGTACGTGATGAACAACTACAAGCGTTTGTTGTGGGTGAAGTGGACACGGCAGCGATCCAGCAGCAATTAAAATCACAGTTACCCAGTTATATGGTGCCAAACCGCTGGTTAATATTGCCTGAGTTACCCTTAACGCCAAATGGTAAGGTAGATCGTAAGGCACTGCCGGAGATGACTCAAACCGCATCCATTATCGTCGAGCCTAGAAATGAGTTAGAACAGATTTTAGCGGACTACTGGCAGCAGCTACTGAATGTGAATACAGTGGGTGTCACAGAAAGCTTCTTTGATTTAGGCGGTCATTCTTTGTTGGCGACACAACTCGTTTCTTGGGTGAGAGAACGATTTGACGTTGAAATTTCACTGCGTGAATTATTTGAAAGCCCTACCGTCGAGCGTTTGGCGCAACAAGTGAGCATTGCCCAATCGGCACCAGCAACAGTGCAAGCACCGCCTATTGTGGCCGTATCTCGAGATCAATCATTGCCCTTATCGTATGCCCAAGAGCGTCTGTGGTTTTTAGATCAGTTAGAGCCTGATAATGCCGTGTATAACATCCCTGCAGCAGTTGAAATTGAGGGGCGTTTTGAGCCAGAGCATTTTCATGCGGCAGCAAACGATGTGGTGGCACGGCATGAGTCGCTGAGAACCACGTTTGTGACTGAGTCTGGTAAACCGGTGATGAACATTTATACTGACTTACCAGTGGCATGGGGCTACCAAGATTTATCAGCGCTGGAAGGTAGCGCGCAAGTAGACCAAGTGACCCAAATAGCCAAGATAGAGGCGACAAAACCCTTCTTATTATCAGTAGGGCCATTGTTCCGGCTGGTTTGTGTGCGTTTGTCTGATACTCGATACGCGTTGTATTTAACTGTACACCATATTATTTCAGATGGTTGGTCTTCTAGCATTATGCTGCAAGAAATTGCAGTGTCTTACCTGAATCGGTTGCATGATCAAAATGTACAGCTACCCGTATTGCCCGTGCAATATGCTGATTTTGCCTACTGGCAGAGAAACTGGTTGCAAGGTGAGGTACTTGAAGATCAATTGACTTATTGGAAGCTAAAGCTTGCCGATATGCCTGCGGTTCTACGTTTGCCCACAGATAAACCTCGGCCTGCAATTCAAACTTTCCATGGTGCCACACACCATTTTACGATTGATGCGGGTACAAGCCGCAGTATTGAGACAATTTGTCAGCAGCAAGGGTGTACACCCTTTATGGTGATGTTGGCAGCCTATACAATATTACTCAGCCGCTATACCAAGCAGCAGGATATTGCCGTAGGTACGCCAATGGCAGGGCGTAATCATGCGGAAGTTGAAGGGATTATTGGCTTTTTTATCAATGGTATCGTGTTACGCACACAGTTACATGAACAGCCCACGGGCGAGCAACTCATTCAACGTGTTAAAGACACCGTGCTGGGCGCATTTGCTCACCAAGATGTCCCCGTTGAAATGATCGTGGATGCACTGCAGCCAGAACGTAATTTAAGCTACCCGCCGCTGGTTCAAGTGGGATTTGCTCTGCAAAATACACCAACGGCCAGTATTGATTATGATGACGTGACCTTCTCGGTGATCGAGTCGGCTGCAGTTACGTCTAAGTACGATATGACGTTAATCCTTGCGGAGCATGGGGACGGTTACACCGGCCTTGTAGAATACAATACCGACTTGTTTCTAGAGGCAAGTATGGCAACCTTTGCTGAGCATTTTCAAACGGTTGTTGCTCAATTGAGTGCCAAGCCAGAACACTCTATTGATTATTATACATTAGAAAACCACCAGCAGTTAATGGCTTTGTTGTCATTGGAGACTGAGCAATATGAAGCCGTGTTACCGTTAACACCGATGCAGCGTGACTTGGCTTTTGAGCATGAAATACACCCAGAGACGACGCGCAATAGCATGGGCTTAGTGGTTGATCTGAACTTTGCCATCGACTTGTCACTTTGGCAGCAAGCCATTGATTGGGTCTCTAATCAGCACATAATGTCGCGCTTGCGGTTGGTGAAGAGTGATAAGCCCTATTTAGATACAGTGTATCAAGCGGTATTGAATCCTATTTCTGTGCCACTGGTCTTGGAAGATTTTTCCGCTGAAAGGTGGTCTGAGTCGGACTTAAAGCAGCATTGCCAGAGCCTCATTTATCAGCCGTATAACCTGTACTCAGAACCATTGGTTCGGCACCACTTAATTCTGCTCAAGAATAACCGCGCTAAAATGATTGTGATGGTGAACCACATCGTTGCAGATGGTATCGGTGGGACATATTTTGCCAAACAAATTGTAGAAGCTTATGAGGCACTCAGCCAAAAACAACCTTGTGTCGCCAGTGATGCGGTTTTTCAGCACTATATTGAACAAGCACAATCACAGTTTGACCATGCCCAGTCCTACACTTATTGGCAAACGGTATTGGCCAATGTCGAGCCTTTAGATTACCCCGTGCAAGCTGAAAAAACAGCTCAATTTACTGTTGATACCGTTATGGTTGAAAATGACGAGTGGGCTAATATCAAGCAATATTGCCGGCAACAACGCACCACGCCAGCATTATTCTTTAAAGCCATTTATGGCTTGATGTTGGCAGAGTATTGCAGGGCCGAACAAGATTTTGTGATAAATGAAGTGGTCTCAGGTAGAAGTAAACAGTTTTTACGGGCACCAGGGCAATTTTATCAGCAGATTCCCGTCTTTTTTCCCATTGACTTATTGCCTTTAGAGGGGGATCTAACGGACTATTTTGAGCATGTGAAACAGTTCACTCGAAAGTTAGGGCAGCATCAACATTTATCGTTATCAACCCAGCAACGGATCGTGCCTCAAGGGCGGATGCATTTTTATTATAACGTATACAACTTTGGGATGAGTTTTACCGCCTTTGGTGATGCACAAGCCACAGAGCAATTCACACCAGTGATGATGGAAGAGCAGGTGCAGTTAGTCTTGCGTCAGTCGGATGTGGCTATGGCGATCAGTTTAGAGTACACACCACGTCAGTTTAATGGTGCAGGTTTTAGTCAGCGACTGTTGATGGTGGCAGAGCAGGTTATGCAGGGGGTTAATCGCCGGCAAGACATTCAGTGGTTAACTGCCGAAGAGCAAAATCAGCTACAGCCTTACTGGCAACCTAATACCGTCTTGATGCCAGAATACAGCTCTGTTGTCGAGTGGGTTCAACAACAAATAAAGTCCACACCTGATGCCATCGCATTGGTTAAAGGTGATTTGCACGTCAGTTATGCTGAGCTAGGGCTGCAAGCAGAAGTTTTGGCTCATTGGTTGCAGGACAATGGCATTAACGCACAAGAAGCGGTGGCGATTCTAACCCATCGAGGCCCTAATTTTGTCGTGGCGCAATTGGCTATTTTGCTTGCAGGAGGTTGTTATGTACCGTTAGACCCTGATTATCCAGATGCCCGCTTGTCGATGATTATGGAAGATGCAGATGTTGGAATTCTGCTCACAGAATCAGGTATTGAGCGCTTGCTTGACTTTCCATGTCAAAAATTAAATATCAATGAGCCTGTTCGTGCCGACTCTCAATTACCCTTACCGAAGATGCAGCCAGAGCATTTGTTTTATCAAATCTTTACCTCAGGTTCTACAGGCAGACCGAAAGGCGTGGGAGTCACGCATGCGAATACCTTAAATTTAATGCAGTGGTATGTTCGTGAATTTAGCATGACAGCGGATGATGCCGTGCTACTTGTCAGTGCATTGGGGTTTGATTTAACCCAGAAAAATCTATTTGCACCGCTGTGTGCTGGAGGTCGAATCGTTTTTCCTACGTATGA
Organism: Methylococcales bacterium; assembly: GCA_018672285.1. Classification (GTDB taxonomy): domain Bacteria; phylum Pseudomonadota; class Gammaproteobacteria; order JABHGC01; family JABHGC01; genus JABHGC01. The sequence continues at coordinate 4,720 of JABHGC010000059.1, forward strand.
TCATTACGATGTGGTAGACATTCAGGCGACCATACAAAAGCAGCAAGCCACCTGGATTAATTGTGCACCCAGCGCGTTATACCCCTTGCTTGAGTCTGATGAGCTTGCACATTTAGCATCGCTAAGAATCGTGTTGCTAGGCGGGGAGCCAATACAGTTGGCCAAACTGTCTGATTGGGTGCAACAGCAAGATGTTGAAATTGTAAATATGTATGGGCCAACAGAGTGTACGGATATTGCAACCTATTACCGGCTACCTGCTCAATTAACCCAGGGCGAGATGATACCGATTGGTCAGGCCAATGATAATGTCAGCTTGTTTGTACTGTCGCCTCAGTTAAAACCTGTACCAACAGGCTGTGTTGGTGAGCTGTATATCTCAGGACAAGGTGTGGGGGTTGGTTACCTAAATGATGCAGACAAAACCGCGCAAAGTTTTATTGATAACCCGGTGATAGATAGCACTGTAAAACTGTATAAAACAGGCGATTTAGTTCGCCAGCTATCATCAGGTGACTTGGTGTTTGTCAGCAGGGTTGATCACCAAGTGAAACTGCGGGGGTTACGGATTGAGCTAGGTGAAATTGAAGCGGCATTCAGCCAAGCCAATGACATTGAACACGTTGTTGTGCAGGTCATTGATGAGCGAATCATTGCCTTTATTCAGGGTGAGTATGATGAAGCGGTATTAATGCAGGCAGCACAAAAGACGCTGCCACACTATATGATGCCATCTGTGCTGATGAAAGTGGAAGCCTTTGCACTCACGGCCAATGGCAAAGTGGACTTAAAAGCACTGCCGAAACCTGATGACCAGCAGCAAGCGTATGTCGCACCAAGAACAAATCAAGAGCAAGCCATCGCTGAGTATTGGCAAATGTTATTAGGCATACCTCAAGTGGGAGTGTTACACAACTTTTTCCAAATTGGCGGTCACTCCTTATTGGCCACGCAAGTCATTGCTTGGGTAAGAGAGCAGTACCGGCTGGAATTGCCTCTGAGGGTGTTGTTTGAACATCCAACAGTGGCAGGGCTTTCTGATCAAATTGACATTAAGCGGCGCCAAGGTGGTGCAGATGCGATGCCGGATGTGGTGGCCATTGATCGAAATGAGCCCATTCCGTTGTCGTTCTCGCAAGAGCGCTTATGGTTTATTGACCAATTTTCTCAAGGCTCTACGGCCTATCATATCCCTGCCGCGATGAAAGTGCGTGGTGACGTCTCAATTGAAGCTGTTGCAGAAGCCTTTCAGCAGTTAGTACAGCGCCATGAGGTATTGCGGACGCACTTTGTACAAGAGGGTGATGCACTGGTACAACGTTGGGTTGATGCAAAAGACATTCAAATTCAGCAAGAAGACTTAACCGCCGTTGACCCTAAAGAGCAAGATGGTAAAGTTTTCCAGCAATTTTTCCAGTTGGCAAGTCAGCCATTTTTATTGCAAGCAGGGCCTTTGGTTCGGTTTAAAGTCTGTCTCTTAAATGATAATGAATGTGTCTTGATGTTTTGTGTTCACCACATCATTGCCGATGGTTGGTCGTTACGCATCTTTATTCAAGATTTGGTTTTGTTATATCAAGGGGCGCAATTGGGTGTGGATATGGGCTTGCCTGAATTACCACTACATTATGCAGATTATACTGTTTGGCAGCGTTCTTGGTTATCGGGAGAGCGTTTAGAGGCACAGTTACATTATTGGGCAGATCAGCTACAAGATGTACCCGTGTTGGCATTACCTACAGATCATAAGCGGCCAAAACATTTGTCTGCGAAAGGAGGCACTTTTCAGTTTACCTTAGATAAAGCTTTGGCAGATCAAGTTACTGTGTTCTCACAAAACCAAGGGGTGACACCGTTTATGACGTTGTTGTCTTGTTATGCTGTTTTTCTTGGTAAATATTCGGGTCAAGATGACGTGTGTATCGGAACCCCTGTGGCAGGACGTGCAACCAAAGCCTTAGAATCGATGATTGGCTTTTTTATCAATACCTTGCCACTGCGTATCCGGCTAGCTGAAAGCCCATCATTTACCGGGCTTGTGGGGGCCGTTCGAGAATTAACCTTAGATGCCTTTGCCCACCAAGACATTCCCTTTGAAAAAATTGTCGAGCAACTCAATGTAGACCGTAATAGCGGTCAAACACCGGTATTCCAAACGTTATTTACCTTGCAAACCGGTCAAGGGGAGTTGCAAGCAGTTGAGTTTGAAGATCTTAGTGTTGAGCCAATAGAGTTTGATGTGCCTGTCACCAAGTTTGATTTTGGCATGACCTTAAGTGAGTCCGGGGACGGTTACGCGGTGAGCATTGAATACCGCACTGCGTTATTTGCAGAAAAGACCATCGAGCGTATGGGGCGGCATTTTGCGACATTAGTCACCGCGTGTGTGGCAACACCTGAGTTGCCTATTGAAGCTTTGTCTATGTTGACGCAAGATGAGGCGCACTATTGGTTGGCACAAGGGCAAGCTGCTCATCAACAAAATATTTTTGAGCCACTTCACCATTTAGTACAGAGCGCCATTGATCAAGCGGGCAATAGCATTGCCGTGCTGGATGAACAGGGTCAATTAACCTACGCTGAGCTAGCGACAAAATCAGATGCCATTGCGGGTTACTTGCTAGATAAAGGCGTTCAACAAGGCGATAGAGTGGCTGTGTGTTTGCCTCGAAGCTGTATGATGCCGGTTGTCATGTTAGCGGTATTAAAATGTGGCGCAGGGTATGTGCCGGTTGACCCTGACTATCCTGAACAGCGAGTTCAATACATGCTAGAGGACTGTGGGGCTTGTTTAGTGGTCACCGCAGAAGATTTAAGTGTATTTGAATCCTTGCCTAAGTTAACGGTTGAGTTGCCAACCGTCGTCATGACTGATCTGGCCTACATGATTTATACCTCAGGCTCCACAGGTAATCCGAAAGGCGTGCAATTATCCCATCATAGTATTGTGAACCACATGTTGTGGATGCAGTCTACTTTCCCGCTTACTGTGGATGGCCGAGTCTTACAAAAGACGCCATATAGTTTTGATGCCTCCGTGTGGGAGTTTTGGTCACCCTTGATTCAAGCAAAAACCTTGGTCATGGCGAAACCCAACGGGCATAAAGATCCGGCTTATCTGTGTGAGGCCACTACCCAACACCAGATTACGGTACTACAGGTTGTGCCCGCACTATTACAAGTACTGGTTCAGCAACCTGGTTTTGCCTCGTGTACGAGTTTACAGCAGATTTTCTGTGGCGGTGAGCTACTGCCTCAATCATTAGTGAGAGAAGTGGCTTTGGTGTTGCCGAAGGTACAGTTAGTGAATTTATATGGCCCAACTGAAGCGACCATCGACAGTACCTATCATGTGACTGACTCAAGTTATGATCGTGATAGCGTGCCGATTGGTTTACCCATTACCGGTGCCAGTGTGTACGCGCTAGACCCACAAGGTCAGCCTGTCCCCGAGGGTGTGGTGGGTGAGTTAATGATTGCCGGTGATGGTTTGGCTATTGGGTATCACCAACGTGAGGCATTAACAGCAGAAGCCTTTTATGAACAAAATACTATTGGCCAAAGAGTGTATCAAACCGGTGACCTTGTCCGCTGGGTGAAAACATCGGCACATGCAGGTCTTAGCAGTATGGTGCTGGAATATGTGGCAAGACGTGATTCGCAAGTTAAATTACGAGGGTACCGAATAGAGTTAGGAGAGATTGAGTCTGCTATTCAAGCGCATGCAGATGTTCAGCAGGTGACTGTACAAGTGATAGAAGCGGCAATGGGGGATCAACGTTTAGTGTCTTATGTGGTGGGGAGTGATGATTTTGCGGTAATTGAGCAGAGTATTGCCCAGCAACTCCCAGATTATATGTTGCCAAATCATTGGCAGGCATTAACCGAGTTACCGCTTACCCCAAGTGGTAAAATAGACGTGACGGCATTACCTGCCCCCAATGTGGCGGCCGTTGAATATGTGGCAGCAGAGTCTGATATAGAGCAACAGTTGGTTTTAATTTGGCAAGGACATCTTGGTATAGAAAAAGTCAGTGTGATTGGCGATTTTTTTGCCATGGGCGGCCATTCTTTGTTGGCGGTGAAAATGGTGAGTGCCATTGAGAAAGTCGCTGGGCGTACGGTGCCCATAGCGGCATTATTTCAGTGCCCGAGTGTACGGGGTATGGCGCAGTGGTTAGATAAGCCTCAATATGAAAGCCCATTGCTGGTGTTAAATGAAGCGGCAGATTTACCTTGGATATTCTGTATTCACCCGGTGGGTGGACAGGCAATTCTCTTTAGACA
>JABHGC010000195.1 GCA_018672285.1 Methylococcales bacterium
GACTGTAATTCTTCGAGTTTCATGATTGTATTCATTCCTTAATCATGAACGTTTTTTCGCTTATCACTCCATTTCTTTAGGCTCACTTCTCACTGGAAATAACTCATCGCTTCAGACTCATTCCTCATTGGACAAGGCTATTATTTGCTTTTCATGATTTAATGACCAGGGTGTTACTCTATTGTGACTAATTTTTGGCGTATTTAAGGTGATCTACTGTGCAAAACAGTGACGTAATATTCAAAATCCCGTCTCATTCATTTGTTGCTATGGGGGTTGTGCTTGGCTTGTTAGCGCTAGCAACGATAATTCGCTTAAGTTTGAAGCGAAAACACCCTGAGCGGGATGACACTGAGCTTAAGCTGCGTATTCAATCTTGGTGGTGGATGATTGGTATTGTGTTTGCAGCGCTTGGGGCTGGTATGCAAACGTCCATTGTACTGTTTGCCTTTATTAGCTTTTTAGCACTCAAAGAATTTTTCTCAATTGTACCCATGCGCCTTTCTGACCGGCGGGTTGCTTTTTGGGCATACCTTGCCATACCTCTGCAATATTATTGGGTTGCTATGGGCTGGTACGGCATGTTTATCATTTTTATTCCTGTGTATGTGTTTTTACTACTGCCTATGCGAATGGTCTTAATTGGTGAAACGTCAGGGTTCATTCGAGCTGTTGGGGTCATTCATTGGTCTGTCATGCTGACGGTGTTTAGTATTAGCCATATTGCCTATTTGTTGATGCTAGAGGTGAATAATCCTGCTGCAGGGGGCATGGGGCTGGTTTTATTCTTATTGTTTTTGACGCAATTTAATGATGTTAGCCAGTATGTGTGGGGGAAAATGCTGGGTAAACATAAAATTATCCCTAAAGTAAGCCCGAATAAAACCTGGGAAGGATTCTTAGGAGGGTTGGTAACAATCAGTTTCTGTGCTGGCTTTGCAGGCATATACTTAACCCCGATGACGTTTGAGCAGGGTATGGTTGCAGGGATTATTATCAGTATCAGTGGTTTTATTGGGGATGTGGTGATTTCTTCGGTTAAACGTGATTTACAGATAAAAGACAGTGGTCAGCTTATTCCTGGTCATGGGGGAATTTTAGACCGGCTGGATAGCTTGATGTATACGTCGCCATTGTTTTTTCATTACTATTATTACTTTGTTTGCTAATTCATTTTAAGGGTTGGTCGCTTTTATGGCTAAAATATTATTTTTTGCACTCATTGTGAAACCATTTGTTTTTTTGATGCTTGGGCTGAACGTACGAGGGCGTGAAAACTTACCTTTAAAAGGGCCTGCTGTGCTTGCAGGTAATCATAATAGTCATTTAGATACGATTGTCTTAATGAGTTTGTATCCACTGAAAGATATTCGCCGAATAAGGCCTGTTGCAGCGGCAGATTATTTTTATAAAAACAAATGGGTTGGTTGGTTTGCAGATCACTGCATTGGTATAATTCCACTTGATCGCTCTGGCAAAGCAGATCGCTCACAATTATTTCAAGGGTGTCATAAAGCGTTAGATAATGGCGATGTTTTATTGTTATTTCCTGAAGGCAGCCGTGGTGTTCCTGAAAAAATGAGCAGTGTCAAAAAAGGGGTGTTTTATTTAGTTAAAGACCGGACAGACACTAAAATTACCCCTGTCGTGTTACATGGCTTAGGCTCAGCTTTACCACGTAATGAAGCCCTGTTTGTCCCTTTTAATTGCGATGTGGTGATTGGGGAACACTTTGAGCTGAGAGACGAGGTGAGTGACTCCGTGAAAGCATTGACTGACGTGTATACGACTTTGTTCACATACTGTTTAACTCGGCAGGCAACACAAGAAGGTAATCGGGTTGAATAGTGGTTCTCGTTGGTAAAAAATACCGACCACCACGGCTGTGGTGGTTAGGCATTCTAAAAATATTAGTGCTTAGGCACTTGACCCCAGATAACAAAAATAGGGTCTGCAAAGACGCTTTGTTTAATGCGAGGGTCATCATCGGGGCGATATAGTCCATTTAGCGACCAGCTATTGAGGTTGTCAAACCCCGCTTTTTTCATTAACTCTAAAACGAAACCAACGCGCTCTTGCTCGTGTAGGTCTTGCCATAGTTGAGTGACTTTTTCTTGTTGGTAGCGATTAGAGATTGCGATGGCGAAAAGCCCGCCAGGTTTCACTGTGCGTTTGATTTGCTCAAAAACAGCGATTGGTTGAGTTAAGTATTCAACCGAAAATGAGCAAATCGCAGAATCAAATTGATTGTTACTGAACGGCAGTTCTGGTGTGGCGTTAACATCATGTATGAAATGGCTTTCTAATTCGCTATTTTCACACATGGCAGCATCATTTAAGCCAAGGCCAATCACTTCACCTGAATGTTCTATTAGGTAGGATTGTCGCCCTGTCATGAGGTCTAAAATGGTATCGGAAGGGGTCAGGAGTTGGCGGTAGGCTTGCTGTAAAATACCTTGAGCGGTGCCATCTACGTCGTTTTCAGTGTGTGTTTTGCTATAAAACTTCGCATCATCGCTATCCATCATGCGAGCAAAAGGGATGCCAGACCAAAAATCGGTTTCTTGGTCTTGGTATTGGCATTGTAAGCCGGCGTCTTTACTGGCTAATTCGGCGATGTCATTACAGGAGCCACCGCGAAGTGCTTTGGCCATCCAGATATCGAGTATTTGCCCTTTAAAGCTGACGGCTGTCTGTGCCAGCGCATGATTGAGGTCGATGGATATTTTGTCGTCAATTGCAGTGATTCTAAAGGGGGTTATGTCTTCTGGGTAGATGTTGTGTGTGCCCGCAATGAACCCTTTGGGGTAAAAACGACCGACTTTAGGCTCAATGATCGTGTTCAGGCGGTGGGTTGTATTAAATTGTTTGGTGCGAACAGACGTCGCCAAGTATTTATCAAATTCAGGAATAAAGTTGCCAGGGGTAAAATCATGGCTAAATACGTCCCCAACTTTGAGTCCTTTTAATTTGCCATCGAGCGCAAAAGGGAAGATGTCTCGCCACAAATTGACTTTATAATTAATGGTAACCATGCTGTGTTTGATGCCATTATGCTGCCAACTTAGCTCAAATGCCATGGTGTTGGTTACATCGTCATCGGTGAGTTCTGCACGTTGATCCTCTGGGGATTCTTTAACAAACTGGCTCAGTATTTGGGTGAGGTCAAGTTGGGTCATGGTTGTGTCTCGTTACGCTTAGAAGGGCGGGAGTTTAGCATACTTTATATTCTTCCTTGGCAGATTATTTGTCCGGTTGTAGAGTCTGCTTGGCAGGACATTTCTTTGCCGTTGCCGGTGGCTTTAATGGGCAATCCTGGTGTTTTCGGGGCCGTTTTTTCAGGCGTGAATTTACTCGCATCTAGTTCTCCTGCATTAAAGCTGTCGCCTGCAGGATCATAGTTTGGCGTGTAGTAATCGTCTTTGCTGATGGTGTGGCTTGGCGTGTCCATAAATAAGGCTTTGATAGCAAGGTAAGTAAAGAAAAGGAGTAAGTAATAAGGCCAGCGTGACCCTTTGCCTTTTTCTTTGCTAGGGTTGGGGTAATCAAAGGCCTGGCTTGGCTCTTTTGTCTTTCTTGGGTTGCCTTCTAATCGGTCGAGAATGTCTTCTACATCACTTTGGTTAAACCGTTCACACAAGCTGAATGCTTGTGTTTGCCATGGGAAATGTTGGGCTAGCAGCTTCCAAACACAAGGGCGCTGCACTTGGTTTTCAATTAAATATTCGAATAAATAATCAGAGAATAATTGTTTGGTTTCAATTCGCCACAAACCGTCATTAGCTAGAATTTTGTTCCAATGATGGCGTAATAATGTCTCTGGTAAAAAAGGGTCAATGTTTTCTATGCGCTCTAATAGCAGGCTGCAATACTGGTGAGGATCATGCGTGTGTTGTTCTAGCCCTGTGATATCAGGCAGTGGAAGTGGTACAGGCTCTGGTTCTGGTTCTATAGCAAGATTTGTTGGTTCTGATGGCGTTTCAACGGGTGGTTTAGGCTCCTGTAATGGCTCAATGCTCGGTTGAGGTTCTGGAGTCGGTTCAGGTATTTGTTCATGGGGGGCTTGGTGCTCGGTTTCAGGTTCGGGCTCAACTGAAAGCGCTGGCTCCTCTGGCATTTCAAATTGTTTAAGCGGTTTTTGTGGTAAAATGCGCTCCCAATTTTCCTCCCTGGTTTTGTCGTCCTCGGCTTCATAGTGTGGGAGGGGCTGCCACTCGGGGGGCTGTTTTAGTGAGGTATTTGGGTCGAAAGGTGGTTGGTATGCATCTTGTAGTGAGACACCGGGTATTTCAATGGGGCGTTGTTCTCGAACACTGTCTTTAGCAATATCAAAGGCACTGCGAAGTGCTTGGAAGCCTTCTGGATCTTCGTCTGGGCGGCAGCATTTAAGCTGCTTGGCATACGCTCGCTTAATGACTTTTAGGTCAGAGGTGGGCTCTATGCCGAGCCGGTGCCAAGCCTCTGTTTCATACATTCTGTAAGTCTTCTACCCACATTTTACAGCCTCCAGCAACCGCACATGGCATCGCAAAAAAGTTAACGATGGGAATCATAGTCATTAATGATACAACACTCCCAAACCCTAAAGAAGCGAGACGGCGTTTTCCGAGGCGGCGTTTTTGTTCGTCAAACGCGAGGTTGTGGTTAGCCATTGTGAAATCTGCATATTGAATGGTGAGCATCCAAGCACTGAAGAAAAACCAGATGAAGGGGGCTGCTACGTTGATGACAGGGATAATGAATAAAACCAATATGGGTAAGGCTCGAATGATAAAATAGGTTATTTTTCGGATTTCATTACGAATACTGTCGGCAAAATTTAATTCTGTTTCTTGGGCGCTGAGCTTATTACCGGTTAAATGCTCCTCGACTCTTTGGGCGAGTAAATTATTAAATGGGCTGGCAATGAGGTTGGCGACCATGCTGAAGGTAAAGAAGCCAATCAAAAGTGCAGACAGTGCAAACAGAGGCCATAAGATAAAGCGAAAAGCGGAATACCAAGCATCTTCTGGTAATAACCAATTCATGAATAAATCAAACTGGCTCGAGCCATACCAAATTAATCCTGAAAATACGACGATATTGATGAGTACAGGAATGATCACAAAACGGCGAATGCCAGGTTGTGTGACAAGAGAAATACCACTTGATAAGTAGCCGATACCGGTGACTGATTTGGCCATGAACAACTCCATTTGTGTTTTGTTTGGCTGAGGAAACTATTTTATTAGTATGTTCTTATGCAATCAACCGTTAACGGTATTATGCCTGCTAAAGAGGGCTTGAGGTATTGCTTTGTGGTGTGAAAAGGTTGAACAATTGGTGTCATTATTATACAAAAGATGACGTTAAGTCAGTCAGTACAAGGATTTCAGAGATTATGACGGTCACACCCAGTGAGTTTAATATTCCACATAAAGCCATTGTTCAAGCCGATGAATGGGCGCTAAAACATCAGCAAGCTGCTGTTTTACCAGAACAAAAAGAGGTATTGGTTGACCGTATTAAATCTTTACTGGTGCAGCGAAATGCGGTGTTAGTCGCGCACTATTATACAGACCCAGATTTACAGTGGCTGGCCGAAGAAACGGGCGGTTGTGTTGCAGATTCACTTGAAATGGCAAGGTTTGGGAAAGCACATGAGGCACAAACGTTAGTGGTTGCGGGTGTTCGTTTCATGGGTGAAACAGCGAAAATGCTCAGCCCTGAAAAAACGGTGTTAATGCCGGCGCTTGAAGCCACATGTTCACTGGACTTAGGTTGCCCTGCCGATGAATTCTCTAAATTCTGTGATCAACACCCAGATAGAACTGTTGTGGTTTATGCCAACACCAGTGCGGAAGTAAAGGCCCGTGCAGACTGGGTTGTGACATCAGGTATTGCGCTTGAAATTGTGAAGCACCTAGACGCTTTAGGCCAGAAGATACTTTGGGCACCGGATAAACATCTGGGTTCCTATATTCAATCCGAAACCAATGCGGATATTTTATTGTGGCAAGGGTCATGCGTTGTGCATGAGCGCTTTAAGTCCCAAGCGTTACTGGAAATGAAAACCAAGTACCCCGATGCTAAAATTTTAGTGCACCCAGAATCCCCTGCAGATGTGGTTGCTATGGCTGATGTGGTGGGCTCAACCACCGCTTTAATTAAAGCCGGTCAAGAACTGGATGCTGAGCGTTTTATTGTGGCCACAGAACATGGCATTTTTTATAAGATGAAGCAGTTGGCACCGAATAAAATATTTATGGAAGCACCCACTCGTGGTGTTGGGGGGAGTTGTGAAAGTTGTGCACATTGCTCCTGGATGGGAATGAATGGGCTAGATAATTTGGCGACGGTATTAGAGAAGCAGCACAATGAAATCACGGTAGACTCTGCCATTAGAGATAAAGCCATTGTGTCCATTCAAAGAATGATGGATTTTGCAGCGGACAAAGGCATCAGCATGAAGCGTAAAGGTAACGCTTAAGCCTTGGGTGCTTTTTTTCGGTGTTAGGAGTCGACTGTGGTCACAGTCCCCCTTAAGTTTTCCTTAAGCCCTTAGCTCAGTTATACATCATTCACATTCCAAATCATCCCGGTAAAAACAGCGCAATCACCTATACTCATCTCTAAGTAAAAGCCTTTAAACCTCTCGCCTTAATCTAACTACAGTACCCACTTAGAGAACACACCATGAACAATATTGTCCGAGAAAGAAAGTTAAGCCATGTCGTTTTTGAAGATGCAGAGCTTGATCATCTCAGGTCTCTTGCTAAGCAATACCCGACGATTGAAGCGGCTGTTTCTCGGCAAGCCATGTTAAATGCAGAGATGTCTCTACCCAAAGGGATGAGTCATGCTTTTAGTGATATTCATGGTGAAATCAAAAAACTCAGGCATGTGATTAACAATGCCTCAGGGCGTATTCGACCTTTAGTCGAAAGCTTGTTTAAAGAAACATTGAGCAGTGAAGAAATAAATACATTGTTACAGATGATTTATTATCCTCAAGAGTCATTGGCTTATTTGCAAACGTCATTAGAAGGTAAGTCGCAGAGGTTGGCTTTTGCTAAAAAAATTATCCAGCAACAATTATTACTTTTAAGAGCTCTGGGTAAGCACTACCCACTTTCAAAGCTAATTGATGCTATCCCTAAGGCATATCGTGATCCTTTGATGGAACTTTTGTTTGCGAAAAGTTTACACCGAGATGAGGATTATATTAATGCGATATTTGATACCTTTATGCAGTCGGGTAAATTACTAGAAATTATAAGGCTGCTATCTAGAGCGGTTAGAAATTTTTCAGTAGATGAGCTGATCATTGCGGGTGATCTTGGAGATAGGGGGCCTAGAGTCGATAAAGTGGTTGAGTATTTAATGCATCAACCCACCGTATCCATTACCTGGGGTAATCATGATGTTTCGTGGATGGGGGCATGCTTAGGCCATGAAGGGCTGATTGCAGTCGTGCTCAGAATTAGTCTGCGTTATGGGCAAATAGCACAACTTGAAGAAGGTTATGGTATTCCTCTAGATGCGCTAGAAGAGTTGGCAAATGCGACTTATGGTGATGATCCTCTGACGCGTTTCATTCCTAAATATGGCAATTTTGATGACCCTAAGCGGGTGGCTAGAATGCAAAAAGCCATTGCGGTGATACAATTGAAGCTTGAAGGGCAAATTGTGCAACGCAACCCGCAATACAATATGGATGACCGCAACTTATTGCATAAATTGAATGTAGAACAGGGCACAGTAGAGTTAGACGGCACTGTTTATGACTTACTAGACAACTATTTCCCGACCATTGATATGAATGATCCCTATGCATTAAGTGCTGCTGAGCAAGCTTGCATGGATCAATTGCGGCAGTTATTTATGGAAAGTGCTCAGCTGTGGCGACACATGAGTTATCTGTTTCAGCAAGGCGATATGTATATAAAACGAGATAACCATCTTATTTTTCATGGCTGCATTCCTGTTGAAGAAGATGGGAGTTTCCAGTCATTTACCATTGATGGGGAGGCGTATAAAGGTGAGGCGTTGTTTGATGTATTTGAAAGCGCCATGTTACGTGCTTGGCGAAAACGAGACCCTAAAGCACTAGATTTGGTTTGGTATTTATGGACAGGGCCGCTTTCACCATTATTTGGTAAAGATAAAATGGCAACCTTTGAAAGTTATTTCATTGCTGAAAAAAGTACCCATAAGGAAGCTAAGAACCCTTATTATAAATTGATTCATGAAGCCTCATTTTGCCAACATATCTTCACTGAGTTTGGTGTTGACCCTGAATTAGGTTTATTGGTGAATGGGCATGTGCCTGTGAACATTGAAAAGGGCGAAAGCCCCATCAAAAACAGCGGTGCGGCCGTAACGATTGACGGCGCATTTTCTGAAGCCTATGGAGATAAAGGTTATACCTTAGTGTTAGATGCTGATAAAACCAGTATTGCCTCTTTACACCACTTTGAATCCATTGAAGAGGCCATCACAAATGGGGCTGACATTATTCCTGAGTTAGTGGATATCAAAGTGTTTCCGAAGCCGCGAAAAGTGGGTGATACACGGCGTGGCAAAGTAAAACAGAGGGAAGTGGATACTTTGGCAAGGTTAATATTGGCTTATGAAGAAAATGTGTTTGCCGAGGGGAATAGAGAGCGGCGGACTGAAACGTACTAGAGGCATTAATCGGCTAGCTGCAACATCCTGTGTCGCAGCAGCTTCCCCGTTTTATTAGCTGGGCATTTTTATTGAAAATGTACATAACCGATATATAGAGCAAGATAACGGAGGAAATTTTGCTGATAAACCCGGCATTCTCTTCGTCTACGCCCATTTGTTGTATTTGTTCTAAGTTATTGGCAAAAAAATGGTCGAAAGCAAAACCGAATAATACGCTGCCGATAATCACCGACGCTAAATAAATCACCAAGCTGCCTTTTCCTAAGGTTTTTAATACCACGCTCATGGTCACCGTATTTGTGGCAGGCCCTGCGGTTAAAAATATAAATGCTGCGCCTGGAGAAAAGCCCGCACTGAGCAATGATAAGCCAAGTGGAATGGAGGCTGTGGCACAGACATACAGCGGCATTGAGATAAATAATACTAATAAATAATTGAGCAGTGGGTTGCCAGAAATATACTCGGCAATATTATCAGGGATAAACGTGACGATCAGGGCGCCTATAATCACGCCAATGACTAATGATTTTGCGATGTCTTTGTATATGTCGTCGAAAGCATAAGACAGTATTTTTTGAAAAGCATCATAAACTTGATTGGTTGCAGGTGGCTCTGCTTTCACCACAGGTATATTGAGCGGTATACCGATATTTGAAAGTTTGGGTTGTTCGAGCGTGTTTTCAGCTGGTGTAGAGTCGTTTTCTTTAATGAATAACAGTGTGAGTAACCCGGCAACAAGTGCGATAATAATGGAAGTAACGATACGAAATAGTGTGAAAATCCAACCAAAAACACCGTAAGTGGCAAAAATAGAATCAGCGCCTGTAATGGGGGTCGCTATTACAAAGGTTTGAATGGCGCTAGAGGATGCGCCACCTTTTTTTAGCGCACTGATAAATGGAATCACGCTGCATGAGCATAATGGTAATGGAATTCCTAAAATAGCCGCCTTGATATTAGAGAAGAAGTGGCGGCTGCCAAGGTGTTTTTTGATAAAACTATCAGGCAACACTAACTTGAACACCCCGGCGACTAACACGCCAATAATAATGAATAGGGCTATTGAGTTAAAAAGTACCCAAAAATTGTTCAAAAAATCTAAAAAAAGTTGTTTCATAACGCCAGTGCTGTCGCTAGGTTAAACGCGATAAAAGAAAGGCTCCAGGCGACCGCAGTGGTAAAGGTAAATAAGTAGCCAAGATATTTCCATCCACGAGCTTCGCGCATAAAAACAAGAGAAGCTGCAAGGCATGGTAAGTAAATCATAACAAAAATAATGAATGAGATAGCCGCAGGGAAGGTAATGTTGGATTGTATTTTATTGATTAATTTATCACTGCCTTCGTCTTCATCCTCCCCCAAACCGTAAAGAACACCTAAGGTTGCGACAACAATTTCTTTTGCGGCAAGGCCCGTTTCCAAGGCGACGGCCATGCGCCAGTCGAACCCTAAGGGGTTAAAAAAAGGTTCTGAGGCATGGCCAATTTTACCGAGGTAACTATTTTCTAATTTGTAGAGTGCCAGTTCATTGTTCAGAAGTGTGGTGTTATGTTCGTCAGCGCTTTGCTCGATTTTAGCTTCATATTGTAATTCTATGTCAGGATATTTGGGGTAGTTACTGGCATACCAAATCAGCACTGAGGCAAGTAAAATAAAAGTACCGGCTTTGCGTAAGTACATTTTAGCTTGGCCTGAAACCGTGTGGTATACCAATTTAGCCGAAGGCAGCCGGTATTTTGGCATCTCCATCACAAAAGGTTCATCTTCGCCTTTAAACGCCGTTAGTTTAAGAATTTTAGCGGTAAAAATACCCAGTAATGCACCAGAAATATAAATGACAAAAAGCATGTTTCCTGCGTGTTCATCAGCAAAAAAAGCACCCACAAATAAGACATAGATAGGCAGTCTTGCACCACAGCTCATAAAGCCAATGATAAATAAAGTGAGTAGCCGGTCACGGTCATTTTTTAAGGTTCTTGCAGACATATAAGCGGGCACTGAGCAGCCAAAACCACTCACCAAAGGGATAAATGATTTACCGTGCAGGCCAAATCGGTGAAAAAACCCGTCGAGTAAAAATGCTGCCCGGCTCATGTAACCTGTAGTTTCTAATAGTGCAATCCCCAAAAATAGGATAATAATGTTGGGTAAAAATAAAATAACCGCACCGACACCCGCAATGGCACCATCAGCAATCACCGCGGCAATTTCCGTATTGCCTAAGAAGTTTTTTGTCCCGTCGACTAGGGCGGCGAAAAAAGCATCTATCCAATCCATGGGGATACTGCCAAATTCGAACGTAATTTGAAACAACCCCCACATTAAAAATAAAAAGATAGGAAGACCGAAAAATTGGTTCATTAATATTGAATCTAATTTATCGGTTACGGTAAGATTTTGCTTGACGGTGGGCTGAGCAACTTCAGTGGCCAACCCCTTACAAAGGGCATTTTTTTCATCGTTGAAAATATCATCTAAGTCTTGGATGTCGTGGTGTAGGTAGAGATGTTGGTAAGACTGGTTGAGTAGCGGTTGCAGCTCTGTCCAAATAGGCTGCTCATGGAGTATTTGATAAGTGGCTTTATCTTCTCGTAAAAGTTTGATGGCCAATGCTTTTAAAGGGGACTCGTGGATGAAGTGTTTGTTTTGTAAAAATGCCAGAATACGAGCGATCTCTTCTTCAAAAGGCGCACTAAACTGTAAATGGTTTTCTGTTTGTAGGGCGTGTTTGGCCTCGTAAATGAGGCTGTCGAGTAAATCGTCAATCCCTGTTTTTTTGATGGCAGAGGTTTTAATGCAGGGAATACCAAGCATCTTACTCAGTTGTTTTTCGTCAATGCTAATGCCGGCACTATCCGCTTCGTCACTCATATTTAATGCGACGACCATCTTTTTATGTAGGGAGAGTAGTTCTGTGGTGAGGTAGAGGTTACGCTCAAGGTTGCAAGAATCCACAACGTTCAGAATTAAATCATAATCTTCATGATCTAAGTAGTCCTTAGTCACCTTTTCTTCAATGGTGTATTCGGTTAATGAATAGGACCCTGGTAAATCGGTAATTTCAAAATCGATTCCATCTCTACTGAAACTGACTCGCTTTTTACTGACGGTGACGCCGCTGAAGTTGCCCACTTTTAAACGTGTATTGCCTATTGCATTGATTAAGGCGCTCTTGCCAACATTAGGTTGGCCAATTAAGGCGACTTTGATGGTGCTCATTGGCTGACCTCAATTTTTTGAGCTTCAGAAATTCGCAAGGCAATCCTCGTGTTATTAATCCGTATTTTGAGGGTTTGCTTGGCCAGTGTTAGTGCCTCTACAGTGACTTGCTCTCCTTTGATCAGGCCAAATGAATTAAAGCGATTTTTCAACGCTTTAGTGGCATTTATCTGAGTGATGGTTGCCGGTGTTCCTTTGGGTAGGCTGTCTAGTGTCATATTGCCCTCGAACTGCAAAAAGAGATTTTAATGGTGTCACATATTAAATAATAATGATTATCATTGCCATGACTGTGGTCAATAAATTAGCGTATTCCGATTTTTTAAATAGGGGCGTTTTGTTACCTCAACTCGATAAGTTGTCTCACAATGCAAGTTGCATAATTTTGGAATAACGTTACCTTTAATTTAACATTCAGGCTGTTAGCCTGGGCGAACGAGTTGACTCATTGAGATGTACATATATGAAGAATTGTTATCAATTAACTTTCTATAACTCTGGAGGTTATAAAGACAGTGAAACTGTCAGCTGTCATCATGAAATTATTCTGATTAACGGTGTTATCGAGGTCTATAAGGATGGAGAACTTGTTGGCGGAGAGAACTTTGTTGAAAATTTACTGACTGATACAAGAGGCTGGAAAGAGGAGTGCTGCATTTTAACATGCAAAAAAATTTGAACTGCTGTCATCCAAGGGCGTTATTGCTTAGCCGTCTG
The DNA here is from genome assembly GCA_018672285.1 of Methylococcales bacterium. GTDB lineage: Bacteria > Pseudomonadota > Gammaproteobacteria > JABHGC01 > JABHGC01 > JABHGC01. Next base: position 12,607 of record JABHGC010000195.1, read on the forward strand.
TTTCTTATTTCGATTTATTGAGTTTTATTCTTTTGACATATGATCACTCATGAGTGCATTAAAGAGTAGTCTTGAGCAAAATCCTGCGACTAAGCTCCCTCGAATTGCGAGAATGGTGGTCATTGTTTATTCGTTTAACATTGTTCCTTAGTGTTTGTATTGGGCACTTAAGTATTTCAAGTGGTAATTTGTCATTAACGCTAAGTTATATTGTATTGTTGTCTTTTACAGCGTTACAAATGGGTAGATTGTTTCAGTTCTATCTAGGTTGATCACATTGTTGTCATCTGGCGTCCATTCGTATGCTTCAAGTGAAACACCATCCACAGGTGTAATTGATAAGCGTGATTGACCGCTTTGTTGTACCGACTCATACATTGTTATAGAGGCTTCCTCAGGAAATTCATTGATTTGAATAATGGCTTCTAAAAATATTTTGGTGTCCTTACCAAAAAAGGCTTCTGATTTTTCGGTCTCAAGTATCTTTAATTTAAATTTATCTACGGCTAAATTTATATCATTGGCTGCAACAAGCATGCTGAACGAAGCTTTAATGCTTTCGTTTTCTTCCATGATAAAGTGTGCAAGGAACTGCATTGGTATATCCTTCTGTGCTATCGGTGTATTGGACAGGTTGCTATTCCCAATTGGAAGTGGCATTTGAGGTGATTCGAGATGGGTATTTTATTGAGGCACATTGCTAATGTAGGCAAGGCCATTATTCGCCATTTTATCGATTGTTTAATGATCTTCATTAAGGAGGGCAGCCAATTTTCAAGTCATTTAAGTATACTTAAATTATTCTAGTAATTGTCGTAAATGTCAAGAAGACATATACTCCTACTATGAGTTTAAATGACAGACTAAAAAGTAGACGCAAAGAGCTTGGGTTAACTCAAAAAATGTTAGCCGACATGGTGGGTGTTAGCCATGTTTCCATTTCACAATGGGAAAGTGGTGCAACCTCGCCATCAGGTATTAACCTTGTTGAGCTTGTGCATGCCTTAAAAACAACGACTGACTGGGTTGTGAGTGGAGAAACGGTATTTCGCCCCCTGTCAATTTCATCGGAGCCTGACCAAAAGTTACAACATGCGTTAGCGAAAGTGGCCGATGAAATGGCGACAATACCGACGGAAATTTTCAATATTGCCTCAAAATTTGGTATTTTGATGACTTATGATCAGTTGCCTGATCACGAAAGTGGCAATATTAAAAAGCAAGATGAGTACTATTTGATTACCTTAAATAGTAGGCACAGTGAGGCATTTAAACGGTTTACATCTGCCTGTTTAATAGGTCATGTTATTTTGCATAAAGAGAGTATTAATAAAGGATTGAGTGTTAATTTACTCTTTTCTACAGGTTTGGGGGCTGTCAAGGATAGTCATGCCAACAAGGCTGCCATAGAGATATTAATGCCTTTGAATATCGTTCAGCAGAGGGTTAATGCTGAACCAGGGATAACTTTGCCTCAATTAGCTTATGAATTTGAGGTTCCTGTATCGGTTGTTTCAATTCGCCTGGGCGTGCCGTACGAGTAGCGACATTTTTCTTTAATTTTTCGATGTAGGCCATGATTAATGTAAATGTTTTGTGGTTCATGTCATCGATTTCAGTTTTGCTAAATTTTTCAATATAGAGGATGAGTTGCTGTTGCCCATTGGCATTCAGGCGCTCTGCTGACTCTGATATCCCTTTTTTATTGTTGTTGTTAATAATAAGCCCTCTATCTGTTGTGATTAGGTTTTCTTGTTATTTTTTTCTTGTGTCTGTCATCCAGCCTACATTGGTAGCATTGACATGGACATATTACCATAGGAAAGAGTTAACATTTCACTAAATCCACACATAATCAAGTGTAATTTGAAAAATCTTGATGGCATCATGGTTATTGATGGCGAATATGCTGAGGTTATGAGTATTTTAAAAAAAGAGGTGAGAGAGGTGTTGCCACCTCTCTTATCCTACTTTAGAAGAAAGAGCGTGGGTCCACTGGGGTTTGCATTAAGGTGTCCTGGCTTGCTGCTACTGTTTCGTCCACGTTGGCTAAGTCAGTGTTGAAAAAATCATTGATATTGTTGATGAAGAAGTTAGCAAATATCGCTTGGCCAGTGGTGCTTAAGTGCATGCCATCAAGGCTAAACAAGCCACCTAAGTAGTCTCTGGTAATGATTTGATCGCTTAAGCTGCCATCTGCTCTGGTGAGCACGTGGTCGTTTTCAATGATGTTTTCAAACTCGCTGTATAAGTCTACTAATGCCCAGCCATGTTGCGCTGCTACTTCTTCAATGATGACATTCATTGCTAACACTTGGTTGTGGATGGTGGTTAGGGTGTTTTCTGAAATGTCTTCATTATCAGCAAACATGCCAGCCCATTGGTGTTGCTTTCCACCGGCTTCTGAATTCATGAGTAGTGCGATTTCAGTGACGTTAGGGATGTTGGCAATCGCCACCCCTTGAAGAGATTCTGTCGCAGCGAGCTTATCTGCTAGTTGCTGGATGTTGGTGCGGAAGGTTTCAATTGGGGTCATTAAGCGTTCGTCACCAAAAATAACTGATTTTAAGACGCTGTTGCTGCCAATCCATACGGTTGCAAAAGTTGGGCTACGATCTGTTGCTTGGTCTACAGCAGGCTTGCCACCTTTTCCAAGTACTAGCTTATACATGCCAGTGTCACCGGAGTTGGCAAGTAAGTCACTGGCTTCTGCACCTGTAATACCAAAATTAGAGAGGTTTTCTTGTGTTTGAAAACGGTCTTTGCGGTGGCCGCCAATTAACACGTAGTAGTACTGCCACCATTTGATGTTTCCTTTAATGAAGTCTTCGATATTTACTTTGTTGCCAGGGAAGGTCAAGGTTGCTTGGTTGTAGTCAGTGCCCATTAATTGAGCGAGAAGGGCAGGGTAAGCTAATGACTGGCGGGTTTCTTCAACGGAGCCACCTTGGTTGCCCTGAGTTAGGCTGTCACCTAAGGCGACGTAGGTGCTGAAGAGTGGGTCTGCTGAATGAACGGTGGTGCTAAATGAAAGGCAAATGAAAGTGAATAGCGCAAGTGTTAAACGGAATATTGAACGCATTGATATCTCCCCAGATAGTGAATGCTAAAAATAATAACGGTGTTATATGGCTTGTAACTCTGACTGAAGTTGAAATATTTCATTTCTCAACTGCTGTTCTACAGCAAGACCTTCTTTTATATCCGTTTTAGCGATCATGTGGATAGATTGTTCGGTCGTCATTGTTTCAAAGCGCTGATGATAGTACTCAAGAAGATCTAATCGATCACTTAGGAATGTAATTTTCAAAGCTAAATATTCTTGCTGTTCATCTTTAGTGGCGCGGCCATATTTAACCAATGTTTGTAAGCGATCAAGTTGCATCTCTAATCGATTGGTCTGTAATACAGGAATATTTTCCTGTGTAGCCGGTGCCCAAAGATTACCTAGAAATTTAGCCTGCATTGCAGACCATGCTTGGGTGTCATCTATTTTTGTGGTGGGAGTTGTTGCTTGTATTGCAGGTAAGGTGGCTGCTACTGAATGGGTCACGTTTACTGTCTCTGTTGCAACAATGGCGTTCACACTTGAAAGTGCGATGGCTAAGCTGCTGAGGAGTAAAGTGGTCTTATTCATGTAGTTATGTCTCTTCCCGCGTTTTTGTTATGTTACGACTATACCGACCGCTTGTCCAGAAAACTGTGACGGCTGTCACGAAAGCAATTTTATAAGTGGATGTTTTTGCAGTAGATTTTCGTTATATTCTCGATATTTGATCATTATCAAATTATGATGTTATTTGCTAATTGAATTGAAAACAATTGCTTAGAATAATAGTCAACCTTTTAGTTGACTATTATTCTGACTTGTTTAAACTAAACCGTATGGTTGAATATATGTGTGATGACGCGTTATCTGAGATTCTTAAAGCGGTGAGTGATCCAACTCGCCGGTCGATACTAACGACCCTGTGCCAACAAGGGGGCAGTCGTGTAACAGATTTAGCGGATAACTACGCAATGTCCTTAAATGCCGTGTCTAAGCATATTAAGGTTCTGGAGCAAGCGGGTTTAGTGACTCGGCAGACGCTGGGTAGAGCGCATTGGATAGAAGCCAACCTAAGCCAGGTTGATGTTGTTGACTCGTGGCTTGAGTCTCTAAGGTCAATCTGGGAATTGCGTTTGGAAAAATTGAACGAAGTCTTGAGCAATGGAGAAGAAAATATGGCAGATTTAACGGTAAACGTGGTGAAAACGATTAATGCGCCTATTCATAAAGTATTTGATGCTTGGTTAGACCCTGTCATGTTGTCTCAGTTTATATTGCCAATGCCTGGAATGCCTCATCCAGATGTTCAGAACGATGTGCGTGAAGGCGGCAAATTTGTCATTACTATGCAGGTAGGGAATGATAAAGTGCCTCACAGTGGTGAGTATTTGACCATCAATAGGCCGAATATGCTGGTGTTCACGTGGGTCTCTCCTTTTTCTATGGAGGGTAGTCAGGTCACCATTCGTTTTAATGAAGTTGAGGGTGATAAAACGCACATTGAGCTGGTGCATGTTCGATTTGTTGATGAGGAAAGCCGGACTAATCATGAGGGGGGGTGGGGCCATATTTTGGACAGCCTGAATCAGTTGTTGTCTTAAGGCTCTGCTTGCATCGTTTTGGTACTGTGGTAAAAAAATAATAAAGGGAAGCGTATGCATAATTATCACTAAACACTTTCAATTACAGCATCCATATCCAGGGTAAATGAGAATAATTCTCAATATGCAATTTATATTGTGACGGGGAACTATTTGAAACCATTTCTGCGTATACACCTA
>JABHGC010000028.1 GCA_018672285.1 Methylococcales bacterium
TATGCAAAACCCTTATTTTTAATTCATCGCTAGAAAGGCACCCCCATTTCATGCTCACCAGCGCACTTGGTTTTTAGCAAATATTTAATCATACTTACACAGATAATTAAATATTGACTATATTACAATCAGGCAACCCTGTGTTAACATTGCCACCTTAAAATTATCCTCGTTAATGCCGTAATACGCTTAACCCCAACACATTTTGGAGAACAAACATGGAAAACGACATCATTCAACTTGAAGGCGCAAACACACCAGACATTATTTTAAATAAAGACGAAGTCGTTTTGATGGATGTTTCACAAGGCTTTCGTGATTTAGGCTTAGCAGGTCTACTGTTAAAGCACAAAGGTCGCCTCATCACGACAAACCAACGTGCTATTTACTTCAAGAAAAAAACCAAAGACTTTGAAATTGAGCAAATGAACATGCACCATGTCGGATACGTTCGCATGGGTTACAACCTTAACATGAGACAATTCGTTAGTGGCTTAACCTTTTTAGCCGCAGGTATTGCCTCATTTGCACAAGTATTTTTGTTAGGCCTCGTGCTCGTTATTATTGGGGTTGCCATTATGTATACATCCAGGATTCAGGGTTTAATTTTATCCGGGTCTGGCGAAAAAATCGCTTTTGCAACCAAAACGATCCCTGCCGAGGAGCTTTCTAAAATCATCACCATTGTATCAGCAAATTCATGATTTATTCTCACTTAAAAAATGCCATTATCGCCTCGATCATTGCATTTTGTATCCTCTTGGTTATTAGTGCTGTTCAATACACGCTTTTTGACGGTGTTAATGCCGTCATTTACAAGTTACTGACAGTGGCTTTAGTGTTTGCAATCATTTTTGCATTTCACATGTGGGCTACGGCTTACCCAACCGCGACAGGTATGCAAAAATTAATGCTGCAAGCGCTGAATATTGAAACTGTATTTTCATTAATACTGTCCACTATTCTAATTATGAACTGGTTTGACTTTACCAAGACAGTCGTCATTTTGTCTGCATTCCAGCTCATTCATGGCATTATCTACCTCGGCAATATGTTTTTATATGACGAAAAACCTGTCCAAAAACGCACCCTGTCCGATCAAGAAATACTTGAAAAATCGAACAAGAGTAGTATCGACCCTTCGATTCAAGAATAGAAAAAATGCCTCTGCTTCGCCTTATGCCCTACATCACTTCTTGATGGCATAAGGCGTTATTCAAAATTCACTAACTTACTCATAAAAAGCCAGCGTTCCTTAAAATACGCCACTTTTTATCCCTTTTTGAGATGCCGGTCTCATTTTTCTCACCGCACCCATACTAATATTAAAGATACTCAAGGATGAGCCGATACGAAAACAAGAGAATAACAATTTCTGATTGATTGAGTGCGAACGGCTGTGATTTCTAAAAAACTAAAAAGCGCAATATCCCTAGTGATACGAGGTCGATGGGTTTTACCTTCGGCACTCATCATCATGCCCAACCTGTCTGGGGCAGCACTCAATGGCGAAAGCATTGTTTCAGGCCAGGCTACCTTTTTTCGCCCTGATGCCAATACCACGATCATTACCCAGCTCTCAGACAAATTAATCATCAACTTCGACAGTTTTTCGATTGGCCTCAATGAAACCGTTCAGTTTGTTCAGCCCTCTTCCTCTTCATTTGCGTTAAACCGCGTCACAGGTGGCAGCTCCAGTAGTATTTTGGGCCAACTGTCTGCCAATGGTAATATTTTTTTAGTGAACAGCGCGGGTGTCTTTTTTGCGCCATCAGCAAAAATTGATGTGTCTGGCATCATCGCCACAACGCTCGACATCGTTAATCAGGATTTTCTACAAAATAATTTTGAATTTACCAAGGTCAACGGCTCAGGTTTTGGCAAGGTCATTAATGAAGGTGAAATTAAAGTCTTAGATGGCGGCTTTGTTGTATTAGCCGGTGATTACTCCGAAAATAGTGGGCTTATCCAAGCCAAATTAGGCACCGTTGCTCTCGCGTCAGGAAGCCGAGTTTCTCTTGATTTATCCGGCGATGGCTTAATTCAGTTTGCAGTTGACCAAGCCTCTGTTGACGCATTGGCAGGCGTCAATAACTTAGGCCAAATCACCGCCAATGGTGGCCAAGTCATCATGACCGCTAAAGTAGCCAATGACCTTGCCTCAACTGTGGTACAAAACAGCGGCACCATTTCAGCTGAAAGCATTGTTGAACATGAAGGCAACATCTTTTTATCGGGTAGTGGTGGTGATGTCATCAACACAGGCGCCCTATCCGTCGCCAGCTTAACGGAGGCCAATGGCGGTAGCATCACGGTTCAATCTGACAGCACCACGCTGATTCAAGAAAATTCTGTACTGACTGCCGACTCTACCAACGGTACTGGCGGTAACATCAAAATATTGGGTGAACGTGTTGGCCTATTTGACCAAGCCTCACTGGCGGCATCAGGCGCAACTGGCGGGGGTGAAATCTTAATTGGTGGAGACCGTGCAGGCCTCAACGCCAATGTTCAAAATGCCAAACGAACAGCGATTACCTCAGAAGTGAGTATCACAGCAGATGCAACAGATAGTGGCAATGGCGGCAAAGTCATTGTTTGGGCTGATGAAAACACCCATTTTGAAGGCAACATTAGTGCTAAGGGTGGTGACAATGCAGGTGACGGTGGTTTTGTAGAGGTTTCAGGTAAAGAGAACTTGTTTTTTGATGGTGTGGTTGATACTTCAAGCCTTACAGGTGAAGTCGGCACATTACTACTAGACCCTAGAGACATTATTATTAGCAATGGTGCCGCAGGTGCTGATGACGCCCAAGTGACCGGTGATAACACGTCACTTTTCGGTGATGTTGATACAGTCACCGACTTCACCATTGCAGAACAAACATTAGAAGGCTTAACCGGGACGGTCATTTTACAAGCCGACCGAGACATTATTTTCCAGGATTTAGCGGATAACAACCTGAACCTCTATGGTGGTTTTTTGGTTTTCCAAGCCGGTGAAGATATCACCTTCAACGACGTTAACGATGTCGTCACCACGGCAGGATCTAGCATCCATTTTGAGGCAGACTCTCCTCATGCACCAACGTTGGGTGGCGATAACATTGGCACATTAAGTATTGGCTCGATTAATACAGGCAGTGGCGGCGTTACCTTACTTGGGCAGGACATCAATTTAACCGGTGGCACGATTACGGGCAATGGCATCACCATTGGTGAGGCGAATACAGCCGGAACCGATGGTCAAAATACGGGTGCCGTGCTCGATACAGCCAATCAAATTACTTTTAACAATGCAACGGGCGCATTCCCAAAAAGTAGGCAAGACATATTGTAAAGTAGCCACCTAAGTCATTAAAATATCGCATATTTTTGTTAGCGCAAAAGACAGGCGATATGAAAGACTTAGATGGCAAAGCAATTGTCTCAAATCTTGA
>JABHGC010000027.1 GCA_018672285.1 Methylococcales bacterium
AAGTGTTCATCTTCCGTCGGAATAGGTGTTCATCATGAATCGGAATCAGTGTTCACCTTCGATCGGAATGGGTGTTCATGATGCGCCGGAATACGCAACCATGTGTAAAGATGAAAGTGGGCAAAAATATTTTACAGATAAGGGCTGCCCAAAAGAGTCGGTTGACAGACAAAGGGTGGTTGTCCAAGCGGGTAACACTTTTAGTGCTCGTGAAAGTATTGATATTAATAGACTAAATGCTTATGAGCGCCGAAATAAAACAAATACTAAATGGCAATGGGTTAAGAAAAAGTAGTCCAGAAAATTTAACCACTGTGTGCTCTTGGTAAATGTCTTGAAAGGCCTGCTGCAATGGCGATAAACAGACCTGATGCAATCAGGCAGGCTTCTATATTGGCAAGTTGAAAAATGACACCTGATAGGATGGTTCCTATTAATCTACCTGCCGCGTTAGCCATGTAGTAAAAACCAACATCCAAGGAAACCTCTTCCTCTTTCGCATACGCGATAATCAGATAGGAATGGAGAGAAGAGTTAACAGCAAATACAATACCAAAAACCACCAAACCAATGATAATGACCCACTCTGTGAGCCATGCTTGAAATAAAGCTGCTGCAATGAGAACAGGGATAATGCTAAGCAAAGTCGCGTACTGGGTTGCGACCCGCCCATCTGGTGCGTCTTTTCTAGAAGAAATCAGCTTTGGTGTTAAGGCTTGTATTGCGCCGTACCCAATTATCCACGCAGCGATAAAGGTGCCAACTTCAATGAAAGACCATTGAAGCTGGGTTTGTAGATACACTGGTAACGCCACCACAAACCAAATATCTCTTGCCCCAAAGAGAAAAAACCGAGCCGCAGAAAGCCTGTTAACGTGCTCACTTTTTGACAGGAGGTGTTTTATTTTAGGGGTAAATGGTGCTCTCTCGTTGGACTTTAATATTATAACACTGGCTAATAAGGCAAGTACTATCAATCCTATCAGTAATATAATCGTTTTTTGAAAGCCAATGTTGGCTAATAAAAATCCGCCTAAGAAAAAACCTAACCCTTTTATTGTATTTTTTGAGCCTGTGAGGAAAGCGACCCATTTAAATAACTGTCCTTGGTTTTTATCTAAAACTAATAATTTAATACGGCTTTTTGCGCTCATTTTATTCAGATCTTTTGCGATACCTGATATGGCTTGAGCAACCATAACATACAGTACAGTCAACTCTGAGGTCGGAGCCAAGAGCATTGTCAGAGACAATATTTGAAGTATTAACCCTAAATTTAGTGTCACACTTAAGCCGTATTTTGCAGCAACCCAACCCCCTGTTAAATTGGTTATAACACCAAAAAATTCATACAATAAAAACAAACTGGCAACTTCAAGAGGGCTATAACCAAGCTCGTGAAAGTAGAGCACCACCAACATTCTCAAAGCGCCATCTGTTAACGTAAATTTCCAATAACATAGGGTGACAATGAAATACTGGGTTACAGAGCTCATGGATTGCTGCACACTTTCTTAACTAGCTCCATCATTCGGTTGACATAACCCACTTCATTGTCGTACCACGACATGATTTTTACCTGGGTATCATTAATGACCATAGTGCTCAGCGAATCGATGATGCTTGATCTTTGGTCATTATTAAAGTCACAAGAAACAAGTGGTGCTGTTTCATAACCTAATATCCCTTTAAGCTGGTTCTCACTTGCAGATTTTAGCGCAGTGTTAACCGTTTCAGTTGTTACTTTTTGCTCTAACTCAAACACACAATCTGTTAGGGAAGCATTGGCAAGTGGCACTCTTACAGCCGTACCGTTAATTTTACCTTTTAACTCGGGGAAAATTTCAATAATGGCTTTTGCTGACCCCGTTGTTGTTGGGATCAAGGAAAAACCAGATGCACGAGTCCGGCGTAAATCAGAGTGATACTCATCTAATATGCTTTGTGTGTTGGTGATGTTATGAATGGTTGTGAAAGCAATATGTTTGATCGTAAAAGCAGTTTGCATCGCCTCAACAATAGGGGCAAGGCAGTTTGTGGTACAAGAAGCGGCGGTCACAATGTGGTGTTGTTTAGGTTGGTACAGGTGATCGTTAACGCCCATTACGATACTTAAGGCACCTTTTGCAACCGGTGCTGAAACGATAATTTTCTTAATGCCATTTTTAAAGTAAGGGGCGAGACTGTCTTCCGTCTTATGTTGTCCTGTACATTCAACAACAGCATCCAGATTTAGTGCTTGCCAATCCGTGTCATCTATTGCTTTATTTTGTGAATAACTCACCGCTTGTTGATTGATCAACAAAGTGCCATCGACAGTACTAATTGATTTATCCCAGGTACCATTGACACTGTCGTATTTTAGTAAGTGAGCGGCTGTTTCTACGTCTCCTGCGACTTCATTAATGTGGACGATGTCATATTCAGGCCAATCCCACGCTGCTCGAAGTGCAAGTCGTCCCATGCGGCCAAACCCGTTAATTGCAATGCGTTTTTTCATGATTTCCCTTTAAGCCGTATATACGTATAAGCAGTTATAATGGTCAAAATTATTCGCAACAATCGTTACTCAGAGAATGTAACCTCTGTAAGTCGTAACTTAAAGCCGCTGTATTTTGACTGCTGTCTTTAAATTGAGCCAGCAAACTGGTAATAAAGGTATCGGCTTTGGAAATGGCGTAATAGACCCAGACACCTTCTCGCCGAGTACTAACTAAACCGCCATTGCGAAGGTAAGCTAAGTGTCTCGAGACAACACTTTGTGACAGCTCAAGCGCAGACACAATGTCACAGACGCAGAGTTCACCTTCTTCTAGCATTAAATACAAAATCCGTAGTCGAACGGGTTCTGAAAGTGATTTAAAAAGACTGGCGTATTCGTTAATTTCCATCTGCACATTATATTTGCCTAGCCAAATATATCAACTATTTCAGCTTAAAAATATGCGTCATTTATTTCAATTCAATGACATGGGTTGTTTTTCAAGTCAATGTAGATATTCTAAGGTGACTTGAAATTTATACTTTTGCCCAAACGCTGTACAATAGGCGTGATGCGGAAATCCTGCATAATTTTCATACGCCGAGCAAAATGGCTTGGGCGTTTTTTTTAAACCAGCTAAAATTGATGTAAACAATGAGTGAAGATAACGACCACCAAGATGGTGATTATGATGATGACGGTCTCGCAGTAGAAGAAGCAAAACCGAAATTAAAAAAACCACCAATGTACCGTGTTTTAATGCTCAACGATGACTACACACCTATGGAGTTCGTCGTTCAAGTATTAACCAATTTTTTCAACATGAGTTTGGAAAAAGCCACAGAAATTATGCTCCATGTTCATACTCTGGGTGTCGGCGTTTGTGGGGTATTTACTAAAGATATAGCCGAAACAAAAGTGACGCAAGTCAATGAGTACGCAAAGCAAAATCACCATCCTTTGCTGTGTGATATGGAACAATTTTAAATGAATGATTGGGGTTGTAGTTATGCTGAGTACTGAGCTTGAACTGACGTTAAACCAAGCTTTTCAGGAAGCGAAAGTCAAAATGCACGAGTTTATGACGGTTGAGCATTTACTCTTAGCACTCACTGATAACCCATCAGCATCCGAGATATTTGTCGCCATCGGTGCAAATACCAAACTCATTAAACAAGAAATTAATGAATTCTTAGATGAAACAACCCCCAAAATACCCGAAGAAGAAGATCGTGATACCCTGCCTACACTAGGTTTTCAACGCGTATTACAGCGCGCGGTTTTTCATGTTCAGTCTTCAGGCAAAAAAGAGGTGACGGGTGCCAATGTCTTGGTTGCTATATTTAGTGAGCAAGAATCACAAGCGGTCTATATTTTAAATAAACAAGACATTAGCCGATTAGATGTGGTGAATTACTTGTCGCATGGTATTTCTAAAGTTGGCAATGAAGACGACAAAGAGTCACCATCACCAGAGGCAGAAGCTGCTGGTGCCGAGCAAGCGCCTAAAAACCCTTTAGAGAGTTACGCTGCAAACCTTAACCAGCTTGCAATAGATGGGAAAATTGACCCGTTGATAGGTCGCAAGGATGAGGTTCAACGAACGGTTCAAATATTATGTCGCCGACGAAAGAACAACCCTCTATTTGTTGGTGAGGCAGGGGTTGGTAAAACGGCCATCGCAGAAGGCTTAGCAAAATTAATTGTCGACAATGACGTGCCGGATGTTTTAGAAGAATCCGTTATTTATAGCTTAGACCTCGGTGCCTTAGTTGCAGGCACAAAATACCGAGGAGACTTTGAGAAACGTCTCAAGTCCGTCATCAATGAGCTGAAAAAAGACCCTCACGCCATATTATTTATTGATGAAATTCATACGATTATCGGCGCTGGCGCCGCTTCTGGCGGTGTTATGGACGCCTCTAATCTTATAAAACCCGTGCTCGCCTCTGGCGAACTTAAATGTATTGGTTCCACTACGTATCAAGAGTATCGCGGGATTTTTGAAAAAGACCGCGCTTTAGCAAGACGTTTTCAAAAAATCGATGTGAAAGAGCCGACAGAAGGTGAAACTGTTCAGATTCTAAAAGGGCTTAAATCGCGCCTGGAAGACCACCATAAGGTACGGTTTGCCAATAAAGCGTTAGAAGCTGCAGTCCATTTATCCAGCCGGTATATTAACGACCGATTTTTGCCTGATAAAGCCATTGATGTTATCGATGAAGCAGGTGCCTATCAGCAGCTGCAAGGTAACAAGAAGAAAAAGCTGGTTGGCGTGGGTGATGTTGAAAAAATTATTGCACAAATTGCTCGAATCCCCCCTAAGACGGTGTCGGTTTCAGATAAAGAATTGTTACGTGGAATTGAGAAAAACTTGAAAATGGTGGTCTTCGGACAAGATAAAGCCATTGATGAGCTATCGGCAACAATCAAGATGTCTCGCTCTGGCATTGGCGACCAGAGCAAACCGATAGGTTCCTTTTTGTTAACAGGACCGACAGGTGTTGGTAAAACGGAAATAACCCGTCAGCTCAGTAAAATAATGGGGGTTGAATTAATTCGTTTTGATATGTCTGAATATATGGAGGCACATGCTGTCTCTAGATTGATTGGTGCACCTCCAGGGTATGTCGGCTTCGATCAAGGTGGCCTTTTGACGGAAGAGGTGAATAAACACCCACACTCAATCTTGTTATTAGATGAGATTGAAAAAGCACATCCTGATATTTATAACCTGTTACTTCAAGTGATGGACCATGGCTCATTAACAGATAGTAACGGCCGTAAATCAGACTTCCGTAACGTCATCATCGTAATGACAACCAATGCGGGTGCAGCATCAATGAGCCGCTCTTCTATTGGTTTTACCAATCAGGATCACTCTACAGATGGTATGGAAGTGATCAAGAAGGTCTTTACCCCTGAATTTAGAAACCGATTAGATGCCATTGTTCAGTTTGACCCACTTTCTCAAGAGCATATTGCCAATGTGGTGGATAAATTCTTGGTTCAATTACAGACACAATTAGACGATAAGAAAGTCGAGTTGGTTTTAGATGATGAAGCAAGAGTATGGTTAGCTCAAGAAGGCTATGACATAAAGATGGGCGCAAGACCAATGGCAAGAACGATTCAAGAGCATCTGAAAAAACCGTTGGCGGATGAAATTTTATTTGGGCGATTAACCTCTGGCGGCAAAGTATTTGTTACTGTGCAAAATAATGATCTAGTCTTCGAATATGAAAAAAGTATGGCGCATTAAAGCGCGACTACGCCGTCCCACTCGAGCGTATTGAGTCGGGACTTAAGTTGAGGAAGTGTTCTTAATAAAACAATACAGAAGTCTATCTTGCGCGGTATGTAATTCGACCCTTAGAAAGGTCATAAGGCGTAAGCTGTACTGTAACCGTATCGCCCGTTAAAATTCGGATATAGTTTTTACGCATTTTTCCGGATATGTGTGCAGTAACAAGGTGGCCGTTCTCTAACTCAACACGAAACATGGTGTTTGGTAAAGTTTCAACGATGGTGCCTTGCATTTCAATGCTATCTTCTTTAGCCATGAACTCGTGCTTCCTTACATTTAAGTGGCGTCATTATCGTGAAATACGCCTGTAAATCAAGCGTAAATTACGGCGTGTAGTATAATCTATTTAAGAGTTAGTTAGAAGACAACAGTTCGTATAATATTAAGGTTAATGAGTTTATGATGAGTTTTAATGAAAAAGACAGTGTCACAAACAAATTAGCAAGACATAATATTCAAATGTGTTATGATTCTTTTCTTTGGAGTTACACATAACCGTCCTGTATCATGCTGGATCTTTTTAAACCATAAACGTAATCAACTGCTGGAAAACATTGTGGCTAAACTTAATGAAGATTTGTCCAACTACATCGATGAGCTGCTCATCGTAAAAGGCAAAATTGCACACTTAAAAAATGTTGCTGCACTACGGCTGATACTGGATCGTACTTTAGAAGATAAAGCGAAAGAAATTGGCATTACCAAACAAGAGTTAGATGATTTTTTAGGGATGTTAAGAGAGTAAATCACTCAATTTTAGTGACGGAAAGCTGCTTATCAAACTCAGTGTCTAATAACTGGCTTTTATCAAATGTTTCACCTTTATTAAGCCTAAGCCACGAATCATCTCCAACCAGCAAATCCACTGGTCTATAATTCACTTTGTAAGACATCTTCTGGCAATTATCGACCCAAAAACCTAAGTGCAAATAATCAAAGCCCACTGATTTACAATATTCAATTTCCCACAATACCCCGTAGACACCAAGGCTTTGCTTTTTCAATGTCGGGTCAAAATAAGTGTACACAGCCGACAAGCTATCTTTAAATTGATCCACAACGGCGACCATTACCAGCTTACCTTTTAAACGAAACTCAAAAAAACGCGTATCACACCAGAAGCTGGTGAAAAAATCTTCTGTTTTAATAGGGTCAGGCTCAGACATGCTGGAGCCTACATGTCTTTCGTTAATGTAGTTTTCATAGAGTGCAAATTGTTCATCAGTTAGGTCAGCAGGCTTTTCATCGACAGTAATTTCTGTATTTGCAGCAAGCACACGTTTTTGGCTTCGATTGGGCTTGAACTCAGCAACGGGTATTCGCACTGAAATACATGCACGGCAATTATTACAATAGGGTCTATAGATAAAATCGCCACTGCGGCGAAAACCGACTTTTAGGAGGTTGTGATATATCTCTGTATTAACAGGAATATCAGGCTGTAAAAACAAGTTGGCGGCCTTAAGGTCTGGCAAGTAGACGCATTTTTCTTCAGGTACGAGTAAAAATTTCATGATCTACGCTTAATAGTTACCAATGTTGTGGAGCGACTGTATTAATATAATTGTTGAGTAAGCCGCTAAATTGCTGTCTGGGTATTTCAGTTGCACCTAAGCTCATCAGGTGCTCTGTTTTTACCTGGCAATCTATCATAGCGTATTGTTTGGCCTTAAGAAACTGGACTAAATGTACAAAAGCAATTTTAGACGCGTCCGTTTTTCGGTGAAACATCGATTCACCAAAAAAAATATGATCCAGAGTAATGCCATGCAAACCCCCAACCAGTTCTCCGTCATCCCAGCATTCAACCGAGTGCGCGTAGCCTTGCTGATGTAGGTCAATGTATGCTGAGCGCATGTTACTAGTGATCCAGGTCCCTTCTTCATAATCCCGTGGTTCAGCACAACCATCAAGCACGGCTTCAAAGGCTTGATCAAAACTCACTTCATAAGGGGCTTTTTTAATGGTTTTACGTAAGCTTTTTGAAATCTTTAACCCTTCCGGAAAAAGGACCAGCCGAGGGTCTGGAGACCACCACATGACAGGGTCATCGTCGGAGTTGTACCAAGGGAATATACCTTGTCGGTATGCATCTAGTAGACGTTTTGAGGACAGTCTGCCACCTAACGCAAGCAGCCCATCGGGCTCTTCTAATGCTTCATCTAAGGGAGGGAATGGCGTTTCATCATCGTTTGGGTGAAGTAGTGCCACCATAAGAAAAGGATTCCTTGCAGAGTGTTGACTCGAAGTATACCGTTTAATCTCTAACTGTAAATATCGAAGGTGTACTATGCGATTATTCCTGTTCTTTATCTCTTTGCTTCTGCTTTCTGCTTGTTCTTCAACACCACGGTGGACTAACGAAGAGAAAGGAATGCGACATTTTAATAAAGACAATAAATTATGCCGTGCGAGTGCTGTTCGCCGAGTTGAAAAAGATGAGCGCAAGGCCAAGTTGAAGGTACCGATTTTTCAAAAAGACGAAAAAGCCAATGGCCGTGCTGCCGCATTAGGTGCAAACAGCAGTAAGGTTAATGCCATTCGTGATGCTTGTCTGAAGAGGCGGGGTTATGAACCCATTGTGGGCGAGTAGAACCTTCAATATCGTATAAACGACCATTCTGCACTATAACTTAAAGGGGTGATTTAAGAGGTGTAGGATGTGTGAACTACTTGGTATGAGTGCCAATGTACCAACAGATATTTGCTTTAGCTTGTCTGAGCTAATTAAGCATGGCGGAGAATGCGGGCCTCATCGTGATGGCTGGGGGATTTCGTTTTATGAAGGGCAGGGTTGTCGTTCATTTCATGACGCAATGCCTGGGAGCGACTCTTTTGTCGGTCAAATGCTCCAAACCTACCCTATTAAAAGTCACATCGTGGTCAGTCATATCCGACAAGCGAATAGAGGCCGGGTGTGTTTAGAGAATACCCACCCCTTTATCCGCGAACTTTGGGGACGATATTGGACTTTTGCACATAACGGGCAGTTAAAAGGGATCAAGAAACAGCCGCTAAAATTTTACCATCCTGTTGGATCTACAGACAGTGAATATGCATTTTGTTGGTTGCTTGACCAGCTAAGGCAACAATTTAATGTCCGGCCTAAAAACCCTAAAACAGTTTGGACCTTTATAGAAAAATGCTTCGCTGAGCTGAGAGCAATGGGGGTATTTAATGCGCTCATGAGTGACTCTCAAGTACTCTATAGTACCTGCTCAACACAATTATGTGCCATTACCAGAAAGGCACCGTTTGGTCGAGCGACATTGATTCACAGTGGTATTGAAATAGATTTTAGTGCTGTCACAACCTTAAGCGATGTTGTTACTGTTATCTCCACTGAAAAATTGACCTCTGAAGCCGACTGGACCTGCATGCAGCCCGGAGAATTTAGAGTGTATAACAATGGCATCTGTATATATGAAGCCATACAATAATCACACTAATCGCTGTCTATTAGGGAAAGCGTTAATAGACGATTTTTCACTGGCTAACTAATCTTAATTGAATATAACAAATAGAAATACTTTTAAGGAAAGACATGCTGGTATCTCCCACAATTATCGAAAATAAGCGAGCACATCTGCGTCGTAAAATGATAAAACCTGCAGCCATTCAAATCAGTGGTGCAAATTTTTGTCAGGGTAGAACGGTTGATGTGAGTAATGGGGGTCTTTCTATTTCCATAACAGATACAGACCATCAGTTGTCTACTGGTAAAAGTGTGGATATCTGGATGAGCGTTGATGAAAGCTTAGAGAGCGTATCGTCCCGTAATGGCAAAAAAATACCTGGTCAAATAGTTCGTGTGAGTGATGATTCTGTCGCGGTGAGATTTATCAGCGCTGAGACAGCTCATGCACAACTTAATGCGATTTTACTCGCAAATATCTAATTTAAGTTTTCCACGTTTTACCGCATGTAGATTCGTGGAAAATTAAATGGCGTGAAGCACTGCAATTTTTTGCCCGGCATTTGCCGGGCAGTTTTAATTCTGCCACTGTAAACTTTCTGATACCCCATCTAAATTACCTATAAAGAACCTATCATTTAGGCTTGCCTAGTTCTGCTATACTCCACCATCAGTGCTGATAAAGGAGTAAAAATTCATGGAAGACTGGTTCTCATTTGAAGTCATTGAAGTTGTTAATGATGACGCCATCAAGGTTAGAGCAGATTTTAACCCGATTTTTTTGGAGCTAGACAATGATGCTCAAATAGACACTTTAATGGAAATACTGTCACAAGAGGTAGATCCAACCCCTGAAATACTTGTGTTACAACTGTTGGTAGCTCACATGCTAGACGATATGAAAGAGGCTGTTTTAACAAGGCTAAACATAGAGGAGGGGTATGAGACAGTACTAACGCTGATCGAGCAGGGGGATGATACGCCGGAACAAGTCAATTAATTCAGCGTTAGGGCAGCTTGCGCTAGCCCTAACATAATGAGCGATGACTTACTGTGCAACCTTCTCAAACGCTTCTTCAATTTCACCAGGCGCAGCTTTAATACCAAAGAACTGTTTCATGGTTAAATCAGGGAAGCTGGTAGCAATTCTAAACTTACCATCCAACGTATAAACAGTATCTTTAGACACGACAATTTCATACGGGAAATGAGCAGAGTGCTTAATCTTTCCACTATCAATCAATTTCATAATGGATTTATCAGCGCCAATGCCTTTTGTGATGGCAACACCAAATACGGTCTCATCTTTACCTGGAATGTCAATTCTGTATACCTGTTTAATACCCGCCTTACCTGCTTTTAAGTTCTTAGCGACTTTGTTGACAGCAGATTGGTAGCTAGAGTGCGAAGCCAGTTCAATTGGGTCATCAAAGTAGGGCATAGAAAAGGTGTAATGCCAGTCTCTTAAATCATCGTCCTCAATACCATCTGCTGAACCGAAGGTTTTAATTTTGCCCAAAGCACCGGCCAGTTTTGTTGCAACACCTGATAGGCTTCCCTTCATACGATAAGCAGCATTTGAATAGTTAGGGTTTGAATAGGCAACTTGAATATTGCCACCCGCGTCTGTAATAGCTATACGAACAGAAGCACCATAAGCACCAAACTCAGATTTGGCGGCATGTGACTTTAAAGTACTGTTGGTTGCGACCAATATGGTGACATTACTTGCAGGGCTATAGCTACCAATGACGCTAAAACCCGCATCAGCAAGTCGTTTTTTGGCAGCAGTCGCTACGGCACTCACACTGCCTTTGGTTTTTAACCCTAGAATAAAGGGGCGTAAATTCTTCTCGTTGACGTTGGCACTGCCAGCACCAGGCTTACCATTCCAAGGGTCAAAAGCAGCTTTTGGTGCAGGTTTCGCGGCAGCTAATTGTGCCATTTTATCTGCAACGCTCACCTGAGGAATAGCAGGTGCTTTGGCAACGGCTACTGGAGCAGGTTTTGCTACAGCAACCGGTTTAGGTTTGGGCGCCGCTTTAACTGCAGCAACTACAGCTGGAGCAGGTTTTGGTGTGAGCTTAACCACTTTAGGTTGTGGCTTTGGCGCCGCTCTTACAACCGGTTTTGGTTTTGGTGCCGCTTTAACCACAACAGGTGCAGGCTCTGGGTCAGGCTCTATGACAATAATGGGTTCAGGCTCAGGTTCTGGCTCAACAGCAGGCGCAGCTTCAATAAAAGCTTCAGGCTCAGGTGCGGCAGCGACAACAACAGGAGGAGCGACTGGAGCGGGCGCAGCAACAACGTGACTGCTTGTATCTAGTGGTATATCACCCAAGTGACCATGTACAACAGAGTAAAGCTGCTCTGCCCATTGGTCGAATGCTGCTGTTACATCATCCCAGTTGTCAAAAGATTCAAATAAGGATCCCGCTTTACCATCTACAATGGCAGCCAATCGGTCGCCCGTGATGGAGTCAACTAATTCACCCTCTAGAGTAACCTGTCCAAATCCACCAGGCACTTGTATGATGCTACTGCCAATTCGGTTAATCAGTGCATCTGCAGATTGCACGTTAGTAATGGCAGCACGGATTCTGAGTACGCCAGGTCCTGCTTGATTAACAACATGGTATTTTTGGCTTAAAGCATCTCGCATCGCATGCTCAAAGTAGGTGCCTAGCATTCGGCGGTCTCTAAGCGACATACTGTCATTATCAACATTTTTACGGCTTTGAATATGTACAGGATCAATCAATACTTGGGTATAACTTGACCAATCTGCCTCGGTGTTATCATAAAACAAGGCTTGGCGCCGACCAGGCATAGGTTTTAGCTCGGCGTAAGTGCCTAAGTAACCTGATGATTGTGGTGCTTGTCTGAATTGCGTATCGCCACAACCGGCAATGGTAAGCCCTAAAACCATAGAAATGGCAAAACTAGACTTCTTAAGTAAAGGAAATGATGCTTTCATATAACACAGCCTTATTAAAAATAATTTGTTGTAAGTGGTCACACCTAAGTTTCGGACTAGCACCCAAAATTAGACAAGTTTACAGTTCCATAAGTATAGAAGTGGAACTTGAAGTGTGTGACTAAATTGAATATTTTATTATGGCGAGACACTATATCAGTAATTAATTAAATATCAATTAGGTGTCACCCTTAGTTAAAAAAAGATGAAATAAATGACGACATTATTGATTGATGCGGATATTTTGGTCTACAAAGCGGCCTATAAATTTGAATATACCTGGCAAGGCGAAGCGATGGCCGATGAGCAGGGGGCTTATCTCTATGTTGACCATACCATTAACCAGTGGATGAATACTTTAGGGGGTACTGATGCGATCAGCTGTTTGTCTGATAGTGATAACTGGAGAAAGTCACTTTTTCCTGACTACAAGGCAAACAGAAAGCAACAGAAGCCGATGTTATACACCGCTGTTAGGCAGTACATCTCACAAAACAAGAAAAAATGCATTCGGCCACAACTAGAAGCAGATGATATTTTAGGCATTCTAGCGACAAGTGAAGATATCATCCCTGGTGACAAGATAGTGATTTCAAGTGACAAGGATTTAAATACCGTTCCCTGTTATTTGTTCAACCCAGATAAAGACCGTGCTCCCAAATTAGTAACAGAGGAGGCCGCGCATCGTTACCACATGCTTCAGACATTAATGGGGGACAGTACAGACAACTATAAAGGTTGCCCAGGTGTTGGGCCGAAAAAAGCCAATCAATACTTAGACTGTGTTGATCATGAAGATTATTGGTTTGCGGTAGAGGCCGTTTTTCGCTGCTTTGGTCAATGTGAAAACAGTGCATTGCTCAATGCTAGGCTGGCAAAAATTCTAACTTGTAAAGATTACGATTTCACCAAAAAGACGGTGAAATTATGGCAACCAGTATTTTCCAATAGTGGAATGAGTCTGAAGGATGCCTATATAAGCAGCAAATAAGCGTTACCTTAATAAGTGTGTGTGTTTGCGCAAATATTGGTCAATATGATTAACCGGTATCACGTTCATCAATTGTTTTAAATAATGACTGT
>JABHGC010000026.1 GCA_018672285.1 Methylococcales bacterium
ATATTTTTTTAGAATTGATACGACGACAAGTCAATAAACGGATTATTTATACGATGGCAATTTGAGAAATCAGGAAATATTTGGCTAAATTATACGATGAGTAATTCTGGAATTTATACGATGGGAGTGTTGGAAACAACAATAATCTCTTAGCTGTACGCTTTGCTCTTGGCCTGGTTGGATGTTGCTATTGGTTATGGTGCCTGTGGTGTGTTCTGTACCATCGGTTCCTGTAACGATTACAACGACTTCACCTGCTTTCCAGGTAACGTTCACATCCAGTTTGTCTTTGTAGATGGAGGTGTTGACGTTTATTGCTGCATCCAGACCTGGAGCTGTGATGTACAAGCTTCGTCCAAATCCATATCGAACATTCACTATCTGGCTACCACCACTGTTTACTGTGATTTCACCTTGGGTGAGTTTGGCGTTTAGGGTGTAGCTGTCATCTTCGTTTAAGGTGCCTACGGTTTGGCTTAGTGCTGCACCACCAAATAGGTTGGCTTGGTTGCCTTTAATTAAGGCACTGCCTTTACTGTTGCTTGCCCAAGTGTTGTCTGCTCGGGTTAATATGTCGGTGTCATCACTACCTGTGAAGTCGTCTTCTATATGGTTGCCTGTGCTTTGTGCGCTGTTATCTGCTGTGGCGTTTGGTGCATTGGCAGGGAATGTCTTTTTAACCCGTAGGCCAAAGGCGTTATGGGTGTATAAGACTTGGCCGTTATTGAAGTTGATGAATCGGTTTTTAGCATCGTATCCGTAGGCATTAACGCCATCTAATATGATGTTTCCGTTGTTATCGTAATCTATGGTGTTGTCACCCACTTGGGTGATTTGGTTGCTAACGCTATCAACGACTAAATCTGTTTGTTCACCGTCGACACTGCTTAATAGACGGTTGCTATTGGCATCGTAATCAAACAGTAGTGCTTGGCCTAAATGCGTTCCACCAATTAATCGGTGTAGTTCATCATAGCTATAATCTCGGCTACCTGCGGCATCTTCTAGTTTTTCGATGTTATCCGCATCGTTGTATTTTACGCGGCGAGTATCTTGGTTTAAGCTGTGGCTTTCTAGGCGGCCTGATAGATCAAACGCTCTAGTGTATTTAAGGCCATTACCCCAGCCCCATGCTTTAACAGAACCAAAGGCTTCGTATTGAACGTTATTGATTAGTGGGGTGCCGTCTATGCTCATGCTGACCATTTCACCATTGGCATATCCGTAGGTGATCTCTTTACCTGATGGATAAGTGAGGCTTTCTAGCTGGCCTTTGCTGTTGTAGCCATAGGTAAGTCCGGCACTAATGCTATCGACTGTTTGGGTGCTGGTTTCGATTCGACCCATGTTGTTGTAGGTCACGTTGTGAACGATATTACCATTGAGTGTGTTGCTGCTTATTTGGCTTATGCGGCCTTTAGCAAACGCACCTTGGTCGTAATCGTAGTGTTCTGTTTGTCCATCTTGATAGGTGATGTCGATGACACGGTTGAGCACATCGTATTCAAACTGGGTGAGCTGCTGTTTATTGTCTATCTGTGTTTTGACGTTGTTGGCGTCATCGTAGGTAAATACGGTGGTTTTTGTGTCTGGGCTATCTTGTTTGATGACGTTATCAAATCCATCGTAATCATATACGGTGATGTTGCCGTTAGGATCTTGAACGGTTTTTAGGTTGTCTCTGTCATCAAAGGTGAACAGGGTCTCACCTTGTTTGGCATCGATGATTTTGTTCTGACGCTCTAGGGCATCGTAAAAATACTGGGTGTTTTGTTTGTTATCTGGCTGTGCGTTATCCGCTGTTAACTGACTGGTTTTAAGGTTACCCAAATCATCGTAGGTAAAGCCTTGTACCTGCCCTTCTCCACCTAATGTACTTTCTAGCTGGCTGAGCTTATTAAAGATTTGTGTGGCGGTTGAAACTAAGTTGCCTTGTGCATCTTTAATGTCGGTCTTTTTGATGTTGCCTTTGGCATCCGGATCAAAGCTGATGGTGTTGCCGTGTTGGTCTTTGACTTCGGTTAACTGTTTGGCATCGTTGTAGCTTAAGGTCAGTTTGCTGTCGTCTGGTGAGGTCACGGTTTCTAGTAGACCGAATATTGGGTCGTAGGTATAAACGGTGGTCTCTGTACCTGTAGTGGTTTGCTCTATGCGCCCCATCACGTCGTATTGTATGGTCGTGATCAACTCGTTTGAATCAATCACTTTACGTGCTCTACCATGAGCATCATAATTTTGTAGTTGGGTTAGGTGGCCTAACGCATTGCGAACTTCTGTTCTGTTACCCTGATCATCGTACTCAAAGGAAGCGGCATCATTCACATCGGTTCGGCTGCCATCGATACTTTTTAGGAGTTTGCTGGCATGGTAATCGAATGTGGTAATTTGTTGTTTGCTGGTTTCTGTATCGGTGACTGTGACTGTTTTTAGTTGTGAGTCTGCATTGTATTCAAACTCAACGGTTTGACCGGTACGGCTGACTTTTTTCGGTAAGCGTAATTCTGCGTTCCACTCGGTGATAATGGTTCGTTCTTGGTCTGTACCAACTGCTTCTGTTCTTGTGGTTGGTAGGTCTGGTACGGCTGTGTCTTCATATAAAAAGGTGGTGATGTGGCCATTGGCATTTTCTGAAAGTTTTACGTTACCAATCGAGTCATATTCACGGCGATTGATGTTAGCACCACATGAAGCACAGGTATCGCCTGTTACATTGACTACTTTGCGCACACCTAAGATGGTTTCAAATTCGTAGATTCGCTCTGCGTTTAAAGCATCTACTACGGTTGTTGTGCCATCTTCGTTGTAGGTCATGGTGACTTTATTAACGCCGCCAGCTAATTCACTGGATTGTACTTTGCCATCATCGTAATAGCTGTAGGTGGCCGTTCTAACACCATTCTCTTTAATACCAGTGATTGAATCTGGATGATTGGTGTCTTCGTATAGATACGTTATGGTGCGCTGATCTGGTGAAGTGATGGTTTCTAAACGCTGTTGATCATCGTAATTATATAGTGTTGCTTCTTGAGCAGGATCTATCACTTTGCTCATTAAGCCATCGGTGTACTCAAAGCTAAGTGTTCTGCCAAAGTGACCTGTGACTGTTTTCAGTAGGTCGTTTTCGTAGGCAAGTGTTCTGGTGAAGCCGTTTCGTGAGGTGACGGAATCTAGGCGGCCAGCAGAGTTGTATTGTTCAATTGATTTGTCGTCTAGGGTTAGTGTCCAGCCTGTTGTGGTACCAGCGTCTAATGATTCGGTAAGTTGGTAGTGTATGTCTGCATCGGCTTGCCAGGTTCTGGATGTGTCGTTGCTAGATAGAACAATTAGCTTGAGTTGACGAGTATCTTGGCGGTGTAGTGTTGTGGTTGTGCCGTCGCTTGTGATTGCTCTGTTTAAGTTATGGGTTCGGCCTTTGCCCATGATGCCTACTGATTCTGCTGTGGCGAAGAGTGCGTTGTTTTGACTGCTTGGCGTTGGTGTGCTGACAGCAGTGGATGAGTGGCTATTGCTGACTGTGCCGATGACAGGGCTTGAGTTAGCCTGGACACCGCTAGCTCCATTGGAACCATTTACACTGCACATTTGGGGCGCAGGGGGTTGCTTTATTGGAGTAGGAGCTGCCTTTGTTATGCACTCACCTGTTTCTATCTTTACATTTGTACAAATATTTTCTTCAAAAATTCCTAAGCATTGCCCTCTAGCCCAAACTTGAGTTGCATACTTACTACTTCCAGGGACTATGGGAAAAGTTACAACCATATCAAAAACTGTTTGGTGATGAGTTGGGTGGGGGTTCGTTGGATGATTCGGCCCTGTTAGCCGAACATCAGTGACAATTTCATGCTCTGCACCCGGCACTGAATTGAGACGGTCTTGATTATTTTCAACCATATCTTGTGGAAGTTGAGTTAAGCATGCGTTGAACTCGTTAGGAGTATATACAACTATGTCATATATACCTGCAGCAGCAGTGCATGCATAACCAGTTGATATAAGAAAACAAACAACCTGAATTCGTATGATAAGTGCATGACCTCTGGTCGTAGCTAAATAAAAACACCTATAGAGTAAAGTAAGACTCAGGTGTAAAGTAATAAGCTACCAAACACATTACAGAGGCCAATATGACCTATAAACACCTGAA
>JABHGC010000242.1 GCA_018672285.1 Methylococcales bacterium
ATTACCCAGCATATCGGTGCGTACCATGTTGATACACCAAAAGGGATGATTACCTTCCTTGATACACCGGGACATGCTGCGTTTACAGCAATGCGATCTCGCGGTGCAGAAGTGACTGATATCGTGATTTTGGTGGTTGCTGCCGATGATGGTGTGATGCCGCAAACACAAGAGGCTATTCAGCACGCTAAAGCTGCTGGCGTTCCTTTGATTGTGGCCGTTAATAAAATTGATAAGCCAGACTCTGATCCTGAAAAAGTGAAACAAGAATTAGCCGGTTATGAAGTTGTGCCCGATGAATGGGGTGGCGATGTTATGTTTGCGAATGTTTCAGCAAAAACGGGTGAAGGGGTTGATGCTCTGTTAGATACGATTTTACTTCAATCTGAAATGCTTGAGTTGAAAGGTATTGCTGATGGTCGAGCGAGCGGTACGGTTATTGAGGCTAGCTTAGACAAGGGTCGTGGACCTGTTGCAACAATTCTTGTGCAGAAAGGTACGTTAAACAAAGGTGATGTTATTCTTTGTGGACAAGAATATGGCCGGGTGAGGGCAATGTTCGATGAGACTGGTCAGTCTATTGATACAGCTGGCCCTTCTATTCCAGTGGTCATTCTTGGTCTGTCTGCATCGCCTTGTGCCGGTGATGATTTACATGCTGTCGCTGATGAGCGGCAAGCTCGAGAAATTACTCAAAAACGTCGTGAAAACGAACGTAATAAACACTTAGTGGGCAGTAAACCTGCGAAACTTGAAGATATCTTTAGCAATCTAGAGGCAGAGAAGGTTTCGGTGCTGAATGTCTTAATTAAAGCGGATGTTCAGGGCAGTGTTGAAGCGATTAAAGATTCACTGACTAAACTTTCGACGGATGAAGTTGCTGTTAAAGTGCTGGCAGCAGGTGTTGGTGGTATTAGTGAGTCTGATATTAATTTAGCGGCAGCATCTAGTGGTATTGTTATTGCCTTTAATGTTCGTGCTGATGCTTCTGCACGGCAATTAGCAGACGAGAAAGGGTTAGATTTACGCTACTATAGTGTGATTTATGAAGCCATTGACGATGTTAGGCAAGCGTTGAGTGGTTTGTTATCACCTGAAGTGCGTGAAGAGATTGTTGGCCTTGCTGAAGTACGGGAAGTGTATAAATCTTCTAAACTTGGTGCAATTGCGGGCAGTATGGTGATTGAGGGAACAATACGTCGGCACCTTCCAATTCGTGTGTTACGTGACAATGTGGTCATCTATGAAGGTGTTTTAGAATCATTAAGACGCTTTAAAGATGATATGAGTGACGTGAAAATGGGTATGGAGTGTGGAATTGGTGTTAAGAACTACAATGATGTGAAACCTGGCGATCAAATTGAAGTATTTGAACGCAATGAAATTGCTAGAACCTTGTAGGAGTTATCAGTCTCTTGGCTAAAGCATTTGATCGTTCCAAACGAGTTGCATCACAAATTCAAAAAGAGTTATCGGTACTCATAAGGGACCGACTTGGTGACCCTCGATTAGCACTCTTGACCATTAGTGAGGTTAATGTAAGCCGAGATTTTTCTTATGCTAAAATTTACTATCGTTTGATGGGTGATATTGATGATAAAGGTATTGCTGAATCTGAAGATATTCTAAGTCAGGCAAGCCGTTTTTTGCGTAAAGAGTTAGGTCATAGCATGCGGCTGCGCTCTGTTCCTCAGCTCCGCTTCTTTTATGATCGTGTGGTTGATACAGCCGATCAGCTTGAAAAGCTCATTGCTGCAGCAGTCAGTGACGACCAGCAAAAGCATTCTGGATAGAGCGATGTCCAAATATAGAAATATCCAGGGGATTGTCTTATTAGATAAACCCCTTCATTTGTCTTCAAATGATGCTTTGCAAGTCGTGAAAAGACTTTTTAATGCTAAAAAGGCAGGTCACACAGGAAGTCTTGACCCTCTTGCGAGTGGGTTATTAGTGATTTGTTTTGGTGAGGCGACTAAGGTCACCAGTTTCTTGTTAGATGCGACTAAGCGTTATGTTGTTAGGGCGAAATTAGGGCAAAAAACGGAAACAGCGGATGCGGAAGGTGCGGTTATTTCTGAGCGCCCAGTCGAAGCCTATACTGAAGCAAAAATTGCTGAGGTGGTTAAGTCATTTACAGGCGAGTTGCAGCAAATACCACCAATGTACTCTGCTTTAAAGCACAAAGGTGAGCGTTTATATCGTTTGGCGCGCCAAGGCATAGAGGTTGAGCGCCCCCCTCGTTATTTGACCATCTATAAGTTAACGGTGTTAGATCGTACTGAAGATACTATTCAGTTGGATGTGACGTGCTCGAAAGGAACCTATATTAGAACCCTAGTTGAGGATATCGGTGAAGCCTTAGGGTGTGGTGCTCATACGATTGAATTGCATAGAGTGGGTGTCGGTCCTTTCCAGGATGAGTCTCAGTTCCATACATTGGATGATTTGCGCGGAATGAGAGAGCGTGATGAGTCATTGGATTCACTATTGCTACCAATGGAGTTGGCATTAGCCGACTTACCAAAAGTAGACTTGTCTTCAGACATGGCTTTTTACATGAAACAGGGGCAGCCAGTGCAGATTGCTAATGCACCTACGGCAGGACTTGTCAGAATGTTTGGTGTGGATGAGTTTATTGGTGTTGGTAAAATTTTAAGTGATGGCCGGGTAGCCCCTAAGCGATTACTACGAACATAACGTGCGTCATTTTGGTGATAATGTCACTAAACTGAGTACATTGTTGTGAAAATTAGCTAAGAATACATTTTTAGCTTGTTCTAATAAGTCGTGATATATACAATACACGGCTTAATTTCTTGAGATTCAGCAGGAGTTTGATTATGCCTTTAGAGACAAGTACTAAGGCGGAGTTAATTAGTAAGTATAAGCGTTCTGACAGTGATACTGGATCCCCAGAGGTGCAAATTGCACTACTATCTGGGCGTATTAGTCAGCTTACAGGACATTTCGCAGAACATAAAAAAGACCACCATTCCCGACAGGGATTGCTTCGTATGATTAATCGTCGAAGAAAATTGCTTGATTACTTGAAAAATAAGGAAGAAGCAAGGTACAAAACGATTATTAGTGAGTTAGGTCTTCGTCGGTAATTTCATAAAGTCACTTAGGCTTTGTGCCTAGGTGCAAAAGCTTAAGGTTAATGCAGTGAGTCGTGTAAAAAAGCAATTTAAGTTTGGTGACAACAATGTCACGTTAGAAACCGGTGAAATCGCTCGTCAAGCAGATGGCTGTGTCATTATTGATATCGATGGCACCTCCATTTTAGTATCGGTTGTTGGTGTAAAAGATAACTCAATTGTGAGAGATTTTTTCCCGTTAACCATCAACTATCAAGAACGAACCTATGCTGCCGGTAAAATCCCTGGTGGCTTCTTCAAGCGTGAAGGTCGCCCGAGTGAGAAAGAAACATTAACTGCTCGTCTCATTGACCGTCCGTTACGACCATTATTCCCAGCAGGTTTTACTAACGAAGTACAAGTTGTGTGTACTGTGATTTCTGTGAATGCAGATGTGGACACTGATGTACCAGCGATGCTTGGTGCTTCTGCTGCGTTAGCTGTTTCCGGCTTGCCATTTAACGGCCCTGTTGGCGCTGCACGAGTTGGTTACAAAGATGGGGAATACATCTTAAATCCTTCTCAATCTGACATGGAAGATTCTCAGCTAGATCTTGTGGTTGCTGGTACTGATAATGCTGTATTAATGGTGGAATCAGAAGCAAAAGAATTACCAGAAGATGTCATGCTAGGCGCTGTTATGTTTGGTCATAGCGAAATGCAAACAGTGATTACTGCGATTCAAGAGTTTGCTGATGAAGTCGGTGCAACCCCTTGGGATTGGTCTGCTCCTGAAAAAGATCAAGCGACAGCGGATGCTGTTTCTTCAGCGGGTCGTGATGACTTAACTGCTGCATACAAAATTGCGGACAAGCAAGATCGTTATGCGAAATTAAGTGCTGCTCGTTCTGCAATCAAAGGTCAATTGATTGAGGGTGATAATGCCGGTGCTGTTGAAGGCGCGATTGAAAGCTTAGAGAAAGACATTGTTCGTGGTTCTGTATTATCTTCTCGTTCTAGAATTGATGGTCGTGATCTCACTACGGTTCGTCCTATTTCTATTCGTACGGGTGTTATTCCTCGAACTCACGGTTCTGCCTTATTTACACGAGGTGAAACTCAAGCTTTAGTGGTGACAACACTGGGTACTGGTCGTGATTCTCAAATCATTGACTCGTTACAAGGCGAGAAGCGAGATAACTTCTTACTGCATTACAACTTCCCTCCTTACTGTGTTGGTGAGACAGGAATGGTTGGTAACCCTAAGCGTCGTGAAATTGGTCATGGTAAATTGGCTAAACGCGGTATGTTAGCAGTTATGCCAACCATGGATGACTTCCCTTACGTGGTTCGTGTTGTTTCTGAAATCACTGAATCTAATGGTTCAAGTTCAATGGCCAGTGTGTGTGGTTCGAGCTTGGCATTAATGGATGCTGGTGTGCCAATTAAGTCTCCTGTTGCGGGTATTGCAATGGGCTTAATTAAAGAAGGCGAAGAATTTGCTGTCTTAACCGATATCATGGGTGATGAAGATCATCTTGGTGATATGGACTTTAAAGTGGCTGGTACAGTAAATGGTATCAATGCTTTACAGATGGATATCAAAATTGATGGCATCACTGAAGAAATTATGGACATTGCGCTTGGTCAAGCGAAAGATGCGAGGTTACATATTCTTGGTGAGATGACGAAAGCAATTGATTCACCTCGTGAAGAGATGTCTGAATATGCGCCTCGCATTGTGACCATTAAGATCAACCCAGATAAAATTCGTGATGTTATTGGTAAGGGTGGCGTTACCATTCGTACCATTACAGAAGAAACGGGTGCTAGCATTGATATTTCTGATGAAGGTATCGTTAAGATTGCCTCTATTGATAAAGCTGCTGGTGACGAAGCGAAGAAACGGATTGAGTTAATTACTGCTGATGTTGAAGTAGGTAAAATCTACGAAGGTAAAGTCGAGCGTATTATGGACTTTGGTGCTTTCGTTAATATCCTACCTGGCCGAGATGGCTTGTTACATATTTCCCAAATCTCAGAAGAGCGAGTTGAGAAAGTCAGTGATAAATTATCTGAAGGTGACATGATCAAGGTTAAAGTACTTGAAATTGATAAGCAGGGTCGAATTCGCCTAAGTGTGAAAGCGATTCAAGTTGATTAATTTTGGTTTTTGATTAATAAAAAATAGCCGCTTTGCGGCTATTTTTTTGTCTGCTAATTATGGGTGGTAACACCGTTTTTCTTTAAAACCCAAGATAAATAGAGTGCATCACTTA
Source organism: Methylococcales bacterium (assembly GCA_018672285.1). Classification (GTDB taxonomy): domain Bacteria; phylum Pseudomonadota; class Gammaproteobacteria; order JABHGC01; family JABHGC01; genus JABHGC01. The sequence goes on from JABHGC010000242.1 coordinate 5,357, forward strand.
GGTCGTCTAAATCTAATGAAAGTTGGTTTCGGTTGCGAAATGCTTTTGCATAAGGGTATAAATATTCGATATATTGCTCAGCGTCAGTGTTGTAGAAGTTAACGCTACCAAGATGTTCAATTAATTGGTTACTTTCTTCTGAACGCTCTATTAATGGCTGTGCAGATGACATTTTTAAGACTCACTTTTTATTATTGTTATGAATAGTTTAGAAAAGCCTGTGAGAATGAGCAACTATTTTTTTTAGTTAATTAGTAATTATTCATCTAGGTGAGAGAGATTGCTTCTTGGGTAGACTACATTGCTAACTTTATTGAGTTGAAAGCCATCTTGCGGAAAATAGGCGGAATTTTTTTTCGAGGAACATCATTGAGATGCTTTATCTTTAAAGTGGTGCCATTGATAGCTTCAACGGCACCACTTTGCATAACAATCTAGCGAGTTATTCTTTTCCTTGGAGCTGTAATAAGATGGACTCATTTTCCAAGGTAGATGTGTCTGATGTGATTTCGTCGCCTTTGGCAATGGTTCTGAGTAGTCGGCGCATAATTTTACCTGATCGTGTTTTTGGTAAATTGTCAGCAAAGCGAATGTTATCCGGTTTTGCAATGGCACCGATTTGCTCTCCAACCCAAGTTCTTAAGGTTTGGGTGATGGCGTCTGCATCCTCTGCGGATGGTCGGTCGCCTTTGAGGACAACATAGGCAAAAATAGATTCACCTTTGATGTCGTGGGGGCTACCAACGACAGCCGCTTCAGCTACGCGCTCGTGTGCAACTAACGCAGACTCAACCTCCATAGTGCCTAGCCTGTGCCCGGATACATTTAATACGTCATCAATTCTACCCATGATCCAGAAATAGCCGTCACTGTCTTTTCTGGCGCTATCACCCGCAAGGTAGTATTTGCCATCGAATTTAGCCCAGTAGGTTTCGTTGTAGCGCTCGGCATCGCCCCAAATGTTACGGAGCATAGAAGGCCACGGCTTGCGAACAACTAAGTAACCACCTTGGTCGGCAGTCGTAATTTCATTGCCGGCTTCATCGACCACAATGGCATCAATACCGGGTAGTGCGCGAGTGCATGAGCCTGGTTTAGCTGAGGTTTGTGATGGCATAGGGGCTAGCATGTGAGCACCGGTTTCAGTTTGCCACCAGGTATCCACAATGGGACATTTTTCTTGGCCAATGACGGTGTGATACCACATCCAGGCTTCTGGGTTTATCGGCTCGCCAACAGTACCCAGTAGCCTTAGGCTGCTAAGGTCATATTTTTTAGGGAAATCATCTCCCAGCTTCATTAATGCTCGAATGGCTGTTGGGGCAGTATAAAAAATGGTGACTTTGTGTGCTTCGCACATTTTCCAGAAACGACCTGCATCAGGGACGGTAGGTGCGCCCTCGAACATGAGCATAGTGCTGCCACAGGCTAACGGTCCATAGGCAACATAGGTATGTCCTGTAATCCAGCCTACGTCAGCCGTGCACCAGAAAATGTCTTTGTCTTGAATGTCAAAAACCCATTGCATGGTAGTGATGGCGCCAAGTAAGTAACCCCCACTTGAGTGTTGAATGCCTTTTGGTTTGCCTGTTGAGCCAGATGTGTAGAGTAGAAACAGTGGGTGCTCACTGTTGACCCAGGTTGGTTCACAGGTTGTGGCTTTATCCTTGATGACATCGTCCCACAGAATATCACGCCCGGATTGCATGTTGATGTCGTGTTTGGTTCGTGTAAAAACAATGCTGTGTTCAATGCAGTCACAGCCCATGGAAAGTGCTTTGTCAGTGGCTTCTTTTAAAGGGACTACTTTGCCACCGCGATGGCCGCCATCAGCGGTGATGACGATTTTTGCATCTGCATCTTCAATTCTGTCTCGTAGAGATTCTGCCGAGAAACCACCAAACACGACAGAGTGGATTGCACCGATTCGTGCACACGCTTGCATAGCAACAACGGCTTCAGGAATCATTGGCATATACAGCACGACTCTATCGCCTGATACGACACCAAGGTCTTTTAAGCCATTTGCAAATTGGCAAACCCGTTCGTATAACGTTCTGTAGCTGATGTGCTGGGTGTCACCTTGTTCGCCTTCAAAGATGATCGCAGTTTTATCGCCCTGAGTTTCAAGATGTCTGTCTAAGCAGTTGTAGGAGACATTGAGCTCGCCGTCATTAAACCATTCATAATACGGTGCCTGAGTGTCATCTAATGTTTTGGTGAATGGCTTATGCCAGTTGATTTGGGTGTTGGCAAGTTCTGCCCAAAAGCCGGTATGGTCAGTGCTGGCATGTTTATAGAGTGCTTCAATACTGGCAGGGTCTGGAAAACGAGAGTTTTGACTGAATTCAGCGGAAGGTTTGAACGTTCGGTGTTCTTGTAGAACAGATTGAATTGTGTTGTTTTCCAAGGGGCAATCTCCTGATGGAATGGAAGGTTTGCCTCATTCTATTACTTCAGTGGGTTTGTGCAAGTGAAACTAATGTGACGGTTTTTTCGGGAAAAATTCAGAGAAGCGTTCTGGGTGTTTTTCGATACTGCGGAATTGTTCTAGCGTGTCGTTTGCAGCAACGGGTCTTGAAATATGAAAGCCTTGCGCCATGTCGCAGCGTAGAATCTGTAGCAGGTTCCATGTGGACTGGTCTTCGACGCCTTCGGCAACCACTGTCATACCTAAATTGTGCGCCATATCGATAGCAGCTCGGATAATCACGGCATCATGGTCATCTGTGGTCATCTCTAAGGTGAAAGATTTGTCTATTTTGAGGCACTTTACGGGTAGGCGCTTTAAGTATGATAACGATGAGTAGCCAGTGCCAAAGTCATCAATGGCAAATTGAACACCCATTTGTGTGAGTTGATTCATCAGCTTCATGGCTGTCGTGGGATCTGCCATCATGGTGCTTTCAGTGAGTTCTAGCTCTAAGCGATCAGCAGGGATGTTGTATTTGGATAAATTTTGCTGAAGTAACTCGCGCAAAGAATAGTCAACGAGGTTTCTTGCTGAGATGTTGATGCTTAACTGGATGTCGTAACCATTTTGTCTCCACTCTTTACATTGGCGAAGTGATTGCTTAATGAGCCAAGTGGTTAAGTGGCAAATTAAGTCTGATTGTTCTGCCAAAGGGATGAAGTGCTCAGGCATCAGTAAACCGTGCTCAGGGTGCTGCCAGCGCATTAAAGCTTCGGCGCCAATCAGCTGGCCGGTCATAAAGTCTACTTTAGGTTGGAAGTCTAATAAGAGTTCTTCATTCTCAATAGCGGATTTGAGTTCACTTGAAAGGGCAACTTGGTTGAGGCTTTGTCTTTCAAGGTCATCTGAGTAGTAGGCGATGCCAAGGTTACGTTTCTTGGCGAAATACATAGCCATATCGGCTTTTTGCATTAAAACATCAACACTGTCGCCGTGTAATGGTGAAAAAACGATGCCGATACTCACCCCAATGACGACTTGTTTGTTGTTGAGCTGAAAGGGGGAGGACAGTGCGTTGAGGATTTTTTCGCAGGTGCCTGTGACTTGCTCTTGCCCTGTGTCAGGGAGCACGATGGAGAACTCGTCTCCCCCCATTCTGGCAACGGTATCTGTTTGCCTGAGTAAAGATTGTAATCGTTTGGCGACCTTTTGAAGGAGTACATCACCGGTGTGATGGCCCATAGTGTCATTGATTTCTTTGAACTTGTTTAAGTCCATAAATAATAGGCTGACGTTTTGTTGGTTACGCCTAGCGGTCAGTAGGGCTTGTTGCAGCCGGTCAAATAATAAAATCCGGTTTGGTAACCCTGTGAGGCCATCGTGGTAGGCTTGGTGGCGAATGGTTTCATCTGCTATACGCCTTGCTTGGCGGCTTTGCTTTTCTGTTAGCTCGCGGCCAATGGCGGGTAATAACCGCTTTAAGTTGTCTTCTAAGATGTAATCTTGGGCGCCGTTGGACATCGCATCCACTGCTGAGTCTTCACTGCCTTTATCGGTAACGGTGATGAGGGGAATGTCTATTTGTAATAAGCGGATGTGGGCGAGAATACTGCGGCTTAATTGGCTGCTGTCTTTGTAGTCTGCCAGTATCACGTCCCAGTCAGTTGTGAGTGCTCCTTGAATTTGGTCAAAGTGGTTAATGGTTTGCTGTTCATGAATATGATAGCCATGTTCCACGCAGCGTTGGATCATCTGAACTTGGTCAGGTGATTGGCTGATGATTAACAGGCTAATATTTGGCTTCATTTTGTTTGATACGCTCAAAATTTTAAAAGGTATTAGGTTACGTATTATTATGAAAAAAGTCAGATTAGTCTTAGTTTTATGTCAAAAATGAGAACTTGGTCAAGTTATGATGGACTAATGGTCTATTTTATGAGGGTATAAGGTCAGTTTTCGGTAGATTGAGTGCCGTAAAGTTTGGCATAAATGCCGTTATTGTTAATGAGTTCAGTATGGTGGCCATCTTCAATGATTTGGCCGCCGTCAAAAACCAATGCCCTGTCTGCTTGCCTCACTGCACTCAGCCGGTGGGCGATGATGAGCGTGGTTTTATTTTTGAGGAATGCTTCTAGTGCTCGGTGTAGTTTAGATTCTGTCGTGGTATCCAGAGAAGAAGTCGCTTCGTCCATAATCACAATTTTAGGGTCGCTTAAGACCATTCGGGCAATGGCTAAGCGCTGTCTTTGTCCGCCAGACAGTCTCACGCCGCGTTTCCCGAGTATTGTGTCTAACCCTTCTGGTAGGTCATGCACTGTTGATTCGAGTTGAGCGACTGATAAGGCTTGCCAAATTGCCGCATCAGAGTGATTCTCTCCTAAGCTAATGTTCATACGGACACTGTCGTTAAATAATGCGGGATGCTGTAGCACGGTGGCGACATTATCTCGAATCACATCTAAGCCAATATACTTATAAGAGATCGCATTAAAGGCAATGTCTCCGGCGGTGGGGGTGTAAAGCCCTAGGATGACATGCACCAAAGTTGTTTTGCCTCCACCACTCGCACCCACCAGAGCAATTTTTTCACCCGCGTGAATGTGTAAGCTAATTTTGTTCAACACATTAGGGCCGTCGCCATAAGCAAACGATACATCAGTGAGCGTGATGTCGGTGGTTTCGGCGAGTTTAAAGGGGTTTTGTTGATGTGGATAGCGGGGTTCTTGGGGGATATCGAGTAGCTTGTTGACTCGGCTAAGTGCCGCGCTGGCAGAGTGGTAGGCATATTGAATGCCGAGAAGCTCTTGTACTGGGCTCATCATAAACCAAAGGTAGCCAAACACGGCAAACATCAACCCGAGTGACAGGTCTGAGTAGAGCACCATAATCATGCTGAGCGCCCGGAACATATCAAACCCAAACAGAAAAATGACAAAAGACAAACGTGAGGCTGCATCGCTTTTCCAGGTGAAATTACACGAATGCACCTGAATATTTTTTGCCGTATCAGTGACTCGCTGTAAATAATGTTTGTCTCTATTGGCAGCTCGTACTTCTTGAATGGCGTCTAACGTTTCAGCCAAAGCATCTTGAAATAATTCATATGCTGAATTCTCGTGTTTTTTGAGTTGTTTGACTTTTTTGCCCATCACGGTGGTGAAATAAATGACAATGGGGTTAAGGAGTAGGATAAAGAGTGCCAGTTGCCAATGAATCCATATTAAAACAATGGCAGTGCCAATGAGGCTTAATATTGCGACTAAAAAACGGCTGATTGAGGCGCCGATAAACAGGTCAATGGCATCTAAATCAGTGACTAAGTGAGACGCTATTTTCCCGCTGCCCATGGTTTCATATTCCGACATGGAGACGCGGTGAAGCCTTCTGAGGAGTTGTTTTCGGATACGGAACACAATGTCTTTTGAGATAATGGTGAACTGACGCATTTGCCAGACACCCAAGGTCAAAGATATTAGCCTTAAAATAATGGATATAGACAAAATGGCCAGTAAGTACAGAATTGGCCCATGCCATGACTCGGGAAAAAGCGCATTCATGATGCCAACGGCGGTGCCAGGTTTATCGAGCAGGACTTCATCAACCATCAGTGGCAGTAACAAGGGAAGAGGGACGCTAGCAATGGCTGCAATAATGGCAATTATGTGCGCGTGAATTAGGGCTTTTTTATGGTGAAAAGCAATTTTACTGATGCCTTTCCAGGTATAACGTTGCATAAGTGTCTTTTGAACTTTGGATGATTCATTCTATCGAAGATTTAATGCAGGTCAAAACCTGATATTATGCGTCTTTACTTTCTGACAAGGTCAGTTGCCCCCATGTTTCAGTCTTTACCCTTTATCGTTGGTTTGCGTTACTTACGTGCGAAGCGTCGAAACCATTTTATCTCATTTATTACTCTATTTTCTGCCATTGGTATTGCGCTCGGAGTCATTATTTTGATTGTGGTGTTGTCGGTCATGAATGGGTTTGAGCACGAAATTCGTCATCGTACTTTAGGTATGGCATCGCATGGCAGCTTATACAGCCATTTTGGTTACCCGATTGATGATTGGCAAAAAGCCGTTAAGGTGGCGACAGCTGATAGTAGTGTGCTGGAAGCGGCCCCCTATGTGGAAAAGCAGGTGATGCTAAATCATCGATCCCATGTAAGTGGTGCAATTGTCCGAGGGATACTGCCAAAAGAAGAAATAAAGGTGGCTGAGCAGCTAGATAAAGCGTCAGAAGGTAAAGTACATCAGCTGGTTCCTGGCCAATATCAAATCTTATTAGGCATTGAGTTATTTAATGCCTTAAATCTACGCATTGGTGACAAAGTGACAATGGTGACGCCACAAACGAGTGTGACGCCAGCAGGGGTGATGCCAAGGTTAAAACGATTTACCGTCATTGGCACCTTTAAGGTGGGCATGAATCAGTATGATGGCAGTGTGGGTTTTGTTCACATGGCGGATGCTCAAAAACTCTTTCGCATGAAGGGCGTGGTGTCTGGGGTGCGGATAAAATTGGATGATATGTTTAAAGCCACCAGTTTACGGGACACGTTTTCCGGATATGGTTACCGTGATTGGACGCAGCAATTTAGCAACATTTTTACCGCGTTGGCGATGGAAAAAACGGTGATGTTCATTATTTTGACCATGATTGTGGTGATTGCGGCTTTTAATATTGTCTCAACCTTGGTGATGGTGGTGACAGATAAATTAACTGATATTGCCATTTTGAGAACCATGGGCATGTCTCCAGGGCAAATCATGGGCGTCTTTATGGTTCAGGGCACCGTGATTGGCTTTATTGGAACGGTGATTGGCGTTTTCTTAGGGGTGTTGTTGGCAGTGTATTTACCTGATATCGCGCATTTTCTGGAGGATCAATTGGGGGTTAAATTTTTCCCCTCTGATATTTATTACATCAGTGACGTGCCTTCTGAGTTGGTGGTATTTGATGTCGTTAAGGTGGCATTTGTGTCCTTTTTCTTAACCGTTCTGGCAACCTTGTATCCTGCTTGGAGTGCATCGAAGACTGATCCTGCGGAGGCGCTACGTTATGAGTAAAGAGGTGGTTATTGATGTGCAAAATGTCAGCAAAACGTATGCTCAGGGTGATTTATCCGTCGATGTTTTACGGGATGTTTCATTTAAAATTTATGCGGGTGAGCGAGTAGCCATTGTTGGCGCTTCAGGTTCAGGCAAGAGTACGTTACTACATTTGCTGGGGGGGTTAGAGCCGCCATCATCTGGGTTTGTCGTCATTAAAAATGTGGATATTAATCGTTTAGGGGCTAAGGCATTAGGGCATTTTCGTAGCTGCTATGTAGGTTTTATATATCAATTTCACCACTTGTTGCCAGAATTTACGGCATTTGAAAACGTGTGTTTGCCGCTCAGGATTCAACTGGATGCAAAAGGTACGGCTTTTCGCACACATGATTCGAGCAGCTGGCAAGACCGGCTTGGCTGGGTTGCCCGCAAATTAATGGGGGTGGGGCAATTTATAGTCTTGTTGCTCACGTTTTGGTTTAAAGCGTTTGCTCACAGGCACAAAATTAAGCGAGCGTTACCAGGCATTAAGGAGAAAGCCAGCACCGTATTAGCGTTGGTTGGGCTGACGGATCGGCAGCATCATAAACCGGCTGAAATGTCAGGGGGAGAGCGGCAAAGAGCTGCGATCGCTAGGGCGCTAGTGGCAGAGCCTGCTTGTATTTTAGCTGATGAGCCAACTGGAAATTTGGACTGGAAAAATTCGGATCAAATATACGACATGATGCTGAGTTTAAACAAGACTCATCAAACGAGTTTTATTGTGGTGACGCATGACCAAGCGTTAGCCAACAGGATGGATCGGGTATTACGTCTAGAGGAAGGGCGCTTGACCGAGGTTGAATCCGCTTAAAACTTGAGCTCTGGTATGAGATTGCTGCTTGTTTTCTGTACCATTTTTAGTGGCAGCTCAACGTGTTTTATCGGTTAAATTTATCTGGGAATTGATTCATGGAGTTTTATCGAGAGGTGGCAGTTACCACTATAGATGTGCTGCTGCTCAAGAAAAAAATGACGATTAAACATCTTCCAAAATATTGCTCTTCAATTACTGAAGTTTGCTCTGAAAGTGGTGGTACAGGTGAGATATATTGTATCTGGGGTGGGTTCACTGTGCAGCGGGTCGAGTTAAAATATGGTGTGTGTTTTTTGCTGCTGAATTGCCCCCATGCTTTAACCTGGAGTATCACTCAAAAGGAAGATACAGGCGCATTGATAGTGCACTGTACGATTGCTGAAAATGAATCTGAGCAAGAGTTTGTTGAGTCTATTTACGAGTTTGTAACTGCCTGGTGTGATGGGCTAACAGATACGTTACTAACCGCATAGCAGGTGCTACCACGTTCAGTGGTTGCTAAATATAGAGGTAGACTTGGTTAAAGGGGGTTTTTAGTGAGCCGCTTTAGCTTGTTTTCGGAGTTTTCGTTCTTTTATATGCTGCACGATGTGCCAGCGCCACAGTAAGCGGATAATCACGTAACTCGTTAATGAGAGTGTGCTGCCGACAATAAAGCAGCCGAATAAAAAGGGCTGCCAAATGGCCACGAATCCCGTCGCTAACCAATCCCATGAAAGTTCAAACTCAACCTCTGTAGCGGGTGTGTTGAGCGCTGCAGCGCCAATGAGGTAGGCACCATAAAACATAGGTGGCATTGTGATGGGGTTACTAATCCAAACCAGAGCAACGGATATCGGTAAGTTGACGGAAAAGAGAATGGCACCGATTGCACCTAGTAACATCTGAAATGGGACAGGGACAAAGGCCATAAATAGTCCTACGGCAAATGCACCCGATACGGAGCGTCTGTTGAAGTGCCATAGGTTCGGGTTGTGTAGCCAAGAGCCAAGGCATTGTAAGCTTTGGTTGTCGCGGATCTTGTTGGGATCCGGCATCAATGATTGTATTCGTTTCTTCATCTCATACCGTTATATGTGAAATGGTCGATATACTAAATAGCATAGCATGTAGGCTGTGAACTAGTGTCTTTTTACCAGATATAGTGGGCAAACGACAGGGGTTGTATCAATTTTTGGTGATTTTCTCTGGTTTAAATTTCCGTGTATCTCAGTGGGTTAATGATTATTCTAATGCTGCTTTTCTTCTTGGTTGAATTAAAAATGCCCTTTTTAAAGCAACATCAAATGTAAAGCCGATCGTCATATTTTCAACACAGGGTAAAAAGTGGGTATCGCTGTGTTAATATTTGCCTTTATTATTTTATTGTTGGTAAGTTATGGCCGTTGGCATGTTTGGTGTTGGCATTGTTTTTATCTACTTAATGCCTGTCTTGTTAACGCCCTTGTCTTTAGCATTACTGCTTATGCTTCTTGGCCTGTTGTGCTTTGTTAGTAAGGGGTTCCGTTTGTGGGGCGTGTGGTTTGCGCTTGGCCTGTTGTGGGGGTGGTGGACAGTATCAGAGCAGCTCAGTGACCGAATCAGTAGCGATATTGAGGGGGTTGATTTAGTCATAACGGGGGTGGTTGATGACTTGGTACGGCATTCGAAAAAGCGCCACTTGTTTACGTTCACAGTACTCTCAAGTGAGGCAGCTCCTCTCCCAAAGCGTCTTCGGCTATCCTGGTATTATCCGAAAAAACAGCTTGAAGCGGGAGAGGTGTGGCAACTCAAGGTGAGATTGAAGCAACCAAATGGCTTTAATAATCCCGGTGGGTTTGATTATGAAGGTTGGTTGTGGACTCAAGGCGTTGGGGCAACAGGTTATGTCCGGGCTGGTGATGAAAACCAACGCTTACCTGAAAATCATTGGCGATCTTGGTACCCACAGCAACGTGGGGGGCTGTATGCACAGCTGGCCGTCGCAACGCAAAACTTGCCCCATGCAGGCTTCATTAGAGCCCTGGCAATGGGGGATAAATCGTCTTTAATGCCTGAGCAGAAGCAAGTGCTGCAGGCAACCGGCACCAGTCACCTCTTGGCGATTAGTGGCTTGCACGTCGGTATGGTCTCTATGCTCGTATTTCTCTTGGTAAAATGGTTGTGGTCTCGGTCTGTGCGCTTATTGTCTATCGTTCCTGCCGCTCAAATTGCTGCGGTATTCAGTATCATTGCCGCTTTTAGTTACGCGGCTATTGCTGGCTGGAGTGTGCCAACACAGCGCGCGTTTCTGATGATTGCGATTGTGATGTGGTTTCTGTTTCGTCGTGATTACGTTCCTAAGCGCATTATCTTAGCTTGGGTATTTTCGTTGGTTTTGTTGGTGCAGCCAGCGGCCGTGATCAGTGCGGGGTTCTGGTTGTCGTTTGTTGCGGTCGCTGTGATTTTATGGGTCTCCCGTAATCCATCTCGGTGGCCTGCATGGGTTCGTGTGCAATGGGTGGTTTCTATTGCGATGGTACCGCTGACCGCTTTTTTCTTTGCACAAATTTCTTTGGTATCACCATTGGCAAATTTTGTGATGATCCCTGTCTTTACGTTTTTAGTGGTGCCGATTGTTCTTTTAGGGGTGTTGAGTTTACCGATTCCCGTTTTGAGTGATGTTTGTTTTGCAATTGCCGATTGGGTTTTATCTGGTGTTTGGTGGTTTTTAACCGAGCTCAGTCAGTGGTCTGTTGTTGCTGTCGGTGAGATGTCATTAAGTTATTTTTTGTTGGTGATGGTGGGGCTGGTGTATTGGCTGTTGCCGGTGACGGTACCACTTAGGCACTTGGCGTTATTGCCTGTTGGCCTAGTGATCTTTTCAGGCAAACCTGAAGTCGCGTTTGGTGAGATCAAAATGGCTGTGTTGGATGTGGGGCAAGGGCTGGCGCTCGTTGTGCAGACGATGAACCACACTTTGCTGTATGACGCAGGTGCAAAATATAGTGAGCATCTCAATGCCGGGGCTGCGGTTGTCCTGCCTTACTTGAGAAGTGAAGGGGTTAACGCATTAGATTTAGTCATGATTAGTCACGGGGACAATGACCACAAGGGTGGGTTTGCCTCTGTGGTGCAGGGGGTGACAGTTGCGAGTGTGTTATCTGGAGAGCCTCAGCGGCTACAGCATCCGCGTGCAAAAAGATGTCAAAAGGGGATGCGTTGGCAGTGGGACGGAGTTACATTTGAGGTGCTGTCGCCGGGGAGTTTTGTGCATAAAAAAGGGAATAACCAGTCCTGTGTCTTATTGGTCAAGTCAAAAGCAAAATCGTTGTTACTGATGGGGGATGCAGAGAAAAAGGTTGAGCGGGTGTTACTACAAGATCATCCAGAGTTGAGCGCCGACATGGTGATTGTGCCGCATCATGGCAGTAAAACATCGTCAAGCGCGCAGTTCGTCTCAACGATTAAGCCTGAATTAGCGATTGTTTCGGCAGGGTATCGGAATCGTTTTGGTCATCCTGCAGCAGTGATTGTTGACCGTTATTTGGCGCTTGGTACAAAAGTGGTGAATACGGCACGTGCAGGTATGATTTTAATTGAAAGTGATGAGGAGGATTTGCATGTGAGTCAATATCGGTTGGATAATCAACATTTTTGGCAAAGAGATAGTAATAAGGTATTCTAAATCAATTGTTTATGTGTTTTTTTTGACCGTGTTGAATCTTGTTGTTTGAGGTGGCAGAGATTGTTATATTTTGTTTTTTATATGGAGAACAGATAGTTGCGGTTGGTTGGCACTAATCCTGCTAATATCAATGCGAGTAGTGTGACAAGAACCGATTAGATTGTTGAATAATATTGAGAAACGTATGACAACGTTAGCGACTTATTCGCTATTTCATTTGAATTTGAATTATTCATCCCTGGATGTTGCCGTCAGGCCGGCGGTGATCAAGCAGTGTTATTGGCCGTTATTAAAGCTGGCATCAGAGTATAAAATACCGCTTGCGATTGAGTGCACGGGTTATACCCTTGAATGCATTAAATCTATTGACCCTCTCTGGGTCGAAACGTGTGCGAGTTTGATCAATGACAATTTAGTTGAGTTAATCGGCAGTGGTTATAGCCAATTAATCGGCCCGATCGTGCCCGCCGAAGTGATGATTAAAAACCTTGAGATTGGCCAGCAGGTTTATCAACGAATTTTAAATATTACTCCTAAAGTGGCGCTTGTGAATGAGCAGGCTTTTTCAGCGGGTTTAGTCGAACATTACCTTGAGGCTGGTTTCGAAGCCATCATGATGGAGTGGAATAATGCGGTGCATTATCATCCTGAGTGGAAAAAAGAATGGCTGTACCACCCGCAGTATGCCTGTGGTACTGATGGCCAAAAAATAGCGCTTATTTGGACCGAATCTATTATTTTTCAGAAATTTCAGCGTTATGTTTTTGGTGAATATACAGTCGATTATTACCTCGATTTTGTTTTTTCCCATGAGTCTTCGAAACCACGCGTGATTCCTTTGTATTCAAACGACATTGAGGTGATTGGTTTTAGGCCTGGTCGTTATCAGGATGAAGCCCCCATTCTTGAAGATGAGTGGAGTCGAGTGTATGCGTTTTATCAGAAGTTAAAGCAAGGTAATCGAGTTAAATGGCGCCTGCCTCATCAGTTATTGGTTCAGTTAGACCCACCTGATGCTGGTAACTTATTGCAGCTGACGAGTGCTGAGCAACCAATCCCGGTGAAAAAACAATTTAAATATAATATTTCTCGTTGGGCGGTAACAGGAAGGGATGATGTTAATTTAAATACCCGTTGTTACCAATTTTTACAGGCTATTTTAGCGGATGAAAAATTGGATACCCTTAGAAATTGGCGACAATTATGTGACCTTTGGTCGAGTGATTTTCGCACCCATATCACTCAGCGTCGTTGGATGCTTTTCCAGAGAAAACTGACTCGATTTGCATTAAAACTCGGCGTGAAAGAGCCGCAAGTGGGTATTGGTATTGCTGGTGCTGATTGGCTGGAAGTCAATGAGTCTTGCCAGTTGAATGGTTTTGATTTAACGCTGAATAAAGAAATGCATAGCTTAACAGTTAAGGGTGAAAACGTTCACCTGGAGCTGAATTTGTGGCGCGGGCTGGCGATCCAAACCCTGGCTTTTGCATCGCATGATTTTCAGCCGAGTATCGGTACCTTGCATCATGGTTATTTTGACTCAATTGCATTAGGGGCGGATTTTTATTCAGCAACCACCGTCATTGAGCTGGTCGAATCTCACAGCAGATTAACCGACTTGGTGCCTGTGGATGTCTTTATGGCTGAATGTGAGCAGGGCATCATGTTGCAATCTCAGGTGATGACACAATTAGGCTCATTGACAAAAACGTATACCATTAGTAAAACGGAATCGGTGACATATACTTTAGAATTTAGCTTCACAGAGCGGCCAAGAGGGGTTGTTCGTGTTGGTAACTTCACCTTGGTGAGTAACCCTAGCGATGCCAAGCGTTGGTACCGAGTGAAAAATGGAGGTACTCAGTTTGAGCAGTTTGAGCTAGGCGCTCACTGCGCGCATTGTGAGCCTGCATCAACCCTAGTAACTGCAAGAACGGGTTTAGGGGCAACCTCAGGGGAAATCCAAATTGGTGATAAAGACCATGCCTTGAGCTTGACCTGGAACCCTGCAGACTGCGCGGCTTTTCCGATGGTTTGTCATGAAGTCCATGATAAAAATGCGCTGACACGTGTGGTGTTTTCATTGTCGGAATTAGATGAAACCAGTATTCAGGGCGGGCGGTTGCTGCCTTTTGAGGTCACGTTAAAACCATTGGTGAATCATGACTAAGCCCATTTTTGTTGCCGAAGTATCCAGTAATCATCATCAAGATATAAACCGCTGTAAAGCCTTTATTCGTGCTTCTTCCGATATTGGCTGTGATGCTGTGAAGTTTCAGTTATTTAAAATTGATGAGCTGTTTGCCCCCGAAATTTTAAGTAAAAGTAAAAAGCATCAGCAACGAAAACAATGGGAATTACCTGAAACTTTTATTCCCGAATTGTCATCATACACGCATGAACTTGGCTTACAGTTCAGTTGTACGCCTTTCTATTTAGGTGCGGTTGATGTTTTAGAGGCGCATGTAGATTTTTATAAAATTGCCTCTTATGAATTGCTCTGGGATGACTTGATCATTGCTTGTGCAAAAACAGGGAAAGATGTGGTGTTATCCACGGGTATGGCAACCCTGCCTGAAATAGCACATGCAGTAGACGTATTTAAGTTGCACGGGCAAGGTGAGTTAATATTGTTGCATGCGATATCAGGGTATCCAACACCGGTTGATCAAGCAAACTTAGCCGCGATTGATACGCTCAAAAAAGCGTTTGGTGTTGCTGTAGGATTATCAGATCACTCGGTGTCTGCTGCTGTAGTTGCAAGAGCATGTCACCATTGGGGTGCGACCATGGTCGAGTTTCATTTAGATTTAGATCAAGCCGGTGAAGAATATGCGTCAGGGCATTGTTGGTTGCCAGAGCAAATTCAACCCGTTATTGCCGAGATTAGAGCCGGTTCTGTTGCGGATGGTTCTGGTGAAAAAACACCCGCGTTAAGTGAAGCGGGGGACAGGGTGTGGAGGGCGGATCCTAGTGATGGGTTAAGGCCATTTAAACGGATTCGTTTGAATGATTTGTGGCAGGAGGAATGAACGCATTATTTGTGTCCTGTGCCTCAGCAAAAGAGGGGTTTGGCCATATCAGCCGCCAACGCGCGTTAGCAAAAGTATTTAAAGCGCATTTTTGGCAGTGTGCGTTTTATTTGAATGATGATGAATCCGCTGCCAGCGCGGTAGAGACATTAGCTGTTACCCTTTTTCAATGGTCTGAGATTGCTGAATCATTCCT
Organism: Methylococcales bacterium; assembly: GCA_018672285.1. Taxonomy (GTDB): domain Bacteria; phylum Pseudomonadota; class Gammaproteobacteria; order JABHGC01; family JABHGC01; genus JABHGC01. The sequence goes on from JABHGC010000242.1 coordinate 20,557, forward strand.
GTCCGTTTTATCCGAGTTACAGCCAGATGTCGTGATTGTCGATTTACCTTTGGCACATTACCAAGAAATGATCCCCGTTTTATCTGAGCAAAAAACTGCTTCAGTAGTGGTTATTGATAAACAAGACCCAAAGTTTAAACCGGATTTAACGTTTATACCTGCGGTGCAAAACGAGTCTTCACCCAAGTGGTTTCATGAGAACACGTTTGCAGGTAAAGAATGGATTATTATTGACCCTGAATTGCCAGCAACCAAACCGAAACAGGTCGGTGATAAACCTCGTGTTTTATTCTCCGTTGGCGGTAGCTGTGAAGGTCTTAAGCAATATCAAGCGGTATTAAGGCATATTGCTAAAAAATACCACATCATCTCAATCATCGGGCCTTATACCGATAAAGTGGCCTGGTTGAAACAATTGAGTGATCATGGCGTTGATGATGTGGAGGTTGTTCAAAACCCTGTGCAGCCTTTAGCGCGCTATGCACAATGTATTGCTGCGATTACCCTATTTGGGGTTACTGCCTATGAATTGATTGCGCTCGGTATTCCATTGGTTTTATTGCCCGCAAGAACCAGCGATGATCAATATATTATTGAGCATTTAAATCGTCTGGGTCTCTGTGCACGAGTGAATGAATCTAATCAAGATGCAGTCTGTACATTAATGGAAGAAATGATTGCTCAGTCTCAAACTGGTGTGCACAAACAGCCATTCATTGATGGACAAGGCGGTATGCGGATTGAGAAAGAGGTTAGAGCACTAGTTGAGAGGAGTAAATTGTGAAAGCCATCGCGATTATCGTCGCTAGACTAAACTCTAGCAGGCTACCTGGTAAGCACTTGTTGCCATTGGCCGGTAGACCTCATATTGAACATGTCTTCAAACGCTTGCGTGAAACGGCCGTTTTTAGTGATATTGTGTTAGCGACAACGGCTGATCATACTAACGATGAATTCGTTGAATGGTGTCAATCGCATTCACAGTCCTATTATGCACATACTGGTGATGAGGATAATTTGCTAGCAAGAGTGGATAAGGTCGTCACAGAGTATAATCCTGATGTGATTGTTTATGTGTGTGGTGATTGTCCATTAATCGAGCCTGAAACTGTGGCCAATATGGTGATAGCCGCGGCAGACAATGCAGGGGATATTGTTCGTCTGGAAGGGTATCCTAACTTAAAAACCATTCATGAAGGCTTTGATTGTTATACTCGGGCTGGCTGGGATAAGTTGGTTGATTTGTCGACCTCGGAAGCGGCAAAAGAGCATGTTGGTGTGGCCTTTAAAACAGCCCCTGATGTGAAAAATATTATGGTCAAAGATGACCCTATCTTTGCTGAGATCCAACACAGAATATCGGTTGATACGCGGTCTGATTATGATTTTATGAGTGCCATTTATGAATTGTGGTATAGCACTCATAATAATGATGAGATTGTATCATTACGCTGGGTGATTGATATGCTGCAAAATAGTCCTAACTTAGGGGATATTAATCGCCATGTTCAACAAAAAGAGGTTGGTGTAACGTATGATAAATATCTCATTCTACTCTTTGTCGGAGATAGTGATGGCCAGAATGCATGTGCCTCAGTTGATAAGCTCATGCTGCGTTTGCAAGATGGCTTAAGTGCAGGTTGTGAGCTGCTTGTCTATACTCGTGATGGTGTGCTAAAAAATTCTAATATAAAGCAATATCATATTTTTAACCAAAGAAATGACTTTAAAGCTGTGGTGATTTCAGAGCTTGAATCTGGGCAGTATGCTAAATGTTTATTGGTGGTGGAGGACGAAAGCGTTTTGAATTTTGTTAATGACATTAGTGATGTAATAAATATACCAACTGTTGAAAGTTATGCCGGTGCCGTTGAGTTTATACCGTTATGTGAATTGACACAGGATTAGTAAATTATCTCTGTAACTCTTTAGCTCAACCTGAATAGAGCCCTATTTTTACATTATAAAAATGCAGATAGCGCTTTGCACACTTTGCTATAGTGTGCTGCAAAAGTGCAATTTTCAGGGACGGTATCCCAGATAAAGCCAATCAGCGACGTATTGTCTTTGTGGTCAATTTTGGCTTTTTTATGGTTTAAAAACAGGTCAGTAAAAGCCGGTTGTTCCAGTTGCTGTTGGTGGTTTTCTAGTTGCTTCGGAAATAAGGCTTTCCAGAGTACTTTTTGGTGAGCTTGATGGTTAAATGGCTGTATATTATTGGGATTTAAGCGGTGTTCAAATAACGCTTTGATGGGAGACTGAATACCAGAAAGCGGGATTAGCTTTGAGGTAAAAACATCACCGTGAAAACGGGGGGCAATTTCAATCATATAAAATTTTCCCTTGGCAAAAATTAAATCTGCTTTAATTGGCGTGAAGTCTAAGCCAATGGCAATGGCCGCGTTGGCTGTAATGTTGAAAGCAGACTGCTCCAGGCTGTTTGTGAGATCCGATGGTACGTGTCCCCATAAGGGAAAGTGATGAGGCGGTTCTGAGAAAAAACGATTGCCAATGCCCATAGGGATAAACTGCCCTTGCCACATCAGGCCGATGGTATCGTAGTGCTTGCCGTCAATGTATTCTTCTACCAATACTTCATCGCTATATTTAAACGCGTGGTGGATGGCATGTTCTGCTTCTTGTGTATTATTTGCTGAGGTAATACCTTGGCTGCCACAAGCATCTTTGGGTTTAATAATAATGGGGTATTCAACTTCAGAGAGTGTGGTTTTTTCTAAGGTTTTAATGCTAAAAGCATTTGGTGTGGAAACCCCTTTTTTGAGCCAGCATTGTTTTGATTCAAATTTATTGAGCGCGATATTGGTGGCAGCCTCGCTGCAACCTGGTAGTTGTAAAGCAGCATGAATGGTTGCAACAGGTATAAGGCCAAAATCACTGCTACTGTAGGCGCCGATTAATGCATTTTGTTTGTTTATTTCGAGTGCAATTTCAAGTAATTTTTGGGTGTCATTGCCTGAGCATTGGATGAACGTATCGGCCAATTTAACACTGGGCGCATTAGCTGATTGATCCGTGACAATCACTTTAAGGCCTAATGATTTGGCTGCCAGAATGCTGTGCTGCTGCATTTCTCCTGCACCAATGTGTAATAACGCTTCCTGAATTCGTATGATAAGTGCATGACCTCTGGTCGTAGCTAAATAAAAACACCTATAGAGTAAAGTAAGACTCAGGTGTAAAGTAATAAGCTACCAAACACATTACAGAGGCCAATATGACCTATAAACACCTGAA
>JABHGC010000156.1 GCA_018672285.1 Methylococcales bacterium
AAAAAGTAGGTGTATACGCAGAAATGGTTTCAAATAGTTCCCCGTCACAATATAAATTGCATATTGAGAATTATTCTCATTTACCCTGGATATGGATGCTGTAATTGAAAGTGTTTAGTGATAATTATGCATACGCTTCAAGGGTAAATTTTTAATCTCAACCTCAACACTTGGCATTAAATCAACCAACGTCCCTTGCTGTAATTGTTTGCGAATCAGCAATTCAGGAACCATTGTCAGACCAATATTTTGCTCTACGACAGATAACATCACTGTGACTTCGTTAGAATGTACAGAGCCCGAGACACCAACTGTTCTAGTCCCAATGTCACTTGGAAAACACCACTGATCAAAATTTTTAAACACAATACAATTGTGATTGGCTAAATCCATGGGGTTTTTCGGCGTGCCACACCGTGCGACATAAGCGGGTGTGGCACATAACACCATCTGGATGGTGCCAAACGGCACCGCTACAAATGAACTGTCTTTCAGCTCCCCAACTCGAATCACCACATCTAATTGGTCTTCGATTAAATCTTGAATATGGTTGTTACACTCAATATCAATCTCGATATCTGGGTACTGCTGCAAAAAATCGGCTAAGAAAGGCGCTATTTTTGCCTCGACCCAAGAGTGTGGCGCACTCACCTTTAATAAGCCTGACGCTGAATCTTTAAAACCACTGATTGCCAGCCCTGCATCAATCACATCCAGCTGAATTTTACGCACTCTTTCATAATAAATTTGGCCCGCTTCCGTTAAGCTTAAGCGCCTCGTTGTCCGTTGTAATAAACGCACCCCTAAGAATTCTTCCAAAGCATTAACTTGCCTTGAAACAGAGGGTTGAGATAGGTTCAGCTGGCGAGCACACTCTGAAAAGCTGCCACTATCGACCACTGAAATAAAACACTGCATTGCCCCTAATAAGTGGCTATTTTGCATTTCTTCCTCCATTTATACGTTTAACGTATAAATACTATACCAAATCACCCCATTATCATATTGACGTATTTATTTCATAATATGATCGTCTGACTAATTAACGAAAAGGGGAATTTGCATGCAAAACATATCCACAACTGACCGGCTTGCCAGCGCACTCGCCAGCGGTATTATCCGTTGGCGCTGGATGGTTTTATTAGCGACCATATTGGGTGTCATTGCGGCAGGCATTGGCGGGCAATATGTCTCACTGTCTAATAACTACCGCGTCTTTTTCAGTGATGACAACCCAGATTTACTGGCTTTTGATGAATTTCAACGAACCTATAGCAAAAATGACAATATCTTGTTTGTCATCAAACCTAAGCAAGGTGATGTTTTTTCTAAGCAAACACTGGCCATTGTCGAACAGTTAACCGCAGAATCCTGGAAGATCCCTTATGCCAGTCGAGTCGACTCTATCACTAATTTTCAGTACAGCCGCGCAGAGGGTGAGGATGAACTGATCGTCAGTGACCTAGTCCGGGATGCCAGTCAGCTCAGTCGAACACAGCTAGGTGACATTCAGCAAGTCGCAATGGCTGAACCCCTTCTTTATGGCTTCTTATTAGCTGAGGATGCTCATTCTACAGGCATTAATGTGACCTTGCAGTACCCCGAAAAAAGTTTAACAGAGGTCCCTCTTTCGATTAATTACGCGCAGCAATTAGCGGATAATATTGAGCTCAACCACCCTGGCATCACCGTTGCCATAACCGGTGTTTCCGCACTCAATAATGCGCTCGCCTCATCAGGACAAGCGGACGCGATGTCACTGATTCCAGCTATGTACGGTATTTTATTACTCATCACCTTGCTCGTTTTACGCAGTATCTCAGGCACCCTCGCCACATTGCTGGTCATTGCTTTTTCAACCATCATTGCTGTCGGCATTACAGGTTATGCCGGGGTTGCCTTAGATCCCATTTCGCTCACCGCAACCATCGTTATACTGACCTTAGCCATTGCCGATAGCGTTCATATACTGCTGTCCGTCTTTCATAAAATGGGCCAAGGTGAGGATAAGCTATCGGCCATTCGATACAGCATTAAAAGCAACTTCTTGGCCGTGAGTATCACAAGCCTAACCACCATCATTGGTTTTTTGTGCCTCAATTTTTCTGACTCCCCACCTTTTTGGCACTTAGGCAATATTACCGCGTTAGGCATTGCCGCTGCGTGGTTGTTATCTCTCACCTTCCTCCCTGCATTTTTAAGCGTTATTCCTGTCAAAGTATCCGCAGTGCCCGCGCATAAAATAACCCGCATGCAGTCTTTTTCACGCTGGATCACAAAGCATCGGCATAGCGTATTATTATCAAGCATTGCAGCCTCTATCTTGCTGGTCTCGTTTATCCCTAAAATCACCTTAGATGACAGCTGGGTAACCTATTTCGACCATGACATTCCATTTAGAGGTGATGCCGAGTTCGCGATGGACAACCTCACCGGTTTATACCTTTTAGAGTACTCTGTCGCCTCCGGTGAAGAAGGGGCGGTTAACAACCCTGAGTATTTACAGCACCTTGATGAATTTACCCAGTGGCTTCGAGCTCGCCCTGAGGTATTGCACGTCTATAGCTATACCGATATTGCCAAACGTTTAAACAAAAACATGCATCAGGATACTAAGGACTGGTATCGGTTACCCGATACCAGAGAACTGGCAGCACAATATTTATTTCTCTATGAGTTATCCCTTCCTTTTGGTTTAGATATGACCGACCGGATCAACATCAGTAAAAGTGCCTCAAGAGTCACTGTCACCCTTGAGGAGTTAAGCACAACGCAAGTTAGAGCTTTCATGGAAGCTTCCAACCGTTGGATGGAGAGTCATTTACCGCACGCTATGTGGTCAACCCCAACGGGTGCTACGGTCATGTTTTCCAGAATTTCTGAGCGCAACATCAACAGCATGTTACAAGGCAACATCATTGCAGTGCTGGGTATTGCTTTCATTTTAATGCTGAGCTTACGCAGTGCTAAACTAGGGGCATTAAGTTTAATTCCCAACTTAATCCCAATCATGATGACATTCGGCGCATGGGGACTACTGGTTGGTGTCGTCGGCATGGGTGCTGCAACGGTGTCTGCAACGTCATTGGGCATTATTGTGGATAATACGGTGCATTTTTTAACCAAATATTTACGTGCTCGCCGAGAGGATAATGCCACACCAGAACAAGCTGTTGAGTATGCTTTTACAACAGTGGGTTCTGCCATTATTGCGAATGCCTTCATTATGCTCATAGGATTTTTAGTACTCGCAACCTCTAGTTTCAAAGTCAACATGGAGATGGGACTTCTCACAGCCATGGCCATTGTCATCGCCTTAATTGTCGACTTTTTCTTATTACCCACCTTATTAATGCTTCCTGAATTCGTATGATAAGTGCATGACCTCTGGTCGTAGCTAAATAAAAACACCTATAGAGTAAAGTAAGACTCAGGTGTAAAGTAATAAGCTACCAAACACATTACAGAGGCCAATATGACCTATAAACACCTGAA
>JABHGC010000025.1 GCA_018672285.1 Methylococcales bacterium
ATTATCGCCCGGGTGGTGTTTACCGTGATTTACCTGGCCATATGCCGCAATATAAGGCCGGTGGAAAGCGTGATTTAACAAAGCGTAATGGCAATCGTCAAGGTTCATTGTTGGATTTTATTGAAGACTTTACGTCAAGATTTCCTAAGTGTGTTGATGAATATGAGACCTTGTTAACTGATAATCGAATCTGGAAGCAGAGAACAGTCGATATTGGTATTGTAACTCCCGAAAGAGCGCAAGCTTTAGGTTTTACCGGAGCTATGTTGCGTGGTTCTGGTATTGAATGGGATTTGAGAAAAAATCAATCCTATGAAGTTTACGATAAAGTTGATTTTGATGTACCAGTAGGAACCGGGGGGGATTGCTACTCTCGTTATTTGGTGCGTATGGAAGAAATGCGCCAGTCTAATAGAATTATTCAGCAGTGTGTCTCTTGGCTTAAAGCCAATCCAGGCCCTGTAATGGTTGCTAATCAAAAGGTTGCGCCTCCTTCTCGTGAAAGCTTAAAGTCGGATATGGAATCTCTGATCCATCACTTTAAATTGTTTACGGAAGGGTATTGTTTGCCAGAAGGTGAGACGTATGCTGCTGTAGAGGCGCCAAAAGGTGAGTTCGGAACGTATTTGATATCTGATGGTGCAAATAAACCTTATCGTTTAAAGATAAGGGCGCCTGGCTTTGCTCATCTATCAGCGATGGATGAAATGGCTCGGGGGCACATGATTTCAGATGTAGTGGCCATTATTGGTACGCAGGATATTGTATTCGGTGAAGTTGACCGTTAGTTTGAAAGTGAAGAGAAGTGAGCTATGGATAGTGTGAATTCCCATGAAAAGATCGAACTTTCACCCTCTGTGTGTGAAGAAATTGATCAATGGGTTGCTAAATATCCTGTAGACCAAAAGCAGTCTGCAGTCATGTCGGCGTTACGAATAGTGCAAGATGATCATGATGGTTGGTTAACAACGCCACACATGGATGCGATTGCTGACTATCTTGAAATGCCAGCTATCGCGGTGTATGAGGTTGCTAGTTTTTACTCAATGTATGAGCTTAAACCGGTTGGGAAAGTTAAGGTATGTATTTGCACCAATATTTCTTGCATGCTGAACGGTTCTGATCAGCTAGTTCGTCATCTAGAAGAAAAATACAGTATTAAGCTTGGTGAGATGACAGAAGATGGTCAATATTCGCTGAAAGAGGTTGAGTGTCTTGGTGCGTGTGGCGGTGCTCCAGTTGTTCAAATTGACCGGCAGTACTACGAAAATATTACGCCTGAAATTATTGATTCAATCTTGGATAAATTGGACTAATTATGGTCAATGAAGTTTGTTTTAAAAATATCGATAAAGACCGTTCTTGGACCTTAGAAATTTACCAAGAGACAGGTGGCTATCAAGCGCTGAAAAAAATCTTATCTGAAAAGACAGCATCCTCAGAAATTATAGATGAATTAAAAACATCATCATTGAGAGGGCGCGGTGGTGCAGGCTTCCCGACTGGAATGAAGTGGAGTTTCATCAACCCTAAGACTGAGGGTCAAAAATATATCGTTTGTAATTCAGATGAGGGTGAACCGGGCACGTTTAAAGATAGAGATATTTTGCGATATAACCCTCATGCTGTTATTGAAGGTATGATTATTGCCGGGTACACCGTTGGGGCGACAGCTGGCTATAACTATATAAGGGGTGAATTTTGGGAGCCCTATGAGCGTTTTGAAGATGCGCTGAAAGAAGCTTATGCAGCCGGGTTGCTAGGAAAAAACATTCTTGATTCAGGTGTTGACTTTGATCTCTATTCTCACTTAGGGGCCGGTGCCTATATTTGTGGAGAAGAGACGGCACTACTTGAGTCTATTGAGGGTAAGAAGGGTCAGCCTCGGTTTAAGCCGCCATTCCCTGCTAATGTTGGGCTATATGGTCGTCCAACCATTATTAACAACACCGAATCACTCGCCTCTGTTCCTGATATTTTGAGTAAGGGTGGTTCATGGTTTGCAGAAATTGGAAAGCCAAATAATGGTGGAAGTAAGCTTTTTTCAATTTCAGGTCATGTAGAAAAACCAGGCAACTATGAAGTGCCAATGGGCACGCCATTTTCAGAGCTGCTAGAAATGGCCGGCGGTGTTAAAAATGGCCGAAAACTTAAAGCGGTCATTCCTGGTGGTTCGTCTTCACCTATCCTTCCTGCTGATGTCATTATGAATTGCACGCTAGACTATGATTCCATTGCAAATGCAGGCTCAATGCTTGGTTCAGGTGCCGTTATCGTCATTGATGACAGTACTTGTATGGTAAGGCTGTTAGAGAGAATATCTGCTTTCTATGAGGAAGAGTCCTGTGGTCAATGCACGCCCTGTCGAGAAGGGACTGGGTGGATGTATCGCATAGTCAGTCGAATAGAAAATGGCATGGGTCGACAAGAAGATATCGATTTATTGCTTAGTATTACAGATAAAATTCAAGGGACAACCATTTGTGCTTTAGGTGATGCAGCAGCGATGCCAGTTGCAGCAATGATTAAGCACTATTTGGATGAGTTTCAATATCACATAGACCATAAGACTTGTATGGTCGGGTCGTCAGATTAAAGCTGTAGGAAGTGTTATGTCAGATGAGATGGTAACCATTCAGGTAGATGGAAAGTCCATACAGGCTGCAAAAGGTTCTATGCTGATTGAGGCTACGGATAATGCTGGAATTAAAATTCCACGTTTTTGTTATCACGAAAAGCTTTCTGTTGCAGCAAATTGCCGAATGTGCCTGGTTGAGGTGGATAAAGTTCCTAAGCCCCTGCCCGCATGTGCGACACCTGTCATGGATGGTATGGTTGTGCATACTAAGTCCCCACGAGCCATTACAGCCCAAAAAGGCACAATGGAATTTTTGCTGATTAATCACCCGCTAGACTGCCCAATATGTGATCAGGGTGGTGAGTGTGAGTTGCAAGATGTTTCTCTAGGTTATGGTGGTTTTGATTCTCGTTATGTTGAGACAAAACGCGTTGTTAAGCAGAAAGACTTAGGCTCGTTAGTGGCTACTGATATGACGCGTTGTATTCATTGCACGCGTTGTGTTCGCTTTGGTGATGAAATCGCCGGGAGCCGGGAGCTTGGTGCAACGAGTCGCGGTGAACATACTGAAATTGGCACGTATATCCAGAAACATTTAGATTCAGAGCTGTCTGGTAATGTTATTGATATCTGTCCTGTTGGGGCGCTGACCTCTAAACCTTTCAGGTATAACGCGCGTGCTTGGGAAATGTCCCAAAAAGAGACTATAGCCTCGCACGATTGCGTTGGCTCAAACCTGTCTTTGCATGTTCGGCGCAATGAAGTGTTGAGAGCGGTGCCTAAAAATAATGACGCCGTCAATGAGTGTTGGATTTCAGATCGTGATCGGTTTAGTTACGAGGGGCTCACGCAAAGTCGCTTGCAAGAACCAATGATTAAGCAAGATGATAAATGGGTTGCGGTGAGCTGGGATGAGGCACTGGAATTTGTTGCGAGCGAGCTTCTTTCAAGAACAAAAAATGATGCTGCTGCAACGGGCATGTTAATGTCGCCTTCATCAACGATAGAAGAGGGTTTTCTGCTGCAGAAACTTGCACGAGCCTTGGGTGTTGAAAATGTGGATTATCGATTGCGTCAATCCGATTTTTCAGAGACACAAACGCCTTGGTTGGGTCAATCGATTGCAGATTTGTCCGTTAATAATGCAACGCTATTAATAGAGTCAAATGTTAGGGTCGACCAGCCTATGTTGTGTCACCGGGTGCGTCAATCAGCGCTAGGTGGTGGTGAGGTTATGTCGTTGAGTTCAGTTGGATATCAAATGAATTTTTCTATGCATGAGTCTTGTGTTGTCGCTCCACAGCGAATCACTGAAGAGCTTGCAGGAATCGCAAAGGTTTTATCTAATCTATCAGAAGGTTCTGTTTGCGATGAACTGGTTTCGTTGTACCCTGGGATTGAGCCGAGTCCTAGCGCAATTAAAATTGCCAAGAGCTTGTTTGATGGTGCCACCTCAGCGGTATTGTTAGGTTCTATGGCTACATCTCACCCTGACTATGGTCTTATACAAAGCTTGAGCGTTGAAATTGCACGTTTGGCAGGCGCAAATGTTGGGGTCATTTCCCACGGTGCGAATAGTGTTGGGCTGAATTTGATGAATATGTTGCCGAAAAAAGAGCTGGCTTCAGCAAAGTCTTTTGGTGATATGCAGTCTGAGGGGATGAAAAATGTTGTTGTCTACAACTTTGAACCCGTTTATGACACCTATGATGCACAAACTTGTTTAGCAATGTTGCGTTCTGCTGAGTTTGTAGTTGAATTTGCAATGTTTGAAAATGATGCTCAGAAAGACTATGCAAACGTATTGTTACCGATAACCCCTAATACCGAGACTTCGGGTACCTTCGTCAACTGTGAGGGGGTATGGCAATCATTTACTGGTGCTGTAAAACCGTTTGCAAATAGCCGCCCTGGGTGGAAAGTGTTAAGGGTCTTGGGGAATTTGCATAACCTTGAAGGCTTTGATTATATGGATTCCTCAGAAGTATTAGCTGAATGTAAGGCTCATGCATCTGAGTTGGCAGGGATATCTGCGTCAGGTCAATGGCAGAGACAGTTGGATAGCTCCGCTGGTGTTGCTCGGATCGGAAGTGTGTCACCGTATGCTGTAGATTCGGTGGTTAGGCGTGCAGCAGCATTACAAAAAACCAGTTTGGCTGAAAATGGGGTTGTTCGATTGAGCCCGGAATTGGCTAGCTCTCTTGGTGTTCAATCAGGACAGCGAGTAAACATTTCACAAGGTGATGAGACCATAGAATTATCTGTTGTAACTGATCATTCAGTAGCGCAAGATAGTGCGGTTGTACCAAGTGATGTTGTTGTATCTGGTGTGCTAGGTTCATTATATGGTGAAATAGCATTACAGAAATGAGACTGTTGCAAGCAGACTAGCTTATCGCTAGTATGCGCAACGTGAGACAGATAACTAAAATGGTCGCGATTAGCGGCGGTGAGACTAAGTAATGGAATTTTTAATTAGCATTTGGGAAATGTTGCCCGTCACAGTGCAGATTTTGATGAAAATTGTCGCGCTGGTTCTCCCTTTGATGCTTGGTGTTGCCTACCTTACTTTAGCCGAGCGTAAAGTTATCGGCTATATGCAGGTTCGAGTCGGTCCAAATCGAGTTGGCTTTAAAGGGATTTTGCAACCTATAGCAGATGCCCTGAAACTGCTAATGAAAGAAATTGTCATTCCAAATCCCGCAAATCGATATTTATTTATTATCGCCCCTGTTATGTCTATTATGCCTGCGCTTGCTGCTTGGGCCGTTATCCCTTTCGATGAAGGGATGGTCATTGCGAATATTAATGCAGGATTGCTTTATGTATTAGCGCTGACATCTCTCGGTGTTTATGGTGTTATTATTGCGGGTTGGGCATCTAATTCAAAATATGCATTGCTCGGTGCACTCCGCTCTGCGGCACAAGTTGTTTCTTACGAGATAGCAATGGGGTTCGCGCTGGTTGGCGTCATTCTTGCGGCAGGCAGTCTGAATTTAACAGACATCGTTCAAGGGCAAAGTGGCAGTGCGCTACACTGGTACTGGCTACCGTTACTACCATTATTTGTGATTTACTTCATTGCCGGCGTAGCAGAAACAAATCGTGCACCGTTTGATATTGCTGAAGGTGAGTCAGAAATTGTTGCGGGCTTCCATGTTGATTATTCTGGAATGGCTTTTGCCATTTTCTTCTTAGCTGAATACGCCAACATGATTCTGATTTCAGCACTCGCCGCTTTGATGTTTTTAGGCGGGTGGTTGTCACCATTCCAAGGAACGCCACTAGAGTCAGTCTTTAGCTTCGTGCCACCCTTTATGTGGTTGCTTGCGAAAACCTCGTTTTTCTTGTTTTGCTTTTTGTGGTTTAGAGCAACCTTTCCACGGTATCGTTATGATCAAATCATGCGTTTAGGCTGGAAAGTATTTATTCCTATTACAATTTTTTGGCTATTGGTTGTGGCGTTTTGTGTTGTTAATAAAATGCCCATCTGGTTTGATGGGAAGGGAGCTTAGATCATGATCAAGCAATACTTAGGTAGCCTCTTCTTGATTGAACTATTGAAGGGGTTAAAACTGACGGGTAAGTATTTTTTTGCGAAAAAATTTACCATTATGTACCCAGAAGAAAAAACACCTATCTCTAATCGGTTTAGAGGGCGCCATGCATTGCGTCGCTACCCTAATGGTGAAGAGCGCTGTATAGCATGTAAGCTATGTGAAGCTGTTTGTCCTGCTTTGGCAATAACAATTGAAGCTGAGCCAAGAGATGATGGTACTCGCCGCACAACAAAATATGAGATTGATCTTTTTAAATGTATATTTTGTGGTTTTTGTGAAGAATCTTGCCCAGTGGACTCAATAGTAGAAACAAATATTTTTGAGTATCACTATGAGCAACGTGGTGAGCAGATTATGGACAAAACGAAGCTGCTTCAATTCGGTGACGATTACGAAGCGCAGCTTGCTCAAGATCGTACATTAGATGCCCAATACCGATAATCGGATACAGATGGATGCTGAGTTAAATGATATTTGAATATATTATATTTTATTTGTTTTCGGGTATATTGCTGCTGTCCTCTACTATGGTCGTAGTGGTAAGGAACCCTGTTTTTGCTGCTTTATTCCTTGTGTTGTCATTTTTTACTGCAGCGATTTTATGGGTAACAATGCAAGCTGAGTTTCTCGGTATTGTTCTGGTACTGGTGTATGTCGGTGCTGTTATGGTGCTCTTTCTGTTCGTGATTATGATGTTGAATTTAGAGCTGAGCAAGTTGAAGCAGTTTTATCATCGTTATATGCCGATTGGTTTGCTTGTCGCGGTAACCATGGCTGTAGAGCTGATTATTGTCTTGACGCCGGAAAAATTATCACAGTTGCAACAATCTCAGGTGTCTCATCCCGCAGAATATAACAATACTGCTGAGTTAGGGCGCCAACTTTACACGGATTATATGTATCCATTTGAGATCGCAGCAGTGATCTTGTTAGTGGCTATTATAGCGGCGATCGTTTTGACTATGCGAAGACGGCCTGGTACTAAGCATCAAGATCCAGGTAAGCAAGTACTTGTTCAAGCAAAAGATCGAGTGAAAGTGGTTTCAATAGATGTAGAGCGAAGAGACTAGTCTCAAGGTCTTTAAGGCGAAAAATATGATTGGATTACAAGAATATTTAATTGTTGGTGCGTTGTTATTTAGTATTGGCGTAGCTGGCATATTTCTTAATAGAAAAAACGTTATTATCATCTTGATGTGTATCGAGCTGATGCTTTTAGCTGTAAACACTAATTTTATTGCGTTTTCACAAGCGCTAAATGACAGTGCGGGACAAATATTCGTATTTTTCATTTTAACGGTTGCGGCTGCTGAAGCTGCGATTGGTCTTGCGATTTTGATTGTTCTATTCAGAAACTTAAAGACCGTTGATGTATCAGAGATTGATGCTCTAAAAGGCTAATTAGACATACTAACCTGACTGTATAGGAAACAGCGAAAGCTATGAAAGGACTATATCTTACAATTGCGCTATCGCCATTGCTTGGTGCAATTATTGCCGGTTTTTTTGGGAAGACTCAAATAATTGGGCGTAAAGGCTCTCATATTGTCACTATTGCAGGTGTCGCACTTTCTTGTGTGTTATCGCTGTACGTTTTATATGGCTTCATGATGGGGAATATCGAATCCCAGTCAATGGACTTATATACCTGGCTGCTAAGCGGGCAATATGAATTTAAAATTGGTTTCTTAGTTGACCCTTTAACTGCAGTAATGATGTCTGTGGTGACTTTTGTCTCTTTAATGGTTCATGTGTATACCATCGGTTATATGCATGATGATCCTGGTTATCAGCGCTTTTTCTCTTATATAGCATTGTTTACTTTTTCGATGCTAATGCTTGTTATGTCAAATAACTTCTTGCAGCTGTTTTTTGGTTGGGAAGCGGTTGGCCTTGTATCGTACTTGCTAATTGGATTTTGGTTTACACGCGAAACAGCCGTTTTTGCAAATATGAAAGCCTTTCTTATTAACAGAGTGGGTGATTTTGGATTTTTATTAGGAATAGCAGCGATACTGTATTATTGCGGCTCCCTAGATTATGGCGTTGTCTTCAGTAAAATCGTTGATGTTTATAATGCACAAACCACCATCGAAATCATTCCTGGTATGGAGTGGTATGTTGTTAATACGATAGGTATTTTGTTGTTTATAGGCGCCATGGGTAAATCTGCACAAATTCCCTTGCACGTCTGGTTACCTGATTCAATGGAAGGTCCGACGCCTATTTCTGCATTGATACATGCGGCGACAATGGTGACAGCCGGTATCTTTATGGTTTCAAGAATGTCTCCAATCTATGAGTTAGCACCCGCTGCACTTGGTTTTATTTTGATTGTAGGTGCTTTAACTGCGTTCTTAATGGGCTTGATCGGCATTGTTCAGACCGATATTAAGCGAGTAGTGGCCTATTCTACGCTGTCTCAATTAGGCTATATGACGGTAGCTCTCGGGGTTTCGGCTTATAATGTGGCGATATTCCACCTAATGACACATGCCTTCTTTAAAGCGCTACTGTTCTTGGCCGCAGGCTCTGTGATTATTGCAATGCACCATGAGCAGGATATGAGAAAAATGGGTGGCCTGAAAAAATACATGCCAATCACCTATATCACATCACTCGTAGGCTCACTTGCGCTCATTGGAATACCACCATTTTCTGGGTTCTTCTCAAAAGACTCTATAATTGACGCTGTTCATCACTCTTCTTCAAGTTTTGCAGGTGTTGCATACATCCTCGTTGTCGCAGGTGTGTTTATTACCGCATTTTACTCTTTTAGAATGTTCTTTTTAGTGTTTCATGGCGAAGAACGAATGGATGAGCATACAAAGTCTCATCTACATGAAACGCCTAAGGTGGTCACATTACCTCTAATTTTACTGGCAATTCCCTCTGCCGTCATTGGTATACTAGTGATTGAGCCAATGCTTTTTGGGGATTACTTTACCGGGCCGTATTTAAAAGCGTTGCTCGTTGATGCAACTTCACCAATTCATGCGTTAGGTGAGCTAATTCATGAGCATGGTGTTATGGGGATGATTGTTACTAGCTTTTCCCATCCGCCTGTCTGGTTAGCTATTTCTGGTGTGGTAGCAGCGTGGTACTTGTATCTTAAAAACCCTGCGTTAACAGGTAAGTTAAGAGAGAAATTCAGTGCTGCACACTTTGTTTTAGAAAAGAAATTTTGGTTCGATGAGTTGTATATCGACGGTTTTGCTAAAGGTGGCCGAAAAATTGGCGCGATACTTTGGAAGGTCGGTGATATTAAACTGATTGATGGACTGATGGTTAATGGTTCTGCTAAAGCCGTTGGCTGGTTCTCGTTGATCGTTCGTCATATCCAAACTGGTTACTTATTTCATTATGCCTTTAGCATGATTATCGGTTTGGTATTACTCATCACCTTGTTTGTCATTCTATAGGGATTAATTGAATGTCTGATTGGCTTCTTAGCTTAGTTATTTGGCTACCAATAGTTGGTGGTGTCTATGTGATGTTAACAGGGCACAAAGATAGTGGTAGAGCGAGACAAATTGGTCTAGCTGTAGCGTGTGTGACATTCGTCGTCAGTCTATCGCTCTATACTGGTTTTGATAGTACAACGGCAAGCATGCAGTTTGTAGAAAAAGCAAGCTGGGTATCATCATTTGGAATTTACTATCACTTAGGTGTTGATGGTATTTCTATGCCATTGATTATTCTGACAACATTTACAATGATCTTGGTGTTGTTAGCAGGATGGGATGTTATTAAGAAGAAGCCGGAGCAATACATTGCGGCGTTCTTAATAATGGAAGGGCTCATGGTCGGTGTTTTCGCAGCGATGGATGCCTTCTTGTTTTATGTTTTTTGGGAAGGCATGTTAATACCAATGTTTTTAATTATTGGTATTTGGGGTGGTCCAAACCGTGTTTATGCGACGATAAAATTCTTTTTGTATACCTTTTTGGGTTCAGTGTTGATGCTAGTGGCGCTGATTTATATGCGTTTGCAGCCTGATATAAATAGTTTTGAAATAGCCGCATTCTATAATTTGAACCTGTCGCTAACAGAGCAAATTTTCATCTTCCTCGCCTTCTTGATGGCGTTTGCTGTAAAAGTACCGATGTGGCCGGTGCATACTTGGTTGCCAGATGCTCATGTTGAGGCGCCTACCGGTGGTTCTGTCATACTGGCCGCCATCATGCTTAAAATTGGTGGTTATGGCTTTTTGCGCTTTAGTCTGCCAATTTCACCCTTGGCAAGCCAGGAGTTAGATTGGCTGCTAATTGGAATGTCGCTTATTGCTGTTGTTTATGTAGGCTTGGTTGCATTAGTGCAAAAAGATATGAAGAAACTTATTGCCTATTCTTCTATTGCTCACATGGGTTTTGTTACCTTGGGCTTTTTCATTATCTTCTCAATCATGACACCTGATGGTTCGATCAATATTAAGGAAGCCGCCCTTGGCGTAGAAGGGGCAATGGTGCAGATGATTTCGCATGGCTTTATTTCTGCTGCACTATTTTTAGCTGTTGGTGTTATGTATGACCGAATCCATAGTCGTGAAATAGCTGACTATGGCGGTGTTGCGAATGTTATGCCTGTATTTGCCGCTTTTGCTGTATTTTTTGCGATGGCTAACTCTGGCTTGCCAGGGACATCTGGATTTGTTGGTGAGTTCATGGTTATTTTGGCGAGTTTTAATGCGAATTTCTGGATCGCATTTTTAGCGGCCACGACTTTAATACTCGGTGCTGCTTACTCTCTATGGATGATTAAGCGGGTAATATTGGGCAAAGTTGTTCACGACCATGTTGAAAAGATGGAAGATTTAAACCGCCGTGAATTGATTCTTATGGTTGCGTTGGCCATTCCTGTTCTTGTGTTTGGTATATATCCTGATCCTATCGTTGAAGTTATGCATGTTTCGGTAGAGAATTTGCTGCAACATATTTCAACTCAGCTAACTGTGGCACGTTAAATGACTGTGTACACGGATGTTAATATTGTAATTTGGAAAAAAAATGCCTAATTTCATACCGGTTTTGCCTGAAATATTCTTACTCAGTATGACGTGTTTAATACTCGTAGCTGACTTATATCTTGGTAAAGATAGAAAGGGTATTGTTTATCTATTGACCCAGGTTACGCTCGTTGTTACTGCGATCATTGTTTGGGCTGTTAAATCAACTGAAAAAGAAGTTGTGATGTGGGGGCAGTTTGTTAATGACCCTATGTCTACATTGCTAAACGTCTTCATCTGCCTTTGTGCTGCGATTGTCTTCATTTACTCAAAAGACTATTTAGAAGATAGAGAAATGAATAAAGGGGAATATTATGTCCTTGGCTTATTTGCAATACTAGGCATGATGGTCATGGTGTCCGCGCACACTATGCTGTCTGTTTATATGGGGCTGGAGCTTCTTTCGTTATCTATGTACGCGATGGTTGCATTTAATCGCGATAATGCAGCTTCCAGTGAGGCTGCTGTGAAATATTTTGTTCTAGGTGCAATAGCATCAAGCATGTTGCTTTACGGTATGTCTCTTATTTATGGCGTGACGGGCAGCTTGAATTTGGCTGAAATTGCACAAGCGCTTACTCAGCCACAAGAATTGCCGACAATATTATCTTTAGGTGTTGTTTTTATTGTGGTTGGTATTGCCTTTAAATTAGGCGCTGTACCCTTTCATATGTGGGTACCCGATGTTTATCAAGGTGCGCCTACGGCAGTTACTTTATTTATCGGTAGTGTGCCCAAAATAGCCGCGTTTGCGCTGGTAATGCGTCTATTGGTTGACGGCATGAGTGCGCTTGCGACTGATTGGCAACCAATGCTGATGTTGTTAGTTGTGGCTTCAGTTGCTATTGGTAACGTTGTTGCTATCGCTCAGACAAACATTAAGCGAATGTTGGCTTATTCAACCATTTCTCATATTGGTTTCTTGTTACTCGGTGTTATCGCTGCCAATGAAGCAGGTTATTCTGCGTCCATGTTTTACACCATTGTCTACACACTGATGACAATGGGCGTGTTTGGTTTGTTATTGATTTTAAGTCGAAAAGGGTTTGAAGCTGAAAACATTAATGACCTGAAGGGGCTTAATGATCGAAACCCTTGGTATGCACTACTCATGTTGATCCTGATGTTTTCAATGGCAGGAGTGCCCCCTACAGTAGGTTTCTATGCCAAATTTGCTGTGTTACAAGCTGTCATTAATGAAGGTTTCGTCTGGCTCGCAATTGTCGCGGTTCTTTTCTCAGTAATTGGTGCTTTTTACTATCTGAGAATTATTAAGATGATGTACTTTGATGCACCAGAAGATACGTCTGAAATCAGTGTTAAATTAGATACCCATGTTGTGTTTAGTTTGAATGGGCTTGTGATATTGATGCTCGGACTGTTTCCAGAGAAGTTAATAATTTGGTGTCAGAATAGTATTGGTATTGGTTAAATTATGAATTAATTTAGGTTTGATCAATCTTTACAGACTATTGTCTTGATAATTACTGTACTACTCAGTAGAATGTGGCGCCTCAGTCGCGGGGTGGAGCAGCTTGGTAGCTCGTCGGGCTCATAACCCGAAGGTCGTAGGTTCAAATCCTG
This sequence comes from Methylococcales bacterium, assembly GCA_018672285.1. Classification (GTDB taxonomy): domain Bacteria; phylum Pseudomonadota; class Gammaproteobacteria; order JABHGC01; family JABHGC01; genus JABHGC01. The sequence continues at coordinate 12,728 of JABHGC010000025.1, forward strand.
CCCCCGCTACCAATTCAGGCCTTAGTTTGGTCAGTATCTGAAATGGGCTATTTAGCCCATTTTTGGTTTTTGGAGTTTTATAATTTATGCGGCACGTTTCGCAGAAATTGCAGGAAATGTTTGAACCAACTGTAACCGCATTAGGTTTCGAGTTGTTAGCAGTGCTATTTATTAAAAGCCAGCAGTCTAGTGTTCTACGCCTTTATATTGACAGAGAAGGTGGGATAGGTGTTGATCATTGCGCCAGTGTCAGTCATCAAATTAGCGGTATTCTCGAAGTGGAGTCTCCTTTTGATGGTGAGTACACCCTTGAAGTTTCATCTCCAGGTGTTGATAGACCGCTTTTCAAGGTAGCGCACTTTGAACGATTTATTGGTCAACGAGCAAAAGTCTGGCTTGCACAAAAAGTAGAAGGTCGCGTCAAAGTGGCTGGTAAAATACAAAAAACTGAAAATAATAATATTTACATTATGGATGATGAGGATCACGTGTACTGTATGTCTATCGATAATATCGATAAGGCCAAACTTGTACCAGTGTATTAGGTGTCGAAATGAGCAAAGAAATTTTATTAGTTGTTGATGCGTTTTCTAATGAGAAAGGAATTGCGCCAAGTATTGTTTTTGAAGCAATCGAAACTGCGTTAGCAACGGCAACAAAAAAACGCACTATTGATGATATAGAGGTACGTGTCAATATCGACCGCACTTCGGGTGACTACCAAACGTTCAGGAGATGGGCGGTTGTTGAGCCCAATGAAGAGTATGGTGGTGGCGTTGAGTTTCCGGATGCACAAATTACACTAGAGAATGCTCAGAAGACACAGCCTGAAATTGCGATTGGTGACTACATTGAAGAGTCAATGGAATCAGTCGCTTTTGGACGTATTGCCGCTCAAACAGCAAAGCAAGTGATTGTTCAAAAAGTTCGCGAAGCTGAAAGAGTCATGGTGTATGAAGCTTATTTAGATAAAAAAGGCAGCTTGATTACGGGTGTTGTTAAGCGTATAGAAAGAGGCGATGTTTATATCGACCTTGGTAGTAATGCAGAAGCCGTTATCCGTAGAGATCAATTAATTCCTCGAGAAGCCATCCGTCTTGGAGATCGGCTTAGAGGGTATTTACAGGATGTTCGCCAAGAAATGCGTGGTCCTCAGTTATTTGTGAGCCGTACTGCACCAGAGCTGATTGTTGAGTTGTTCCGCTTAGAGGTGCCTGAGGTTGGTGAAGGGCTGATTGAAATTAAAGCAGCAGCACGAGATCCAGGGTCTAGAGCCAAAATTGCTGTGGTTACTTCTGACTCTCGGATTGATCCTGTTGGGGCTTGTGTCGGAATGCGGGGGTCACGAGTTCAGAGTGTGACTAATGAGCTTGGTGGTGAACGTTGCGATATCATCTTATGGGATGATAATCCTGCTCAGTACGTTATTAATGCGATGTCTCCTGCTGAAATTCGCTCAATCGTTGTGGAGGAAGAGAAAAACTCCATGGATGTCGCTGTTGATGAATCTAGTCTTTCACAGGCAATTGGTCGTGGCGGCCAAAATGTCAGGTTAGCGAGTGAGCTAACCGGTTGGGACTTAAACGTCATGACTGAAACTCAGGCGCAGGAAAAGAGTGAGTCAGAAGTACAAAAAACGTTAGATATGTTTGTTGATCAGCTCAATGTTGATGAAGAAGTTGCTCAGATTCTAGTTGAGGAGGGGTTTTCAACATTAGAAGAAGTTGCTTATGTCCCTGAAGCTGAGTTCTTAGAAATTGAAGAGTTTGATGAAGAGATAGTAGATGCATTAAGGAATAAGGCAAAAGATATTTTGCTGACGAAAGCGATTGCTTTTGAAGAGGGTGGTGAAGGTGGTGCTAAATCATCTGATATTATGCTTGTCAAAGGAATGGATAAAGCCTTAGCCGACAAACTTGCAGATGCAGGAATACATTCAATGGAAGATTTAGCTGACCAGTCAGTAGGTGAGTTGATGGACATTGAAGGTATTACGCAAGAAATTGCTGGCGAAGTGATTATGGCTGCACGTGCGCCGATGTTCGACGAATAACTGGCGAAGGGAATTACTATGAGTGGTGTAACAGTTAAACAATTAGCTGATAAAATCGGTATTGAAATAGACCGTCTATTAAGTCAGTTAGGTGACGCCGGGATAACCGCTGGCGGACCGGATGACAAAATTAGTGATTCTGATAAGCAGCAGCTATTAGACTTTTTGCGTAAAAGCCATGGAAAAGATGGCGAGACAGAAAATCAGCCTAAAAAAATCACTTTAAAACGAAAAACTAAGAGTCAGCTGGTTCAGTCTAACCCTAGTCAACGTCGCTCTAAGTCAGTGAATGTTGAGGTGCGGAAAAAGAGAACGTATGTTAAGCGCTCTGAGGCGAGTGAAGGTAATGATGATGTCTTGAAAGAGGCAGAAGCGGCGAAAAAAGCGTTGCAAGTCCAAGCTGAGCAAGAAGCAGAAGTGAAGCTTCAGAAAGAAAAGAAAGCACAGGAAGAAGCCGATAAAACAGCAAAATTAGAAAATGATGCTGCGGAAAAAGTAGCTGAGTTAGCTCGTGTGGAAGAAGCTGGGATAACACCTGAGCCAAAAGCTGAGACTGTTGCTGCTGAGACTGTTAGCAGTGTCGAGCCTGTTGTTGAGACCAAACCTGAGCCAGTTGACGTTAAACCTGAAGTGTCGACAGAAAAGAAAAAAGAGAAGCACTTTAAAGCGGCCCCTCCTGCTGCTAAAAAGCCAGATGAAAAAGAAAAACGTCGTGTTCCTGAGGGTAAGCCTAAACCTAAGCAAAAAGGTCGAAAAAACTACTTTGTCGAGGATGATGGCTCTAAATCACGTGGGGCAAAGCGGAAGAAGAAAAAATTAAAAGTGGCGGCGGCGAGTGAGCATCAGTTTGAAAAACCGACTAAGCCTGTTACTAAAGAAATAGCTGTCCCAGAAGCCATTACGGTTTCTGAACTTGCTCAGCGGATGTCGATTAAAGCGGCAGAAGTGATTAAAAAGTTAATGACAATGGGCACCATGGCGACGATCAATCATGTTCTAGACCAAGATACTGCCATGTTAGTGACTGAGGAGTTAGGTCACGTTGCAGTCGTTCAAGTTGATAACTGTGCTGAGCAAAAATTATTTGATGATGCGGATAGCGGTCAAAAAGTCCCTCGTGCGC
>JABHGC010000134.1 GCA_018672285.1 Methylococcales bacterium
CCCCGCCGATAGGCAAGCCACATAAAAAAGGCGCTACCAAGGCCGGTGCCAAACAATAAGGTGGAACTCAAAATATGAATGAATTTAATGGTTAGATACATTGTTCTCTCCTCATCAATAGTGATGCTTAGATAACAACAAATCAGATGGCTTAAGACTTCCGGAATGTGCAATGAGGAATAAAAACACACACAATCATTCGGTTTAGGTGGTTTTTTTACGGAACTGACCAGGGGCCATGTTGTGTTGCGCTTTAAATGCCGCATAAAAAGCGGATTGCGAATTAAACCCAACACTTAAGCCAATGGCCAGTACCGACACCTTAGGCTCTTCTAACAACAGCGCTTCTGACGCCTGCACTCTCACTTGGCGTAAATAGGTCGAAACATTCATATCCAGTTGGGTGTTCACCAACTCGGTGAGCTGATGAGGTTTAAGCGCTAACAACTCCGCCAACCCATCTAATGACAAATGACTGTCTTCATAGATTTTCTGTTGATGCATTAACTGCTTAAGCTGCTGAATCTTTTGCTCACAATCCACCTGCGCTAAGGTAGACGTTTGATATTGGCGGCTGGCCATTTCTTCTAAAGAACTCAGAAGGTGTGGGTAATTCAGCTGAATATGCAGTGCAATCGCGACCGTTATACCCAGTAATATCATTTGAATGGGCAACAATTGTAACAAAGACAAGCTGCCTGCAACCCCCAGAGCCACCACCATCATTGCCCAGGCTAAAAAGCCTGCAACCAACATAAATTCCAGTTTAAATAATGATCGGCGGTGCTTCAACTTCAGTAATAAGCTGGCCAGCTTGCCCATATATAACCCACATAAAACAAACATCAGCGCATACGCCCACTGTAGAAAAGGGGGATAAATGGCCGCCACTACAGCCACACCTAAAATCACCATCGCTGGCGCTAAAGCCGACAATTTTTGGACATCACTAGGGCTGATAACCGCTTGGCAATAGCCAAAAAAAAGTGGCCCAACACTGCCCAATAAAGACACATACACCAGTGTTAGAATGCCGCTTACATGCCATGTTTGAGACAGCAAAGCCAAATGAATCACTTGTAGTGCCAGCAAATTAGTGAGCATTGCAAGGGCAAAACGTGTCGCCATTGGTGATTCAGACCGTGTTTGCAAACCCAGCAATACAAGGCCTACGATTGAAAACCCCGCAGCGACAAAAGACAATTGCGTTAACACAAACGTTGGCTCCTTCTACGTACTCAGTGAGTATTGTTAAGCATGCAATATAAGAATTTTTTGTCCGTTAAATAACAGAAAAAGGCGCAGCTTATAAAAGTTGCGCCTTTCAAGGTGACGAATAAACACTGTCGTTTAACGCTGAGATAATGCCTCTGGCGCGGGTTGGTAACTAAAATTGGTATGGCTTAGCTCTTTGCCCTGGCTATCCATTACCACAACTTTCCAATCACCCAACATTTTCTGATTCAAATACTTACTCGAATAAGTGCGCCAATGGTGGCTGCCAATACGAAACCGAATTTTTGCCATCACCTTACCATTGAGTACCCAATGGTGTGTCACGACTTGGCCTTTTAAGCCTTTCAGTTCAGTGAAATAGTACATCCGGGTAATATCATTGCGAGCAAAGACTGTCCCTAAGACTTCATCAACAGGTTCCCGATGAGCAATGGCATTGGTTAGCATCGCACGGCCAATATGCCGGGACTGAATCACAGTATGTTCAATCGGCGCTACAGCAACCGTCACCTCATTCACTTTCTTCTGTATTTTTTCAGGCGCAACCGTGGCCTCTGCAAGCTGTGGTAAGGCCTGCTCTACCTCTGCAAATAAATTCGGTTGTGTTAAGGTTTTTTGTAACTGTGTTTCTGCCAGTTGCGTTAAATTTTGTTTAATTTGTGCTGCAACCGGCATCTTAGCGGTGACGACCACATCCGCTTCAATGGCCAAATCAGGCTGAACAATCAATTTTTTCTGATGATTGTCAGCCGATTTTATTGCTGCGGTAACGGTAGGTTCTGCAACAGTTGGTGCTTCTGCTACCTGTGCCTCAGTGACGGTTGGTATGGCAATATCTGATGCAGCAATTGGCGCTTCTAACGCATCTTGCTGCTCTGACCACCAATAACTACCAGCACTGAGCCCTGCAGCAAAGAGTGTCACTAACATGACTTTGGCTCGAAAACGCGCCTGATGCCGATCCCTGCGAATTAAACGCTTAGGGTCAATATCTGAATAACGTGAGGGTTGAGCTGTCTCTACTGCACTTGCAGTAGCTTCGACAGCGTCAGATTCTGGATGATGCGTATCTAGCTTGATACGGATTTTAATGCTTTTATCCGACATGATTGATTCCATTGTTTTATTATTATTTTTATTTGGAACGTGTCTTTCTTTAGACTCAGTGTGTAATACCTATAGCGAAGACGTCAAGTATCACACCATCATCATTTATTATAGCGGGTAATGGAATTTTTTATAACTCAGGTTTATACCAATATAGAACAAGACGACTACTGAATTTTTTTAATGGCGGTGCGGCGGTTTAATTTGCTTTCAATTTTCTTTTTATACTTTAAGTAATGCACTGTTGAAACACAGCCTTGGTCACTTCCTAAGATCTCCGGAGAGACATCAATATCGGTTACGTACACCGGGTAGCGCTGCCCGGCTGTGCGGCATTCGACAATATATTCTGCCACAGAGTCAAATAATGCATCGCCATACTCAAGAGATGAAAACTGCCGGTCATAACAAATGACTTGATAATCCACCACATAATCTTCCGTGGTAGCAATGACTTTAACATCAAAAAATGCAGCCGTTGATGACCCTTTAACCGTACTCTTTCGTATTTTCACTTTGGAGAAAGATTTCTCAACCTCATAGTATTCAATTTTAGCCAAAGAAACATCATCGCTTTGGCTATAAACCGATTTCCGAGCTTGTATTGCAGTTAAAAATCGATCTAATTGTGCCAACAATCGCTGCACTCCTGAAAACGGTAATTTTTGTGTAAACAAACAGCCTTTTTCATCCAATACATACACATCAACCCACTCTTCTTTCGCCAAATAAAACACTTGCACTGAATCCGGTTCGTTATGCGAATAGAGTGTTTTTAAAACCGTATTTTCTAATGCGTACATGTCAAATATACAGGGTGTAAAGTCCACTTGTGGCTCACTGAGCCATTCAACTAACTCGGTATAGTCTTGCAAAACTTGAAACTGAAAAGCACGGTGATCTTTATAGATAAGGTAATATTTCCGCTCAGCCTGCAATACGTACCACCTCGGCTGCTTAGGGTGGTGTGAAAGCATGGCTTTAATGGCATCAAATAATTGTTTAAACCGGCTCGCAATCGAGGTACCACGTAAATTAGAAAAACTATCACAATGAATACTCGGTAGCGTTTCCACGGCATTCACACTGCTATTTAAGTAATCACAAATACACCTCAATAATCCTGTGATGCCTTCATAGTGCCGAACCAAAACTTCGTGCCAGGTATTGACCGCAACCCAATCAAAGCTCACACCAATATTTTCCCACACACCGCCATAACATAACGCATCGGAGCGATCGCTGATTTTATGCACCCCTTGCTGGGTTAAATCATAAAAAGGATCCACACCGACATTGACAAATAATTGTGCCGTATTCAGTGCTGACGCACTCATATAATCTTGCATCACAGGTAATTTTGTTTGCTGAAAACGTTTGCGAAGCGCTTTTAAAATGGCGTGAAATTCATCAACCTTCACCCCATTTTGCAATAACTCTAAATGGAATTTAGTATCAAGCCCGACTAACCCATTCCAATGGCACCACATGATTAATTCCACAAGGTGCCGACATGAATAAACAGCGACAGTGTCACCTGTAAACACTGACCAAACCACCTGCTTGCTGCCCATTTTTTCCTGAATGGTCAACTCAGGTTCTACCATATTGGCCGAAATCCCTAAGTTAATTTTATCCACTTTACCCGCTCTTAAATCGAGTACCGCATATAACTTTCGGCCTAACACTTTTAAATCCGTACTGGCCATTAAATCTTCACAGCCTTGGTTTTGTGCAAACTGCATCAGGTGACGATAACTTTTCGAGAATTCATCTGATAACCGTTTACGCTCAGTTTTCACCTGTTTGATTTTCCAGTCAGAGCGCATATCCAAAATTTGCAGCCGAGTCTTATCCCAACCCCACTGCTTGACTAAATCTTGAATGATCTCACGGCGATGTTGGTCTTGTGTGCCTTTGGTTAAGGCCACTTTAAAATAAAACGCTTCTCTAAACAGTTCCAGCCTTGGCTCATCACCACAATCTAAGAAAAATTGATCCAACTTCATACACAACGCTAGGTATGGATCAGTATGATTGACGTTGTCGATCTCACCTGCGTAGACATGACGCTTAAAGCGCTGGCTCAACCAGTCCGGTTTTGGGTACTCAAGGGTATACACTTCCATGAGCATCATTTTTAAAATCGATTTATAAGGGGCATCAATGCTTTTATATAACTGCCAAATGGCGGCACTAAAAAATTCTTTAGCATCCACTTGCTCTAAGCCGCCAAGATCCACCACATCAAAAGGATCAACCAAACGCTTACGTAACAAATCATCAACAAATTCATCATACTGAGCATCATATTCTGGTGGGACAAACCACCACATAGGCGCCCTACCTGCAACCCATAATCCCGTTCGATAAAATTCCTCCAATAGCAAGTGATGCTGAGCACTACCGCTACTTTCATCCGATAATGCTTGATGGTTGCCTTGGCGAAATGTCGTCGGGTTAATCAGGTATAAATGTATTTCCAACCCTAATTGCGCTGCCCACTGTTCAATCAAGATACATTTTTGAGCTAAAGCAGCACATTCCTCTTCGGATAAATGCTCGCTATAACAAATCCAAATATCAAAATCACTCTTAGTCGAGTAAGCAATACTGCCACCACTGCCCATTAAAAAGAGCGCTTGGATGGGAAATTGTCTGACAGCTTGGCGTTTATGCTGAAAACTTTTCGCAAACTTTTTGGCCAGTAACAGCACTGACTTACTAGGGGAATAATCTGGCAGACCTGCTGGTACCTGGCCATTAACATACCCTGGCAATAAGGGATGGTTGATGTGTAGTAGTAAGGGTAATAAATCAAGCAAAACACGCTGACGTTCTTGCAACGCCGATTGCAATACCATGAGGCGTTGCTGAGCCACCAACATAAACCGCTGACGGATATGGGCAAACGCTTTACGCCCAAAATAATTTGAAATTGGCTTATGCTTCACGAGACCTCAAATTGACTTGTTTTTATCTAACTCATTCTTTTACCAGCAAGCTTAACGAACTTTACAGGCCCACCTATTGTGAAAAACCCGAATTTACATTCTGTAGTATTACCGTTAGTTTATAGTAACGCCATCAGCAAAATCACTATGGGCATTAGGTAGTTTATGTCAGATGAACTTATTAAAACGCATGCAATACTCGCCAACACCCCATTATTAGATCGTCTACCAAAACGCGATAAAGAAGGTAAACCGTTATCTGATTTTATGATGAGAATCCCTAAATTACGGGATAAACCGGCACACATTTTAAATGATATTTTAGCCAATATACACGCAGCAGCCGCCCCATTTGGCGATGATGTGGTGTACTTAGACGTAAATTTGAAGATTAATTTACTCTGGGTGAGCGTCCGTGCGGTTCCTGGAATTTTAACCCAATTGCCCGCGGCGATTCGCCACCGTGTGCCCGAAGCACTGCTCATCGCCAACCAAGCTGAAGTGGTCTATGGTGCAGCTGAGCAAAAATAAAACAAACCCTCACTAACTACCTGGCTATTCTTGGCTATACTGTTTTTATAACAAAATGCTAGGAACTCTAGATTTAGCCATGAAAAAGAATCTACCCGTTACCAACCAAGAAATCATTCTAAACGATGGCGATGAAATCATCTCTGCCACCGACTTAAAAGGTGCCATCACCTTTGTTAATGATACTTTCTTACGAATTAGTGGCTTCTCGATTGCTGAGTGCATCGGTAAAAACCATAATTTGGTTCGTCATCCCGATGTACCACCTGCCGCATTTGATGATTTATGGACCAATATTAAAGCCGGAAATCCTTGGCGTGGCATCGTTAAAAACCGAGCCAAAGATGGTGGTTTTTATTGGGTTGATGCGTATGTCACCCCCATTTTTGAACATGGTCAAATCTGTGGTTATGAGTCTGTTCGGTTTAAAGCCAAACCAGAACAAATACAACGCGCTGAAAAATTATATGCCGCGTTAAACCAAGGCAAAAGCCTTCCCGATAAACCGGTTATCTCGCTCAGTTTACCCGGACAATTTGCCACCTCACTCGCACTGGCCTTTACACCCATTTCAACCACCGCGGCATTCACTCAAGATCCCACAGCCTTAATCGCTGCAGGCATTGCAGGGGCTGCTGCAGCCTATGGCCTTTTCAGTGTTTTATCAAAAGATTTTGCCAACGCCAGCAAAAACAGTAAAAAACACGTTGATAACCCGGTCACCCAATATTTTTATACGGGCAACTATAGTGCTGCAGGGCAACTTGAGTTTGCCATGAGCATGTTAACCACTAAAGTTAAGACCATTTTAACCCGGGTAAAATCAGCCTCAGATGAGGCTTTTGAGCGCACTGAGTCTGAAAAAATGGCCATTACCTCAATCCATCATGAAATTGAACAACAACAAATGCAGATCGAACAAATGGCGGTTGCCATTACCGAGCTTGATGCCAGTATTCAAGAAATTAGCCAGAGTACCAAGGATGCAGCTAAACAAGTGGACAGTGCTGATGCCGTTGTAGAGCATGGAAAAACCAGTGTACAAACAACCACACAAAATATACGCACCTTATCCAATGAAGTAGAAACCGCAGCAAGCGCTATCTCACAGCTCAATCAAGATGCTGCTGAAATTGGCGCCGTCGTTGAATCTATTGAAGGCATTGCTAACCAAACCAATTTATTGGCGCTCAATGCCGCCATTGAGGCTGCACGTGCAGGTGAACAAGGCCGAGGCTTTGCCGTCGTTGCCGATGAGGTACGCACACTCGCAAGCCGCACCCAAAAATCAACGGAAGAAATTCAAACCATGATTGGTAAGCTACAAGCCGGCACTAAAAATGCCGTTAGCACCATGATGCAAGGTAAAGAGCGGGCTGAAGCCAATGTTCAAAATGCCTCGGAACTAGAAAGTGTCTTGGCACAAATTAGCGATGCATTTCACGTGATTAAGGATGTTAGTAACAGTATTGAGCATGCCACCAGTGAACAAAGTGCGGCATCTACTGAGGCCAGCCGAAATATTGACCAAGTCAGTATTGCCTCTCAAACGACCGTAATGCACACCTCTGAACTGATGGATGACAGTGACCAATTAATCAAAGTGGCGCAAGGTTTATCCGACTTAATTATTCGCTTTAAATAGGCAGTCTTATTAAAACCAGCTAAACTATCTTAATAAGACTCGGCTAAACAATAATAAGAACCATGGCAAAACCAGACTACAAACACAGCGCAGCACCCAAACAAAAACAACCCAAGCCCTCGATTTTAATGCCATTTACAGCGGGGGTATGTTGTGGCGTGTTCGCCTCATTTTTAACCTATTTATACCTTGGCCAAGCACCGATTCAGCAAGTCAGCAATATCAGCCCCCCCCCC
>JABHGC010000222.1 GCA_018672285.1 Methylococcales bacterium
CCACTGCTTCTTCTTTAAATTCTTTTGGATAAGTTTTGTATGGTCGTTTCTTGTTCATGATCACCTCGATAGTTGATAATATTATCCCTTATCAAAGTGTCCGGTTCCATTAGACCAGAACACATCGTATTAAAGAACAAAGACAATATGGCCTCGTTTTTTGTCCAAGCAGGGGCCGCAACGCTGGTACTTAACTTGAGTGTTTTAGCATTGGGATATCTATTGGCTAAATTAGCCAAACTTTCCCACCCGCAAGCAACTTGCATTGGCTTTGAGGTTGGCATACAAAATGGCACACTGGCTCTGGTTGTCGCAGGCACTTTAATTGGTAACCAAGCCATGATGATTCCTGCCGTCACCTATTCCTTACTCATGTTTATCACTGGAGCAGGTTTTGGCTGGTGGACGACAAAAAAACATTCTGCTTTATGATATTTACCCAACACAATACTGACGACACCCAATAACAACGATGGCTTAATCTTAGCTTGGCTCTGCCTTAGGCGTGCCAATACGACTTTATAGGATCACCAAAATGGCACGATTAAAACAGCTTTTTCAAGGCTTTATCTTAAGCCTTATCCTTTCTAATACGGGCTTTGCAGATGATACCGCTACAAAAAACATCGAAACAATCAAGCTCACTGACCAAATTTACATGCTCATGGGGCAAGGCGGTAATATTGGTGTCTCTATTGGAGATGATGGGGTTTTTCTCATTGATGACCAATACGCGCCATTAAATCCTAAAATCAAAGCAGCCATTGCCAAGCTTTCCGACAAACCCATCCGTTTTATGATCAATACCCACTGGCATTTTGATCATACCGGTGGCAATGAGAATTTAGGCCACGATGGCGTTATCATCGTTGCACACAACAACGTAAGGGAACGCATGAGCAAAGCGGGCTTTATTGCCGCTTTCAATAAAAAAATACCTGCCTCCCCTAAAGCCGCTTTACCCATCATCACTTTTAACGATGAGATCACTTTTCATCTAAACAATGATGTCATTAAAGTCGCCCACCAAAGTCATGCTCACACCGATGGGGACAGTATTATTTTCTTTCAGAAATCCAATGTCATCCACATGGGGGATACCTTTTTCAATGGTCTTTACCCCTTTATTGACGCCTCAAGTGAGGGCAAAATAAATGGCATGATTCGAACGGCTAAACACATTTTAAACCTCGCTGACGATCACACACAAATCATCCCTGGCCATGGTCCATTAGGCAACAAACACGCCTTACAACAGTTTCACGGCATGCTGGTTTCGGTGAGAGATAATATGAAGATACTCATCGCACAAGGAAAATCAATTGAGGAAATTGTTAAATTAAAACCCAATGCAAAGCTCGATAAAGTATGGGGCAATGGCTTTTTAAACCCCGAAGCATTTTTAAAAATTGTCCACGCGACAATGCCTAAACAATAACAACCTCATTAAGGCGCCTAAGGTTGAGTGCTTTAGGCGTTACAATAATCATGAACCATACTGAACAAACACCACTTTAGCCTGACTCTCAATAGAAGATAGCGCCTCAACCATAAGCTTTAGTGACCAATTCACCCCTCTATTTCCAGAACCAGAACCAATGAGTGGAAACGCCACACTTTTGTACCCCTGCTCATTCACGATACTCATCGCATTGACCACAGACTGCTTAACGGAGTACTCCGTGGCAAACCAAAATAGATTAATACCAGCAACATGAATAATGGCATCAAAGTTCAATTGACCTGATGATGTTAACCGTGCCTCGCCTAAAGGAATGGCACCATATTTTGCCACCTCTTTAAAAGGCCCTGTTCCACCTTGGCGCTTAATCGCACCAGACACGCCTTGTGGCAATAATAACCACCACGGAATAATGTTTCGATTCCAGCTATTGACGATCACATCTACTTTTTGCTCAAGTAAATCACCTGAAACCATTTCAGCTTGCATCAAGAGCCACCTGTGCAACCGCTCTTATCTCACCAAAATCTACCACAAATAAATCAGATATATCGCTGTCTGCTCCGATTTGTATACGTCGAAAAATTAGCTGTCCATCTGCATTTTTTTCAATCAAACCTTGCTGAGTGTAATTAAGACGGCGCTTAAGGTATTTCTCAATCGAGCCCCGAGTAAAACGCAACTCATCCACGACAATAGTGATGCCTAAGAGGGCAAATGTCGCTTCGATTTCTGCGTCACTTAAGTCCAGTTGACTGCGAAGATATAATGAACGGCTCTCTTTGAGTACGCTCTCAATATCATCCACTTCGTCTTTGGTGTACTCACGGTGCGGCTTAACGTATGGCTCAGGTTTATCGGATTCTTTAAACAGCTGGTTGAATGGCCAACCATCATCAAGGTGAGAGGAAATGGCTTTTGCATAGGCATCCCCTCGCCCATTTGCTAGCTGCATTTCCTTTTTACCACAAGCCGTTAGTAAAACTAAGGTGCAGAGTAACATATACGCTTTAACCACCTTCTCACTCCTAGCTTAGGCTAGCTTTTCCAACACAGCAACGCGGTCAGTCGTCCACTCATCAATCGAGCTAATAATGGCTTTTTGATGATTATCTCTTGAGCCTTTTGCTACCGTCATTAAGGTAGTACCCAACATGTGGGCATATGTTTGCGCTAATAACTCTAGTAACTGAATTCGACTTAAATCTTCATGGCGAGCATGAATGTCTTTCGCGATGAGTAAAGATTCTGCCGTTATATCTATACTGCCAAATTCATCAGGGGTCATATTTTTTCCAATAGTTTAATGATGTGGCTAATATAACAGAAACGTCAAATAGCAACCAAGTAACATACGGTCACACTTTTCCACCCACCCCTTTGTGCCAAAACATCGCTTGCCCCATAGCAGGGTCTAACTCATAACCTGTAAAGCCATATTTCTGATAGGCCTTTTGCGCCACCGTATTCCCTTGTAATACCTCCAGCGTCACTTTACAACACCCTCTTTGCTGGGCAATCTCATCCACTTTTGCCAACAATTGCTGACTTATTCCTAGCCCACGGTACGCCTCCAAGACATAAACATCATGAATATTAATTAGTCAGCACTGAAAAATAAGTTAAGATATTGAAATACATGATAAAATTGTCGAAATTGCATGCTCATTTCGACCAAAAAAGGTATCATTATTCTTCAGTTTCCGGTCGAAATGATGAAAAAATGTTAACAAAATCCCAAGAAGCTCACCAAGAGAATATATTCGGCACAGACATGCTGATGCAGCTTGACCCACAAGATCCATTGCTTAAATTAGCAAACATTATTCCATGG
>JABHGC010000166.1 GCA_018672285.1 Methylococcales bacterium
AATAGAGGTTTTAATTTTTTGGCGGTGGACGGTAAAAACCGTCGAGGCTTAGTATTGCTGGGCTGTAGAGGCTTGCTTGAATTGCCAGAGACTTTCTGACAAAAGAAAAATGGCGGAGGGACAGGGATTCGAACCCTGGGTGGACGTTAATCCACGCCGGTTTTCAAGACCGGTACATTCAACCGCTCTGTCATCCCTCCGGTTGTTTTCGCCGGTAAATATACTCGATCTAATCAGAAGATACTAGTGATAATTGATTTTTTTATCGCTCAGTGAAAATGTTATGTTGGTAACGGGTTAGTGGGTATTTCAAGTGGCTTATTTTACAGTCTTGAATCTTAATTGGGTTGTTCATTATGAGTAAGTTAAATATCTCAGTATTACAGAGAAAATTTCAAATGTGTTGTTGGATAGCGCTCACTTTTCTGGGTTCTAGTTCGGTCGCAATGGCAGAAAACACATTATCTGCTTTGCCAGTAGGAAGTTTTGTTGAGGTGTCTTATTCATCATCAGGTTGCTTTCATAGTTTTGGCAATAATTTAGTGATTCGTGTGGATGATGAGGTGACTGCCGAGCTAGCAGATGAAGATCATTCGCGAGCCAGTATGCTGCGATTATCGGCAGAGGATGTCGCTGGGTTGGACGCACAGCTTGAGTTTTATCGAAAAGTGAAGGAGGGTGGTTGCACGACTGTCGATCACATTACGTTTAAATGGCATTTGCCGGGAGAGTCTGTTGAGGTAGAAGAGCATGTTGATGATACTTGTACAGGGGTGGCTGGTCTATCTTATAATAGGCTGATCACGAAGCTTGAATCTTTGATGTTGCCAATAAAGGCTAAGCAGCTTAAATGGGAAAAGAGGTAGGCAGCTTATGAGCCAATTTGTTGCATTTTTATCCGAAGTTTTTCGTGAGTTTGGAGAAATTCATCACGTAAGATGTTTGGTGGTTATGGGATATACCATCAAGGGGTGATGTTTGCTTTGGTGGCAGATGACCAATTGTTCCTCAAGGTTGATGAGTCCACCAAGGCCATGTTTGATGCTGAACACTTGCCTGCCTTTCAGTATGAAAAGCAAGGTAAGCGGTATTCTATGTCTTATCATTTAGCACCTGAACGAATTTTTGATGATGTTGATGAGGCAAAGCAGTGGGCAGAATATGCTTTTCAGGTGGCAGTGGTTGCTATAAAACCGAGAAAACGTGCAAAAAAGGGGTTGGGCAAATTGCCTACCCCTTGAGCCCCTTATTGTATGGCTACGCCATAGTGGTCAAAATGCATGTTGTAAACTGCACGGCCTGAGCTAAGTGCACGCAAGTCTCCAATGTAACCAAACATTGTCACAAGTGGAACTAGTGCTACAATGTTAGCGGTATTACGTTCTAGTGTTTGTACTCGTGCCAGGCGACGATTTAAATCCCCGATACAAAGCCCCATATATTCACTGGGTGTGATCACATTAACCAGCATGATCGGCTCTAACAGCAGAGGTGTCGAGTTAACTGCCGCTTCCCTAAATGCCATTTTACCTGCCCACTCAAATGCCAGTGGAGATGAGTCATTCTCATGATAGCGCCCATCGCAGAGTGTTATTTTAAAGTCGACCACCGGGAAGCCTTGGACAATACCTTGCTTTGCAGCTTGCCGAATACCTTTTTCTACACTGGGGATATATTCTTTAGGGATACGCCCACTGGTGATATTACTTTCAAATTGAATGCCTTCTCCACGTGCTAATGGATCGATCTGGATCTCTACTTCTGCAAATTGGCCAGGGCCTCCTGACTGTTTTTTGTGACGGTAGTGAGCGGTGCCTGTTTGTGAAATGGTTTCACAATAAAAAACCTCCGGAGGCCCTGTTGTGACATCCACGTTAAAGTCCGTGTGTAGCCGGTGTATGTTGACCTCTAAATGGAGCTCTCCCATGCCGGATAAAATGCTTTGGCCTGGGTAATCCCCCCATTATTAACTGAGGTCAAAAGTAGAGGGTTAAGCTGCTAAATCTAATTTTTGTTTCGGTGTTATTCCACCTAAAGCCATATTAGGCCGCTCATTATTATATGTCCATAACCACTTTGTAGCATATTCT
>JABHGC010000023.1 GCA_018672285.1 Methylococcales bacterium
ATTGGAATGACTTCAACAGGTAATGGGAATTTGCCCATCACGCTAACCAGTTTGCTTTCATCGGCAATACAAACGAATTTTTTACTGGCTGCAGCCACAATTTTTTCACGTGTTAAAGCGCCGCCGCCACCCTTGATAAGGTGTAAGTTAGAGTTGGACTCATCCGCACCATCCACATAAAGGTCTAATTCACCCGCAGCATTTAAGTCAAACACTGGAATACCAAGCGCTTTCATACGGTCAGTTGAAACAACTGAGCTGGAAACACCACCTTCAATTTTGTGCTTTATTTTTGCTAATTCATCAATGAAAAAATTCACTGTTGAGCCAGTGCCAACACCGATGATTCCACCTTCTACGTATTCAATAGCAGCAATGGCTGCGCGTTTTTTATTCTCGTCTTGCTGTGACATAAAGTGGGTTGTCCTAATCATTATTAAGTAAGATTGCTGACCGACCTTTAGTCAGCAGGATTTTGTTGTTAGAATAACGCGGTTCTGGCTCTCTGTCACTAATCTGGGAATTTTACAAATAATGCCAACATCTTATATCGAAAAAATCTTACGTGCGCGTGTTTACGATGTCGCAAAGGAAACGCCGTTAGAGCTTGCGAAAAATTTATCCGCCCGGATTCAAAATCAAGTCTTTCTAAAGAGAGAAGATTTACAGCCCGTGTTTTCATTTAAAATTCGGGGAGCCTACAACAAAATAGTGTCACTTTCAGAAGAAGAGGGCAAAAGAGGTGTGATTACGGCGTCCGCTGGTAACCATGCACAAGGTGTTGCATTGTCTGCGGCTAAAAGAGGCATTAAATCGGTGATAGTGATGCCGAAAACGACACCAGACATTAAAGTGAAATCGGTTCGTCAACTCGGTGGTAAAGCGGTGCTTGTTGGTGATAGTTATGATGAAGCTTATGAGTATGCCATGGCGTTATCGAAAGAAACAGGGATGGTGTATGTGCACCCATATGATGACCCTGAAGTGATTGCTGGCCAAGGCACCATTGGTATGGAAATTTTACGGCAGCACCCTGAAAAAATAGACGCCATTTTTATTCCTGTCGGTGGTGGTGGCTTACTGGCAGGCGTTGCAGCTTATGTAAAATATGTTCGTCCAGGCATTAAAATTATTGGTGTAGAGCCTGAAGATGCGGCATCTATGTATGTTGCATTAAGAGATAACCGAAGAAAAACATTAAAGCATGTTGGTTTGTTTGCCGATGGCGTTGCAGTGCGCCAGGCAGGAAAGGAAACGTTTCGGGTTGCTAAAGAAGTGGTTGATGAAATCGTGTTGGTTAATTCTGATGAGATTTGTGCGGCGATAAAAGACATCTTTGATGATACCCGTGGTATTGCAGAGCCTGCAGGCGCATTAGCTGTGGCAGGGTTGAAAAAATATGTTGAGCGTGAGCAGTTGCAAGACGGTGAATTTGTCGCCATTGAAAGTGGGGCGAATATTAATTTTGATCGTTTGCGCTCGGTGGCAGAACGTGCTGAGTTAGGCGAGCAACGTGAGGCGTTATTTGCCGTGACCATCCCTGAGGTGCCGGGTAGCTTTATGGCCTTTTGTAAAGCCATCGGCAAAATGGGCATTACTGAATTTAATTACCGTTATGCGAATGATGTGATGGCGAACGTCTTTGTGGGGATTGAGTTGCGGGCACCAACGGACAAGCAAATGGTGATGGATCGTTTGGTTGCTAAAAAGTACCCTGTTATAGATTTGTCTGACAATGAAATGGCCAAACTGCATGTTCGACACATGGTCGGTGGGCATGCCCAGGGAATTGAAAATGAGCGTTTATTTCGCTTTGAATTTCCTGAGCGGCCAGGTGCCTTGATGGATTTTTTGATTAAAATGGGTAAACAGTGGAATACCAGTTTATTTCATTACCGTAACAATGGTGCGGCATTTGGTCGGGTGCTGATTGGCATTCAGGTGCTGGATGGTGAAACGGTCAAGTTTGATGAGTTTTTAAAAGAGATGGGCTATACCTACGTGGAAGAGACCAAAAATATGGCCTACAAACTGTTTGTGAGCAGCCAATAAAGCCTATTTTTATGGCTGCGGCTCTATAAAGCCTGACTCTGTTAGAATTTTATGCAGAGGGATGTCCCATTCTTGTGCTTGAATCTGGCCTTGTTGTTGGCAGTTATGGGCAATACCGACTCTAATGGGGGTTGGGTTGTCTCTTACAGAGCTTAAGGTGCGGTCGTAAAAGCCACCGCCCATGCCTAAGCGGTGTCCTTGCGTGTCGAAACCCACTAATGGCAGGCAGATGACGTCTAGGGCTTCAAGAGGGGTATATTGAGACTCTTGTGGTTCTAAAATACCAAACCGATTTGGTGTAGTGTCCACTTTGGGGTGGTAATGGGCAAAGTTAAGCGCCTGCGATTGGCGTTTGAGTACAGGGAGGTATACGGTTTTGTTGGCTGAGAGTAATAAGTCAATGAGTGGTTTTAAGCTGATCTCACCATCAACTGCCCAATAGCAAGCAAAGTGTTGGTGTTGAAATAAAGGTGAGCCTGTAAATGCACTCGCGAGAGCGTGGGCATGTTGAGACTGTTGTTCTACAGGTATTTGGCGTCGTATATCACGAATATTTTGACGCAATTGCGTGTTGGTTAAAATAAAAACCTCCCGCTGTGCCGGTGGAAGCTATCGTCCCTGAACCACTGGTTCAGGTGGAAACAAGACTTAAACATCAGGCTCTCTACCAGAGGCAGATATGCACAACAGTTTAAGGGGCCTGTCTCCTGGGTTAGTTATTAGGCTCAGAGGCACCCAGCGCCGGTCGTACACAGCAGGAGATACCTATAATTAAACGCTAAATTGGCAGAAATTCAAGGGCAAATGTGTGAATAATTGTTAACAGGTTGATCTGTATCAAGAAATAAATTTAAAGGGTTATTACGCGTTGACTTCGCCTTCTGATGGCGTTAGCTGAAGCTTGATTTTATGTTGCATGTTACGGACGCTATTGATTGTATCTTGTTGAATTTCTGGCTTTTTTTGTTGTTCAGCTAAGAGTTCGTGAGAGATGTTCAAGGCGGCCATAACGGCGATTTGATCAGCCCCGATGATGCGGCCAGACTGTTTTATCTCTTGCATCTTTTGCTGTAAGTAGCTGGCAGCTTGGTGCAGCGAGGCTTCTTCACCGGCAGGGCATGCGACACGGTATTCTTTGCCGAGAATTTTAAAGGTAATAGGGGTTGCGCTGGCCATTTATTGCTCCAAAATTTTAAGTCGGTTGATCATACTTTCTACTCGGTCACGCGCGTGTGCGGTTTTTTCAACGAGGTCATCGTGCTCAACTTCCATTTCAGAAACCTTGGTTTTTAACTGTGCATTTTCAAGTTGTAGTGCTTGGTAGGCATTTAAAAGCGCATCAACCTGAGGAAGGAGTTGGACGACTTCGGTGTTTAGATCGTCTGCAGGTGCTTCAGACATGGATAAGACCTTTTTTATTCGGAGTTTGGCTGATTCTATGCTGAAATGGCAATTTCTCCAAATCGGGTTATGATAGGCCTTTGCGAAGCTAAGGGAGTAGGGTTTTTTGGTATATCCTGAGTATGAAGCTGTTCAGTTGGTTCTGAACCAGGTCGAGAGTGAAATGACGGTCTCTGAGGCACATGGCGTGTTGTGTGGTGTGTTGGTGGTTAACCTTCAGGCTGAGGCTAAGTTGTGGGTTACGGAGGTTGTGGAAGAATATGACCCTAACGATGTGTTATTGGCAGAAAAGCTTCCTGTACTAAATGATCTGTATCAGGCAACAGTCGCATCAATAACCGATGCACAAATGGGCTTTGAGCTGTTTTTGCCGGCTGATGAGCAGTTACTGACGATTCGTACTGAGGCGATGAAAACCTGGGTTGAAGGGTTTTTATATGGTGTCGCGTTGGGTAATTTTGATATGAATAAACTCAGCGCCGATGGTAAAGAGGTTATTCGTGATTTTACTGAGCTGACCAAAATTGATGTCAGTGACATGGAGATTGATGAGGTTGGTGAAAATAGCCTCATCGAGATCATTGAGTACCTTCGAGTAACGGTGATGTTTTTAGCGCAGGAACTGCATCCTGCGAGCAGTGAAGAAACGGTTCATTAAGGATAATAATAATAAATGATGCAACAATCAGAATTTAAGCGAAGACGTCGGCAATTAATGCGTTTGATGGGGGATAATACGATTGCCATTATCCCTGCAGCAGGTATTTCGCCAAGAAATAGAGATGTTGAATACACCTACCGGCAAGACAGTGACTTTCAGTATTTAACGGGTTTTCCTGAGCCTGAAGCCTTGGCTGTGTTAATTCCTGGGCGAAAAGAAGCCGAGTATATTTTATTTTGCCGAGAGCGTGATCCTGAAAAAGAAATGTGGGATGGAAAGCGAGCGGGTCTTGAGGGGGCCGCTGAAACCTTTGGCGCTGACGATGCATTCCCATTTGATGATCTAGAGGATATTTTGTCGGGTTTGATTGAGAACCGAGAAAAAATTTATATAGCGATGGGTAAAAATCCTGATTTAGACCACCAAATTGGCGAGTGGGTGCTGAATATTCGTGAAAACTCGCGCGCAGGAATCAAGGCACCTCTTGAGTTTGTCGATTTAGACCACGTAGTACATGATTTGCGTTTGTATAAAAGCAGAGCTGAAATTGCCGTGATGCGAAAAGCGGCAAAAATTTCTGCAGCAGCACACAAGCAGTTAATGAAAGTGTGTGAGCCAGGGATGAATGAGCGCCAATTGCAGGTTGAATTTGCTTATTTTTGTGGCCAGCAAGGGGCTGTTGAACAAGCTTACCCCTCTATTGTCGGTGGCGGTGATAACGCCTGTATTTTGCACTATATTGACAATAATGAAGAATTAATCTCGGGGGATTTGGTCTTAATTGATGCTGGCTGTGAATTAGCGTGTTATGCCTCAGACATCACTCGAACCTTCCCTGTTAATGGGGTTTTTAGCCCGGCGCAACGTGACTTATATCAGCTGGTTTTAGATGCTCAGCATGCGGCTATTGCTGCTGTTAAACCGGGCGCTAAATGGGATGACCCTCATAATGCCGCAGTCAAAGTCATCACGAAAGGTTTGGTTAAACTTGGTTTGCTCAAGGGCAAGGTCAGCCAGCTGATCAAAGATACCGCTTATCGTACTTTTTTTATGCATCGTACTGGGCACTGGCTGGGGATGGATGTTCATGATGTCGGTGATTATCGGGTTGCGGATGTTTCCCGTGAGTTAGAGCCCGGTATGGTGTTGACAGTAGAGCCGGGTCTTTATGTGGCGAGAGGCAGCAAAACGGCGAAAAAATGGTGGGGCATCGGCATTCGAATTGAAGATGATATTTTAGTGACTAAAGAGGGTTGTGATGTGTTGTCCTCTGCTGTGCCAAAAGAAATTTCTGACATCGAGTCGTTAATGGCAACCGCGAAAAAATGAATGATGTGAATGGCTTTTGAGCCCATTCTTAGGTTAGGTTTTATTCGGATGTGTTTTTTTTATGGTGAAATGAATCAGGGCTAAATTCTGTCGTTCTGCAGTATGGTAAGTTAGGAGTTACGTTGTGGCTGAGTATGATGTGGTGATTGTCGGTGGCGGATTGGTGGGGAGTAGTCTGGCTTGCTTGTTAGCTAAGCTCGATTTACGTGTTGCGCTATTAGAGTCTCGACCAATAAAAGCAGATGCTAAGCCTCATTATGATGACAGAGTGATTGCCTTATCATACAGCGCGAAAGTGATTTTTGAAAAAATGTCTGTGTGGCCTTTGTTAGTGGATGAAGCAACACCTATTCATCATATTCATGTGTCGCAAAAATCAGCTTTTGGTACTGCACACTTAGACCGAGAAGATTTATATGCTGAATCTTTGGGTTATGTTGCGCCAGCGAGAGCCATTGGTTCTGCACTGCATCAGCAGTTAAATCAGTTGTCGAATATTACCGTTTACAGCCCTGCAACGCTGAAACGTTTGGAATCTTCAGATGTGGGTGTTGTTGCTGAAGTTGAAGTCAATGGTATTGTGGAAACAGTGGAATGCGCATTGTTGGTGGCTGCTGATGGCGTTAACTCAACGGTGCGTACTGAAATGGGGTGGGCGGCAACAGAGGTGTACTACCACCAGCATGCCATGATTTGTAATGTGACCCTATCTGAATACCACGACAATATTGCTTACGAACGGTTTTCTGTTGCTGGCCCTATGGCGATGCTACCTCTTAAAGACAAACAAATGGCATGCGTTTGGACGGTTGATGAAACTGAGCTAGCGCAAAAACTCGCATTGTCGGACTCTGAGTTTATGGCTGAATTGCAAGCGCAGTTTGGTTATAGAGTAGGGCATGTGGAGTTAGTCGGTCAACGTAGCCACTTCCCTTTAAAGCAAACGAGAGTCAAGCACTTTGCAGGGGATCGTGTGGCACTCATCGGTAATGCTGCACATGCAATGCATCCGGTAGCCGGCCAAGGGTTTAATCTGGGGCTGCGAGATGCCGATGCGATTTTTACCATGATGCAAGGGTTGCAAAATTCAGGTCAAGTATTTACGGATAATGGCTTGTTGCAACAATATCAACTGGCTCGCCAAAAAGACCATCAGTGGGTGATGGGAGCAACTCATGCATTAATTAAAATATTTGCTCTGCCAGGGTTGCCCAGTCAATGGTTGAGATCAATGGCTTTATTAAGTTTTGAGGCGATGCCGAATATTAAAAATGAACTCACCCGGTACGCTATGGGTATGCAGTAAGGAGTCTGTTATGGCAATGGAACAGTCCGCAGTGGTTGTGGGTGGTGGAATGGTTGGTGCGGCAACCGCATGCGCTTTGCAGTTGCAAGGCATTCCGGTGACGTTAATTGACCCGTACCCCCCTGTACTCGATGAGGCGTTGCCGAGTGAATATGCGATTCGAGTATCCGCTTTGACACTTGCATCAAAGCATATATTACAATCGTTAGGTGCTTGGGATTATATTACTGCTGCGAGGTTGCAGCCTTTTCAGCAAATGCATGTGTGGGATGCACAGGGAAATGGCGAAATTCATTTTCATGGTGATGATATCTCACAGCCATATTTAGGCTATTTAGTTGAAAATTTTGTGGTGCAAAAAGCGCTTTGGCAAAGGTTGCAGCAGTTAAGTGTCTGTACGATTAAGGCATCGGTTGAATCCATCTCACCGCTTGGTTCTAAGGGGGAGCACCGTTTGGTGTTGGATGATGGGGCTGAGTTACGGGCTAGCTTGGTGATTGCTGCAGATGGTGCAAACTCCCCGCTGCGGAAAATGTTGGGAATTGAAATGGCTCAGCATGATTATCAGCATACGGCAATCGTTGCTACCGTAAAGCCAGAGTTGAGCCATGATAATACCGCTTGGCAGCGGTTTTTATCAACCGGACCATTGGCATTTTTACCGCTTCCTGAAGGTTTTTGCTCGATTGTTTGGTCAACGACACCAGAGCAGGCAGATACATTAATGTCTCTTCCTGATGAGGCATTTGAGCTGCAACTCACACAGGCTTTTGATGGTCGCTTAGGGAAAGTTCAGGTGTGTAGCCAAAGAGGTGCTCACCCGTTAACTCAGCGCCATGTTAGCACTTATGTGCAGCCTGGTATTGCCTTGGTTGGGGATGCAGCACACACCATTCATCCATTAGCTGGGCAAGGTGTTAATTTAGGGTTGCTGGATGCCGCCTCCATTGCTGAAGTGGTTGGTAGTGCCTTTCTGAAAAAACAAAATATTGGCGAGCATTTAGTATTAAGGCGCTATGAGCGCTGGCGTAAAGGAAATAATGCGATGATGATGTCGGCGATGTCGGCTTTTAAATCTCTTTTTAGTCATACGCTACTGCCAGTTACGTTGGTTAGAAATCTTGGTTTAAAATGGATGAATCGTGCTAAACCGTTAAAGCGGGAGATTATGCTAAATGCGGTTGGTTTAAGAGGCGATTTACCTGACATGGCAAAACCGTATTTTAAAGCGAGAAAATCATAGTGGGAAAGCAATTGTTGGCGGTCATTGAGCAAGGTGGGTATCCTAATTTTATCCCAGAATATAAAGCGTTAGGGTTCAATGCTGACATTGTTAATTCGGTCAGAAAAGCATCTAAGGCCATAAAAAAGCAAAAACCTGATGTGATTGTGGCAGAGTTTAATGTATCTCAAGAGTTTCGAGATCGAGTGAGTAATATTGAATCATTGCTGGCGAAAGTAGAAAGTGACTCGCCAAAAAGCAAGGTGATTCTGTTTTATGAAAAGGGGCATATGGCAGCATTAGAAGCCGTACAAAAACGCTTTACGATAGATGTCATTTTGCCATTCCCGATTAACCAAGAAAAACTAATGTCAGTGTTAGCAACGCTAGTGGACTAAAGATCCATCCAATGGCTACGAGCACTGGCATTCATTTTAACAACTATGTTAAATGCTTGGACCCAGTCCTCTGAAAACTGGGTGCCAGAATTGGCGTTGATTTCTGCTGCTGCACGGAGGTAGGTGCGTTTACGCTGGTCTGCATAAGTGGTGTTAATCATCGAGAAAAAAGCATCGGCAATAGCCATGATTTTCGCGCCATCACATATATTTTTTTATTTGAGCCCTTGTGGGTAGCCTTTTCCATCAGGTCTTTCATGATGCTGTAAAATAATTTTTGCAGCTTCTTTCCACTCGGTTGAATGGGCTATAATTTCGCAGCCAACAATAGGGTGCCGCTTGAGTGTTTTGAATTGCTCGTCAGTGGGCTTTCCATGGCCAAAAAATGTATCAGGTAACGTTATCATTCCAAAATCATGTAGATATACAGCTGTAAGTAGTTGGTTAGTTGGGACGACATTACCCTTGAGTGCATTCATGCCAAATACAACTTCTGCTAAAAAAGTGGTGCGCTTACTGGTGTTGTAAATTCGGGTGTCAATCGTTTTCGAAATGGCTTCAAAGCTGGATAGGACTTCATCTTGTTCTTGTTGGATATCTTCTATTGGTTCAGGTGTGCTAGGGGCTGCTTTGGGCTGCTTTGGGCTGCGTTGGAGAGAGGTGCTCCACTGGCAAGTCATCATCAAACAGTTCGATGTCATTACCAAATAATTCAATGCCATCGTCGCTGAACAACTCAATCTCATCATCTGCAAATAAGTCAACACCACCAGAGTCAAGTGCGCTATTGGTGTTTTGCCCCTCCCCGGTAAGTTGACAGATAACATCATCGTATTTTTGTTGAAAATTATCTGTTGTGATTTCTGTCATGATACGACCAACACTTTGAATTTTGCTGAAATCGTTAAAATTGATAGACTGGCTTTTTTCTACAGAATTCAGCATGAAGGCTATGTTGTCCATGATCTGGAATAAAATATCCGTAAAATTGTGAATTTCCCTAGTGGGGTATTGATCTGCTTTCGAGACAATATTAGCAACAATTTCAATCGCGTCTGCAATGGGGTACAGATAGCAAGTCATGGCATTGGTTTGTAAGGTATCGAGCTTCTCTAAAAGAGAATTAACTAATACCGTGTCTTTAGTGTTCTCAGATAAGCTGCTGATTTCAATGTCAATATCATTAGAAATTTCATTATATTCTTGATGAAAAGTATCAAAAATTTCAATGTCTACATCTAGCTCGAAATTGCCGCTCATGCTCATCACTTAAGTTAGATTAAATTCC
This sequence comes from Methylococcales bacterium, assembly GCA_018672285.1. Lineage (GTDB taxonomy): Bacteria > Pseudomonadota > Gammaproteobacteria > JABHGC01 > JABHGC01 > JABHGC01. The sequence continues at coordinate 9,658 of JABHGC010000023.1, forward strand.
AACCTTTAGTGTAGAACAAAATAGGGAGATCGTTGGGTCTTGGAAAACCATATATTTAGCATGTTGTGTGAGCGTGATGAGTGTTTATAATGCGAAACACATAGACAATAGGGAATGGTTATGATCAAAAAGACATTTTTAAATGCGATTCATCGTGAATTTGGCGGTAAAATGGTCGAGTTTGGTGGTTGGGATATGCCTGTGCACTATGGCTCGCAAGTCAAAGAGCATGAACTAGTCCGGTCAGATGCTGGCATGTTTGATGTCTCACACATGACTGTTTTGGATTTAAAAGGTGTTGATGTAAAACCATTCTTGAAAAAACTGCTGGCGAATAATGTCGATAAGTTAAAGGCACCAGGAAAAGGTTTGTATAGTTGTATGCTAACCCCTGAGGCGGGCGTGATTGATGATTTGATTACCTATGTCATGGCGGAAGACTGGAGCCGTATGGTTGTGAATGCCAGTACTCGGGAAAAAGACGTCGCATGGATTCGAAAAATCGCTGCTGACTTTGACATGACGGTTGAAGAGCCAGAAGGCTTGTGTATGGTTGCAGTGCAAGGGCCGAATGCGACAGATAAATTGGTTTCTGTGGTCGGTGAGGCCTGTAAAACACCGATTTCTGAGCTAAAAATGTTTACCGCGTATTCTAATGGTGAGTGGTTCGTAGCAAGAACTGGTTATACCGGCGAAAATGGTTTTGAAGTGATCTTGCCTGAGGCTGACGTGAGTGCTTTTTGGGTCGCGCTTGCAGAAGCTGGCGTTCAACCTTGTGGTTTAGGTGCGAGAGATACGCTCCGGTTAGAGGCGGGATTAAATCTTTATGGCAACGACATGGATGAGACGATCAGTCCGCTTGCCTGTGGTTTAGAGTGGACGGTCGCATGGGCACCTGAAGAGCGAGATTTTATTGGCCGTGAGGCATTAACGGCACTTAAAGGGACTGAAAATCGCCGTTTTGTTGGTTTGATTTTAGAAGGGAAAGGGGTGCTCAGAGAGCACCAGAAAGTGATGATTAATGGTGAGGAAGTGGGTGAACTCACCAGCGGCACTTTTTCCCCTACGATGCAAAAAGCCATTGGCCTGGCACGGATCAGTGACTTGGAGGCGGCTGAATGTGACGTGCAAATTCGGAATAAATCGTTGAAAGCAAAAATAGTGGCAGCGCCGTTTGTTAGAAATGGTGAAGCACGTTATTAAAAAACCCGCCAAATTTTGACGTTATAGAGTAATTGTTCAGATTGTTGCTATGTAATGTCATAATAAGGCCAATATTTAATTGTCGGCTTAAGCCTTGTGTGGGCTTAAAATCTTAACCATAGATTTGGTTACGTTAACATTAAGGAAAACAAAAACATGAGCAACATCCCTTCAGAATTATATTATGCAAAAAGTCATGAATGGGTTCGTGATGATGGTGATGGCAATGTGACCATCGGCGTTTCTGACTATGCTCAATCACAATTAGGTGACTTGGTTTTTATTGAGTTGCCAGAAGTGGATGCTGATCTTGCCATTAAAGACGAATGTGGCGTTATTGAATCAGTGAAAGCTGCATCTGATATGTATAGTCCTGTTGCTGGCACCGTGATTGAAGTGAACGAAGTATTGAATGATGCGCCAGAAACAGTCAATGACGATGCTTATGGTGACGGTTGGGTGGCCAAAATCAAATTGTCTGGTGATTTATCTCATCTTTTATCTGCAGATAACTACACCGCAATTGTTGATGCAGAGTCGGAATAACGTTTGTTTTTTTGTAACTTATTTAGCATATTGTAATTATTTGTAGCTGTTTAATTTATCCCTGAAAAACACCCTTTCAGTGTGCAAAATGTGAATATTTGAATCATCTATGCTCATTTTGTAACACAGAAATATTAAATTTCATGGTACCTGAATAGTTGCCCATTTTCTTGATTAAAAACGAGTAGTCCCATGCCATTTATTCCTCATACGACTGATGACATTGAGCATATGTTAAAGACCATTGGTGTCGCTGACATTAATGCTTTGTTCGATGAAATTCCTGAGAGTTTACGTTGCCCACCTCTTGATATTGCCGCAGGTTTATCGGAACAAGAAATTGTCCGTTTAATGCATGAAAGAGCGAATGAAGATGGGCAAACGCTTAATTTTGCAGGGGCAGGTGCCTACGAGCACCATATACCCGCTGCTATTTGGGAGGTGACGACTCGAGGTGAATTTTACTCAGCGTATACGCCTTATCAAGCTGAGGCGAGCCAGGGAACGCTACAGTTATTGTATGAGTTTCAGACAATGATGACCCGCTTGACGGGGATGGATGTGTCTAATGCCTCTTTATATGATGGCGCCTCTGCATTGGCTGAAGCGGTATTAATGTCTGTGAGAGCCAACCGTAAATCAAAATCTAAAGTTATTTTGATGCCAACTTCGTTGCATCCTCACTACCGTGCGGTTGTTAAAACGATTGTCACCCAGCAAGGAATTACAATGCAGGATATCGATTATGATCCTGCAACAGGTACGACAGATTTAGATAAATTAATGGCGCATGCCGGTGAAGATATTGCTGCTGTTGTTATCCCTCAGCCCAATTTTTTTGGTGGCATTGAGCCTGTTAATGAAATGGTGAACTGGGCCCACGAAAACAAGGCTTTGGCAATTGCCGTCGTTAACCCAATGAGTTTAGGTGTGCTAAATGCACCTGGTGATTGGGGACAAACTGGCGCAGATATTGTGTGTGGTGAAGGTCAGCCATTAGGGATTCCTCTGGCCTCTGGTGGTGCGTATTTAGGCTTTTTATGTTGCCAGCAAAGTTATGTTCGGCAAATGCCAGGGCGCATCATTGGTAAAACAGTTGATTTAGATGGTAAGCCAGGTTACACCCTGACATTACAAGCACGTGAGCAACATATTCGTCGCTCTAAAGCGACATCAAATATTTGTACAAACCAAGGTCTAATGGTCACTGCCGCCACCATTTACATGTCGATAATGGGTGACGCAGGCGTTAATTCTGCGGCCACTCAAAGTTATCAAAATACACACCAGTTAGTTGCGTCAATGACAGATATCCCTGGGGTTGAGCGAGTGTTTGACTCGCCCTTCTTCCATGAAGCTGTGATTAAATTGCCCAGCTCTGCAGCACGATATTTACGCTCCATGGGGGCGCATAATATTTTGGCGGGCATCTCATTAGAGCAGTGGTATCCAGAGTTGAAAGATTGTGTGTTGGTGTGTGCGACTGAAACTAAGAATCAAGCGGATTTAGAAAAATATATGAGCCACATGGGGCGCTTGTTTGATGCGCCATTAGCGTGTCAATTACGGCCTAGTTTCTAGCCTAAGAGGAGAGTAATGTTATGTTAATTTTTGAACAGTCTCGCTTAGGGCGAAACCCTAAACATCAAGTTGGCGCTGTAGAGGGTGCTAACTATGAGATCCCTGAGGAATTTTTGCGTAAACAGCCTGCAGGTTTACCGGATGTATCTGAGTTGCAAGCGGTGCGTCACTATACTTTGCTTTCGCAGAAAAATTTCTCAATTGATACCCATTTTTACCCTTTAGGTTCTTGTACAATGAAGTACAACCCTCGGGCGTGTAACACACTGGCAAATTTGCCAGGGATTACCTCAAGGCATCCGTTTACGCCACCAGATATGGGTCAAGGCTTTATGGCGTGCATGTATGATTTGCAAAATATGCTAAGAGAAGTCACCGGTATGTCTGCCATTTCTTTAGCGCCAGCGGCTGGTGCTCAAGGTGAATTTGCAGGCGTGGCGATGATTCGTGCTTATCATGATGCAAATAATGATACTGAGCGTTGTGAGATTTTAGTGCCTGATGCAGCTCACGGTACGAACCCAGCATCTGCGGTGATGTGCGGTTATAAAGTGAAAGAAATCCCAACCAACTCCGAAGGTGATGTGGATTTAGATGCACTTAAAAGTGTGGTTGGGCCTCAAACTGCGGGTATTATGCTGACTAACCCTTCGACTTTGGGTGTGTTTGAACGCCAAATTGAAGAGATTGCTCGTGTTGTGCATGAGGCTGGTGGTTTGCTGTATTACGATGGTGCCAACTTAAATGCGATCTTGGGTAAGGTTCGACCTGGTGACATGGGTTTTGATGTTATTCATTTGAATTTACACAAAACGTTTTCCACACCTCATGGTGGTGGTGGTCCAGGTGCTGGCCCTGTAGGAGTCAGTGAGCGTTTGAAGCCTTATTTGCCAATTCCAATGGTGGCATATGATGGTGATGATTATTCATGGGTAACAGAGAAAGAGTTACCGACCACAATCGGTCGTTTGTCGGCCTTTATGGGGAATGCCAGTATTTTGATGCGTGCCTATATTTACGCCAAAATGTTGGGTAATGACGGCATGGCTCGGATTGCTGAGTTTTCGACATTAAACGCGAATTATCTGATGACACGATTGGATGAAGCGGGTTTTGAGATGGCGTTTAAAAATCGCCGTGCGACCCATGAGTTTATTGTGACGTTAAAGCAAGTGGCAAAAACGATGGGTGTGAACACCATGGATTTTGCGAAGCGTATGCTGGACTATGGTGTGCATGCACCAACCACGTACTTTCCGTTATTGATCGCTGAGTGTTTATTGATTGAGCCGACAGAAACGGAAACAAGAGAAACACTGGATGACTTTGTTGAGGTCTTAAAGAAAATCTTAAAAGAAGCAGAGCATACGCCAGACTTAGTGACGCAGGCGCCTCACACATTGCCGGTTAAACGACTGGATGATGTTAGGGCTGTGCGTCAACTTGATGTTGCCTGGAAAGAAGGTGAAGAGAGTTAATGGCAAACCAAGCAGCCACGGGTCTTAAACGTTTGATTAATGCTTGGCATTATTCTTGGGCAGGGCTTCGAGCGACGTATCGAGAAGAAGAAGCGTTTCGCCAGGAAACAGTACTTGCAGTTGTATTGATTCCGCTGGCGATTTGGCTTGCTGATACATCCATTGAATTGGTGTTACTGATCGTGAGTGTGCTGTTTTTGTTGCTGACGGAAGTGCTGAACTCGGCAATTGAGGCCGTGGTTGACCGTTTTGGTGGTGAGCAACATGAGTTATCTGGTCGGGCAAAAGATATGGGCTCGGCTGCGGTGCTCATTGCGATGTTGATGGTCGCTGTGACTTGGGGCTGTATTCTTTTACCAAAATTAATGGCTTAACGGTTTTCGTAAGCTTCTTTTTTTATCCTTGTATTTGATTGAGTGGTCTCCAGGCTCAATCAATGTCTGATCCTTTGCATGTGACAATACCGGTGGTATAACAACAGTCGTAGTTTTTTGTTGTAGCCCACTCATTTTCTTCAAAGGATAAACATGACAGCGCTGATCTGTGGTTCATATGCATTTGATACCATCATGGTATTTCAAGATAAATTCAAAAATCACATATTGCCTGACAAAGTTCATATTTTAAATGTCTCCTTTCTTGTGCCAGAGTTGCGCCGTGAGTTCGGTGGTTGTGCGGGCAATATTATATACAATTTAAGTTTGCTGGGTGGGAAAGGTTTGCCAATGGCCACGGTTGGTCAAGATTTTGGCCCTTATGCTGAGTGGATGGATCAATGTGGTATTAGTCGTGAACACATCAAGGTCATTGACGATAGCTACACAGGTCAGGCTTATATTACAACCGACCAAGATGATAACCAGATTACAGCGTTCCACCCTGGGGCGATGAGCTTTTCTCATCAGTTAACGGTACCGACCGATGGTAGTATCACATTGGGTATCGTGTCTCCTGATGGCCGAGATGGCATGATTTCTCATGCTCAAGCGTTTAAAGATGCTGGGATTCCATTTGTCTTCGACCCTGGTCAAGGGATGCCGATGTTTAATGGTGAAGAGTTACTGACCTTTATCGATCAGGCAACCTATATTACCGTGAATGATTATGAAGCGGAATTAATGCAGGAGAAAACCGGGCTAACAATCGATGAGCTAGCGGCTAATGTAGATACTCTGATTGTGACTCTAGGTGGGGATGGTTCTAAGATTTACCATGCCGGTGAAATCATTGAAGTTGAGGCGGCTCCAGTATCCAACCTTGCTGATCCGACCGGTTGTGGAGATGCTTACCGAGCAGGGTTACTGTTTGGCATGATGAATAAACTTGATTGGTTAACAACAGGTCGCATTGCAGGTTTGTGTGGTGCCATTAAAATAGAGCAGTCAGGAACGCAAAATCATCGCTTTAGTAAAGGGGAATTTGAAGCCCGGTTTAAGGCGAGTTATGGGGTTGATTTGACGCTTTAAACAGGGGATCGGTAGGTTATGAGTATAACCTACCGCGTTTGATAATTAGCTGATATTGACGTGGTACATTGCATGCTTCAGGTAGTTTGTTTCTGGCATAGCAGGGTGTACAGGGTGGTCTTTATCTTGCTGACCTTGGTAAACCCGTTGCAATTGTCTATCCACATGGCGGGCAGCTTGATGAATGATCAGCTGAAACCGGTCTAGTGGCATGTGGAACGAGCAAGAAGATGAGAAAAAGAACCCGTGCTGTTTGGTGAGACGTAGTGCAATCTCATTGGTGCGGCGATAGGCTTCTAAGCCGTTTTTAACGTCTTTTTTGCGTTTGATAAATGCTGGTGGATCAACCATGACGAGGTCAAAGCGGTCGCCATCGGCAATGAGTTGCTTAGCTGCTGTATTGGCATCGCTTTTGATGGTGGTCACTCGGTCGGCAACATTATTACGCTTAGCATTAATTTCAACGTAGTCTAATGCCGTTTGAGATGAGTCGACACACACAACCGACTTGGCACCCGCGATGGCGCTCCCTATGCCCCAGCTACCAACATAACTGAAAAGATCCAGTGCTGTTTTATTCTTTGAAATGTTGACGGTTTGTTGTCTGTTTTCAGTTTGGTCATAAAACCAGCCTGTTTTTTGCCCTGATTTCAGTGGAATCAGGAAAGTACCGTTGGGTGTGAGTACTTCGGCTTCATCCGGGATATCACCAAAAATTACTTCGTGATCATCTTCTAGCCCTTCTATTTTCCGCTGGTTTAAATCACTGCGAATTAAAATGCCTTTAGGCTTAACTAGGTGGGTAAGTATCTCGACGATGGTTTCTTTTAGCCCTTGCATACCAGCTGTGTTGAATTGGCAAACCAAAAAATCCCCATAACGGTCAATCACAAGACCCGGTAAAAAATCACCTTCGCCATGAACTAAACGGTAAAAAGGGGACGGGTATAGGAGTTCTCGCATTTGCAGTGCATTTTGCAAGTGGTGCTTAATGACACTTTCAGTGATGCCATATTTTTTATTACGAGACACAATGCGAACACATAATAAAGTGTTGGGATTAATGTAGCCATACCCTAAAAACTGGTCTTTAGCGGTTAAAATTTTAACAATTTCACCGGCTTCAAAGCTTTTAAGGGGAGAGCGTTGGGTGTTGATTTCGTTGCTGTACACCCAGCAGTGGCCGGAGCGAATTCGGTGTTCTTCTTTGGATTTTAAAACAACTGCAGGGAAAGTGTCGGTCATGCGAGTGTACTCAGTAATCATGTGAGCGCGCATTGTATATCGTTGTTAGGGAGTTTGCTATGATATGGCCTCAACAGATTGCTAGGTGGCACCATGAATTACCCCGATATCGACCCCGTTATTTTTTCCATAGGCCCTGTGGCGCTGCACTGGTATGGCGTCATGTATTTGGTTGGTTTCGTCTCAACCTTTTGGCTGGCTAAAAAACGAATTAAAGCAGGGTGGGGTGAGAAATGGCAGGAAAATCAAGTGGATGACTTGATTTTTTATGGTGCGATTGGGGTGATCTTGGGTGGGCGCGTAGGTTATGTGTTGTTTTATAATTTCCCCGTATTTTTAGATAACCCATTGTATTTATTTTATATCCACGAAGGTGGGATGTCTTTTCATGGTGGTTTACTTGGTGTGATTACCGCAATGTGGTTATTCGGCCGCAAATATGGGCATCATTTTGTAGAAGTGACCGATTTTATTGCGCCAATGGTGCCGATTGGTTTGGGTGCGGGGCGAGTGGGTAATTTTATTAATAATGAGTTGTGGGGTAAGCCAACGGATGGTCCTTGGGGGATTATTCCCCCAGGGCACACGCAAGCACTACACCCGTCTATGTTGTATGAGGCCTTTTTAGAGGGGTTAGTGTTGTTTGTTATTCTGTGGGTCTACTCCAGTAAGCCGCGCCCAATGATGGCCACCTCTGGCATGTTTTTATTGGGTTATGGTGTGTTTAGGTTTGTGGTCGAATTTGTTCGTGTGCCAGATGCACAGTTACAGTATTTAGCGTTAGGCTGGGTAACTATGGGGCAAATTTTATCACTGCCGATGATATTGATTGGCTTAGGGTTGATTGCCTGGGCGTATCGTAAAAAACGTGCGGACTAAATGGTTGTTGCAAACGGAATCGGTTACGCGTGTTTCTAAGCTTGGGGTGAGTAGAGCAACTTGGCTTATCCCTTTTATGATTTAAACCACTCAAAAAGTTAAAAAAATGAAGCAATATTTAGAGCTACTACAAAATGTGTTGGATAATGGAACGGTAAAGTCAGACCGCACAGGAACAGGAACCACTTCTTTATTTGGCTGTCAATTTCGCCATGACCTTGCTCAAGGCTTTCCTTTGCTGACGACCAAAAAAGTTCACTTTAAATCGGTTGTGAATGAGTTGTTGTGGTTTTTATCGGGTAGTACCAACATCAATGATCTGGATGCCAAAATTTGGAATGAGTGGGCAACGGAAGACGGGGATTTAGGGCCTGTTTATGGAAAGCAGTGGACTGCTTGGCCAACCAAAGATGGTCGCACGATCAACCAGATTGACTATGTTGTGGATTTACTTAAAAACAACCCAACTTCAAGGCGTATTTTATTTCATGGTTGGAACTGTGAATACTTGCCTGATGAGGCGGTTTCTCCCCAAGAAAATGCCAAAAATGGTAAAATGGCTCTACCACCTTGTCATCTGTTATATCAATTTAATGTTGCGAATAATAAGTTAAGTTTAATGTGTACTATTCGTTCAAATGACTTGCTCCTTGGCAATCCATTTAATACGGCGCAAGCCGCATTATGGGTGCATATTTTGTGTCAGCAAACAGGTTTGGAGTTGGGCGAGTTGGTGATGTCGATTGGTGATGCACATATTTATAGCAATCATATGGATCAAGTTAAAACTCAGTTATCTCGATTGCCAAAAGCTTTGCCTACATTAAGGCTTAATAGAAAGCCTGATAATATTTATGGTTACCAGTTGGAAGATTTTGAGTTGACAGGTTATGACCCGCATCCTCCAATTAAAGCTCAGGTTGCCGTTTAAAAAAATGCTTCCTCGCTAATTACGTTAGTAAATAAAAGGTTAGGAGCCACATTTATCCCTTACTAAGTGGCTGACTCTGTGCCATACTTGAATTCAAGCGGTGTGAATTCAAGTGTGGAGATGGCTGTGGCAGATGAATCTGGGGGCGGTAGTACGGTCGAGGTTGACGAGGAATTAATTGAAGATTTCTTCTGGGAGCTAAATGAAGCTTACACCAGTGTAAAAAATGACTTGGTGCAACTTGAGTCAGCCCCCGATGACAAGGCGTTGATCAACGCCTTGTTTCGAACAGTTCATTCGATTAAAAGTAACTTGCGGATGGTTGGGTTTGAGCAAGTATCCAGCTTTGTCCATATTCTTGAAAATATATTAGAAGACATTCGTAATGATGAGCTGGCTTATAATATTGGCTTGAGTGATGTCGTATTGCTTTCAGTTCAGCATATTAAGGTGCTGTGCCATGCTTTTTTTGAAGGTTTACCAGTAGACGATTTGGCTGCCTTGGAAGCGGCATTGCAATCTATCTGTGATTGCAATGAACAGACTTACCAGTCGTGTATTGCCGATGTTGTGCATTTACTGAGTCCAGACGCTGAAGTCGTTGAAAGTTTGTCTGGTGTTGTGTCTGAGTCAGGTGTGAATGGGTTAGAGGTTTCACCCAGTAAAAGTAAACAAGAAGAGGATCTTGCTTACTTTTTAGAAACAGCACTTTTACTGGATGCTAAGGTGCCGTATTGGCAAGGGCGGACTCAGCGGATACTCAAATTAGCACAGGTGATGAATCAGTTGTCTGGGAACGTTGTAGAATCCATTCAGCTTGAGGCAGCTGTTTATTTACACGATATTGGTATGGCATTTTTACCTGATGGGCTAACAGGGATTGCTGATGAGTTTACTGAGGATGATTTGGTGCAAGTTAAAACTCATCCGGTGTTAGGCTATCGCTGGATAAGCCGGATCGAAGGTTGGGAGGAGGCCGCCATTATGGTGAAACAGCACCATGAGCGAGTTGATGGTAAGGGTTACCCTGATGCTTTGCCCAAGGCTGATATTTATGATGGTGCACAAATTTTAGCCATTGCGGATACATTTGAGGCAATGACCCAAGAGCGTGCGGTGCGTGCTCATAAGCGTCCGTTTATGCGGGCAATTTTAGAAATTAACAATTGTGCCGGTGAGCAATTTGATGACAAATGGGTGGCTATTTTTAACCAGGTTGCTAGAAAATTGCAGAAATGAAACATCATTAGGTCAAATAAGCGCGTAATAAGTGTGGAGTAATTGCTTGCGCTTTCCGTGATATACTTTGCACACTTCAAAGTGGACAATATTATGGCAATTTCTGATGATGAGAAAGGGGTGATCACCCGTTTGGTGATGAACTTACTAGACGGTTGGGGCGCAGAGCTTTCTCAACAAGTAATCTTATTAGGCTTTCCGCCTGAAACAAAACCACGAGAATTGAAACAATATCATCAGGGGGAAGCTTTACCTGATAATGCTAAAATTTTGGAGCATGTCCGTGTGCTCTTAGCCATTGATCAAGCCTTACAAATGCAATATCCACATCATAAAGGTATGGTTAATATGTGGGTGAAAACCAAATGTCGATATTTCCGCAAAAGAATGCCTTTAGATATTGCATTGGAGCGAGGCTTGGATGGTTTGTATGAAATCCACCGGCATTTAGATTGTACGCAAAACTGGGTGTAACGTGACAATGGCAAAAATTGATCCAAATTTTGACTTGGTAAAAGCGGTTATAGAGTCGGCAGAAAAAGGTAATCCTCAGGCACAATATCAGCTTGGTAAGATGTATGCTTCGGGTGATTTGGTTGAGATGAGTTACATGGAGGCTGTTCGTTGGGTTGGTGAAGCCGCTGAACAAGGGCTGCATGATGCTTTTCCGATGATGGCTTGGTTCTATAGTAACGGTTTTGGGGTTGACCAAGATGACTTAAAATCAGCTGCGTGGACTCGTAAAGGGGCAGAGGCTGGGATCGCGAAAGCACAATATACTCTAGCGTGTATGTATCGTTTAGGCGGTGCGGGCTGCGAGCAAGATGCTAAGCAAATGTTACATTGGTATCATGAATCAGCTCAGCAGCAATATGGTCCGGCATTGCATGCGTTAGGCAAAGTGATGGCAACAGGGGAGTTGGTTGCGGAAGATAAAATTGGTGCATACCAATGGTTGTCACTTGCCATTATCAGTGGTAGTGAAAAAGCGAAAGAGTCATTAAAATCGTTGTCTTCAAGAATGAGTAAACAAGAGCGGGAAACTGCACAAAGCATTCTTGCACAGGCCGCGCCTCATCTAGAAAATATTCAGCAAACTGAGCATTAACGCTTATTGCTCGGTTTCCAAAGTGAAATGTAAGCCGAAATCATGGCAAACACTAACATCAAACCGCCGGTGATCACTAAGATGATCATTGGAGCCACAAAAATACCCTCCATGACACTATCGTAAGTGGTCGATTCAGTGAATCTTTGACCGGGGTAAACAATTAACATTGACACAACCAAGGCATAGTCAATCATGCGATTTCTCAGGGGTGGGTGTCCCAAAAAGCGAACGGCACGCAGCAGCGAAATCACACCAAACAACAGGACAATAATGTCCAGTATCAGTAGGTGAGACATAGTCGAATCCTATTTATTATTTTTATTATTATGGATATTGAATTCGTTGTTTGAGACTAAACCATTTTCTAAGGAACTTCTAGTAAATTATTGTAAAGCTAGGGTTTTTCCCTTATTACTACGGAATGTTATGGGGCGCTATTATGAGAATTAAAATTTTATCTGTCGGAAAAAAAATGCCGTCTTGGATTGCCGAGGGAGTGGCGACTTATATTAAGCGTTTTCAGGGTATTGAGGTGAAGTTGGTCGATATTGTACCGCCACCACAGTCCGCGAATCGTAAAAAGCAAGAAGGGGTGATGATCCTTGAAAAAGTTGATGCTCAAGACTGGGTGGTGGCTTTAGATGAAAAAGGGAAGCAATGGTCAACTCAGCAAGTGGCGAAAGAATTAGAGGGTTGGACCTTTCAAGGCCAAAACGTGACATTAATCATTGGTGGTGCAGATGGCCTGTCAGATGAGGTCAGGACGCGGGCGAATCAGATATGGTCTTTATCCTTGATGACGATGCCGCACATGTTGGTGAGAGTGGTGTTGGTGGAGCAATTGTATCGTGCTTGGTCTTTGCTCAAAGGGCACCCTTACCATCGTGAGTGAGTGTTTTTTGTGGAATAAGTTTATTGGCAGGGCAGGGAGGGAGTCTTATGTTTTTCCAGCCGCTGGTTTCAATGAGAATGGTATGTGTGTCTGGTTTGGTCAGCTGTCCTGTTAGATTCATCGACTGGAAAAAATAAGACACCCTCCCTACCTGGTGATTTTGGTGGTTTTGGTAGGTTGAGGGGGTAGAATTGTATAGAACCTATTAAGATACTTTGAGTTGTTGCGCCTTAAACTTTTTAAGATGCAATAAAACTTTGTAGAGGGTGCACGCTAAGTGACAGATATCTGTTTTTTCAGAGCTAAAAGGCATAAGGGGGTGATACTTTTTTTCGACAGCTGAACCTAAGAGGGTAGCTATTTTAAATGAGCTGACTCTTGAATTGAGTTAAAGCCAGCCGTTGAAAAAAATGTATCATCCGCTTGTGTCAGGCACAAATTTTAGAACAAGGTATGCAATATAATGATTAAACTCCTTCTAGCCTCTCAGTCTCCTCGGCGAAAACAGCTACTAGCCCAACTGGGGGTTGTTGTTGAAACGGTGTCACCAGATATTGATGAGGCGCCTTTGCCGAATGAATTGCCGTATTTATATGTTGCAAGAATGAGTGAGGCGAAAGCAGCAAAAGGTTTAGAAATGTCTCAGTCCACCTTGCCCGTGATTGCCTCTGATACCTCTGTGTGCGTTGATGAGCATATATTGGGTAAGCCTGAGGATAAAGCCGATGGCATTAAAATGTTGACGATGCTATCGGGTCGAAAGCACCAAGTCATGACCTCGGTAACGTTGCTTAATAATGGGCAGGCTCAGACAATGGTCAGTGTCAGCGATGTTTGGTTTACTGTGCTGTCAAAGGCCGATAAAGACGCTTATTGGGAAACGGGGGAGCCATTGGATAAAGCCGGTGGTTATGCCATTCAGGGCTTAGCTGCTCGATATATTACTCGGCTGGAAGGGAGCTACTCTGGAGTGATGGGGCTGCCGCTTTTTGAAACTTCTGAGTTACTAAAAGGTCTTAATTCTCATGAGACGTGAAGAGTTGCAATACCCTCTTCAAAAAATCAGTTAGACTTTAACCAATAAAAAAATTTGAGAGCGAATGAATGTCTAACGAGATATTGGTCAACATTGCACCAAAGGAAACCCGCGTGGCGGTGGTCGAAAACGGCCTTTTACAAGAAATTTACATCGAAAGAACAGCAAAAACGGGCCTAGTGGGGAGTATTTTTAAAGGTCAGGTAGTTCGTGTTTTACCCGGAATGCAGGCTGCATTTGTCGAGATTGGTTTAGAACGTGCCGCTTTCTTGCATGTTTCGGATATGATGGATTATCTGAAAATTGAGCCAAATGGGGATAAAGTCGAAAAACACATTAATAGCCTACTTCATGAAGGGCAGACGCTCTTAGTGCAAATCATTAAAGACCCTATTGGTACTAAAGGGGCTCGGTTAACAACGCAGGTTTCTATCCCTTCTCGCTATATGGTGTTTATGCCCAACAGCTCGGTTGTCGGGATTTCTCAGCGAATTGAGGATGAAGAGGAGCGGCAAAGGCTTCGAGATATTATCAACACGCACTGTGAAGCTCAGGATGATAACGTCGGTTATATTGTGCGGACGGTTGGTGAGCAGGTTGAAGAAAATTTATTAATTGATGACATGAAATTTTTGCAGAAACTGTGGAAATCAGTGAAGCAAAAAGAAAAAATGGCCGCACCTCGGACGTTGGTTCATGGGGATATGCCATTAGCTTATCGCGTATTACGTGACATGGTGAGCGAGGGCGTTGACAGAATCTTGATCGACTCCAAAGCCTGTTATGACCGAGGGACAGGGTTTGCCGAAGAATTTTTAGCCGACATGATGCCGCTGATTGAGTTTTATAGTGGTGAGCGACCTATTTTCGATTTATATGGTATTGAGGATGAGATTCAAAAAGCCTTGAACCGTAAGGTGCAACTGAAGTCGGGTGGCCACTTGGTAATAGACCAAACCGAGGCAATGACCACGATTGATGTGAATACGGGGGCTTTTGTTGGTCACCGGAATTTAGAAGAGACCATTTTCAAGACCAATTTAGAGGCAGCCCAAGCCATCGCTCGCCAACTAAGGCTAAGAAATATTGGCGGCATTATTATTTTAGATTTCATTGATATGCTGGAGGAAGAGCATAAGCGTCAAGTGCTCAGAACGCTTGAGCGTCATTTGATGCAAGACCATTCAAAATGTTTTATTTGTGAGGTGTCACAACTTGGTTTAGTGGAAATGACGCGTAAGAGAACCAGTGAGAGTTTAGAGCAAGTACTTTGCCAAACTTGCCCTACGTGTTCAGGGAGGGGGTATTTAAAAACAGCAGAGTCTATCTGTTATGAAATTTTCCGAGAATTAATTCGTGAAAACAAGCAATATGATGTGAATAAATTTTTGGTGATTGCTGCCGACTCCGTGGTTAATTATCTATTAGATGAAGAGTCTGATTCTTTAGCCGAACTTGAAGCGCAGCTTAATGTGCCCATTAACCTGCAAGGTGAAGTTATGTACGGGCTGGAACAGTTTGATGTGGTGTTAGTCTAAACGTGTTGTTAAAAAGTTTACATTATTTAAAGAATACAGTACTGGTTCTCTTTTTGTTGCTGGGCATGCTGGTTGCTGTGCTTCGGTTTGGGTTGCCCGTTTTTACTCAATATGAAAGTGAGGTAAATTCTTGGTTAAGTGACCTCGTTGGGCTCCCTATTCATATTCGTAAGTTACAAGTCAGTTGGTATGGTCAGTCGCCTCAATTACGGTTAGTGGATGTTGAGGTTCTGGATGAAAAAGGTGAGGCTGCAATGGCATTTCACCAAATCCGGATTGAGTTAGATATTATGGCATCTTTGAACTCTGGTGTGCCTAAGACTGGGTTAATACAAGTGGTTGGTGCTTCAATTGCCATTGAGCAGTTAGCCAATGGCGAAATTCGGATTGATGGCTTGCCAGAAAGTGCAGGACAAGATAATGCCGAGTTTGATCAGGAGTGGCTGGATAGCTTGGAGCAAGTGGCCATTTTAGACAGTACCTTAAGCATTCGTAAAGGTGACCTTCAGTTCGAATACTCCCATTTAAATTTGGTATTAAGTAATTATGATAAGTTGCATGTAGTAGAGGGTTCAGCCTTATTAAAAGGTGCGGATCAAAATCATTTATCGTTTAAATCAGAGTGGGTTGGGCCGCTATTACACCCTGAACAAGCGATGGGAAAAATTTACTTGCACGCTGAAAATTTTGCGGTTGAATCATTGCCTATCCCTGTGCATTATCAAAATTTGGCCATCGAAAAGGGCACGCTCGATTTACAGTTATGGTCTCGTTGGAATGGGGTGCATTTATCCCTGCTAACAGGGGATGTAGAGTTAAAAGACGTTTTGGTTGTTGGCCAAAAGAAACTGAATATACATGGTTTTAAGAGTCATTTTGACTGGCGCCGTGCTAAAAACAAAAAAATTCTTAATTTTGAAAATGCACAATTATTGTTAGAGCCAAACGCAAAACCTTTAACGGTTGATTTTGCGCTTGAAAGAACCATTGGCTCTAAGCAAGGCGTCATGATTTTTAATATTGCGGCATTAAACTTTTCTGAAATAAAGCTATGGTCTGAATTGGTTGATAAAGAGGGCAAGTTAAGCCGGTTGCTCAAACAAATTAATCCGCGTGGGCAAATTGAACATATTAAAGTCTTTTCCCCGATTGACCGTGACGGGCCGATTAAATTTACCGCCTCAGGTGGCATTAAGCAGCTGAACACAAGATCATACGGTGAGTTGATTCCTGGTGTTGAAAATGTGGATATTCAATTTGAAATGGACGAGCTGCAAGGTGTGGTTCACTTTCAAACGGAATACTCAGAGCTTATTTTTAAAACATTATTTCGTGATCCCCTGCAAATAGATAAAGCACAAGGCGCTATTGCGTGGCGAAATGATGGGAATCAATGGATTTTTAAAGGCGATGATATTGCGATTGATTTTGTCGATATTGAAACCCGCAGTCGTATAGAGTATCGAGTTGATGGTAGGAGTGACCCATTCATTGACTTACAAACGTCATTTAAAAACGGAAAAATGGTTAATGCCTCACGTTACTATCCTGCGGCGATTATGGATGCAGAGCTTGTTGAATGGTTAGATAAGGCCTTCATTAAGGGAACGGTGACAGATGGCATGGCTGTCATCAGAGGGCAGCAAGATGACATTCCGTTCGAAAACAAGAAGGGTAAGTTTGAGGTGTCTTTTCGAACTCAGGGCGTGATGTTGAACTACGAAAAAGGCTGGCCTAAATTGCACGGGTTAGCCGCTGATGTCCGGTTTTTTGAAGATAGTATGTCTATTGTTACTCATAAAGGGGGAGTCTATGGCGCGACGATTTTACCTACGACAATAGATATTGAGACACTCAGTGAGAGTAGCCCATTGTTAGTTCAGGGCAAGATTAAAGGTGATTTATCTGAAAGTTTGTTATTTGTCCGTAATAGCCCGTTGTGGGAGGATTTAAAAGGCTGGCTTGAACCTTTAAATGGTACGGGTAATCATACCTTGGCAATCGATTTGAATATCCCAATGGACGACGCTGAGACTAAAGTAAAAGGGGATATTCAGTTTGAAAATGCTCGAATTTCTTCCCCTGATCAATTTGAATTAAGCCATGTGAATGGACATTTATATTTTTCAGAAAGTACTGTTTCTGCAAAGCGTATTTTTGCCGATGTCTTTGATATGGCGTCGGTGATTAGCATTGATCACCTGCAAGGTGCAGGTGCTATGAGCGCTGCAACGTTAATCTCTGTCGATGGTGTGTTAAATAGTGAGCGCTTACCTGAAGGGTCTTTGTTGTCATCGGTTGTGCAGGGTGAAACCAAATGGCAAGCCAATTTAATCATTCCTGAGCAAAAAAATGATAAGTTCCCCGTTAAGCTAGAAGTGAAAAGTCAGCTCAAAGGGCTGGCAGTTAACTTGCCATCGCCGTTAGATAAAGCGGCACAGACGAGTCAAAAATTTTCTGTATCAACAAGCTTAGATACCTCGATACAAATTGCACGCTTTCAATATGGCACTATTGTGAATGGCGTATTAGAAACAGCCGAGTTTAAAAAGCAGCGCGCTATTCGCAAAGGGCACATACATTTTGGTTCAGAAAAAGCGGCTTTAGCATTGCCAAAAGGTATTTTGGTTTCAGGTGGGATTAAGCGGTTGTACTTACCTGAATGGCGAGACTGGCTTGTGAATAATATTGACTCGACCCAAGTATCTGATTCCATCCCCCTGAGTACGGTTCAGCTTTCATTTGAACAGTTAGGGATCTTAGGCGGGCAGTATAAAAAAGTAGATGTGACGTTAAACAGGCTTGCACGAGACTGGGAGGGGAGCATGTTTTGTGCGGGTGCGGAGGGAGATTTTACGATTCCGAAAAATTTAAAGGGGAACCGGCCTGTTAAATTGAGATTTAAAAAAGTCCATGTGTGGCATGATTTAACAGAAGAAGGCTCAGTTGAAGAAGAGGAAAAGTCGTTTGACTTGCCGTTGCCGTCAACGCTTCCGCCTATTCATGCGGATATTGAAAGCTTAATTTATAACGGCGAGGACGTGGGTAAATTAACCCTGCGAACGCAAAAGCAAAAAGTGGGTTTATTGTTGAATGAGTTGTCTTTGCAGTCAAAAAATATTGATTTCAAAGCGACAGGATCTTGGGTGGAAAACCCTGTGCAAAAAAGTGACATAAAGTTTCACTTTAATACCCCGAATATTTCTAGGGTGATGTCTAAACTTGGTTTCTCAGAAACCCTTAAAGGCGGTAAATTGTCTGCGGCATCCAGCCTTAATTGGTTGGGGACACCAATGGATTTAGGCTGGGAAAAATTACTTGGCAAGGTGGATTTAGTCGTTACTGATGGCCGGTTTTTAGATATTGAGCCTGGGGTTGGGCGCGCGTTTGGTTTACTGAGCCTGGAGACGATTACTCGCCGCTTGACGCTCGATTTTAGTGATTTAGTCAAAAAAGGATTTGCCTTTGATTCTATTATGGGGCAATTGAGCTTTGAAGATGGGAATTTATACACTTCAAATCTTATGATGAAGGGGCCTGCTGCAAATGTGAGTATTCTGGGAGATACAAATCTAATCACCAAAGAATATGACCAGTTAGTGACAGTTGTGCCAAAATTAACCAGCAGTTTGCCTTTGGCTGTCACGATTGCAAACCCTGTCGCGGGGCTGGGGGTTTTTGTTGCACAGCAAGTGGTTGGTGATGAAATTGATAAAACCGTGAAAATTATGTATGCGGTCGAAGGCACCTGGGATCAGCCTAAAGTGACAAAAATGGATCAGCCTCCACTTGAGCGTGAGGGTTTGCTTAAGCGTTTGTTGCCTGATTTTAAATTTGATGAAATGAAAGATGACGTTTTGTTAGAGGATGAATTTTAGCTTTTTATTTAAACTGAAGGGTTATTGTTTCTCTCTAAATCAGTACATTTAATCGGTTTATTTTAAACTTCAGCACTGGTGTGATTTTGTCGTTATAATAACCTCTAACAACATATATTTAGGTAAGATTACATGAGCGATCAAAAATTTACAGTTTCAGCCATTCAAATGGCGTCAGGCCCAAATGTCGGGGCTAATTTGCTTAAGGCTGAAAAGCTGATTGAAATGGCTGTAGATGATGGCTCTCAACTGATTGTCTTACCTGAAAATTTTGCGTGCATGGGGATGACACCCACAGACCATGTGGCGATTAAAGAAGTTGAAGGCGATGGCCCAATTCAAACTTTTTTGGCAAAACAAGCCGAAAAACATAATATCTGGTTGGTGGGGGGGACTGTGCCTCTGAGTATTGATAACCCCGATAAATACCGTTCCAGTGCTTTGGTTTTTAATGATCGAGGTGAAATGGTTCATCGTTATGATAAAACCCACTTGTTTGATGTAAAAGTGGTTGGGTCTGACGAAGAGTATATAGAGTCTGCGACCATTGAAGCGGGTAATCAAATGGGGGTTGTGGATACGCCTTTTGGTAAGCTTGGGGTGGCGATATGTTATGACCTACGCTTCCCTGAAATCTTTCGGATGTTACTAGAGCAAGGGATGGAAATTTTGGCCTTACCCTCCGCTTTCACTGCCATTACCGGTAAAGCCCATTGGGAAATTTTAGTGCGTGCACGTGCGATTGAGAACTTGTCTTATGTGATTGCAGCCGACCAAGGTGGGTTCCATATTAATGGACGGGAAACGTATGGGCACTCGCTCATTGTTGATCCTTGGGGAAATGCGCTGAATGAGCTTTCTTCTGGTGCAGGGGCTGTGACAGTTGATATCAACCGGGAAAGCTTGGAGCGTGTACGGGAGCAGTTTCCTGCTATTTCTCATCGTCGTATTCATTGCCGTTGTGATGACTAGGATTCAGGCGTACTAGAGATATATGGTCGCCAATCCTAAAAAGGCGACGAAACCAACAATGTCAGTAACCGTAGTCAGTAGTACGGAGCCTGCGAGTGCTGGATCGATCCCAATTCGAACCATCGCAATGGGGATGAGTACACCAGCAACCGCAGCAAGGCTTAAATTGACCAGCATCGCAATGGCGATCACTGCACCAATATCAATGTTTTGATACCATGCAACGGCGATAATCGCTACAAATAGGGACCAAATTAAGCCATTTAGGGTTCCAATGGCTAATTCTTTGAGTAGTAAACTTTTGGTGTTACTTTTCGATACTTGGCCGAGTGCTAACCCTCGAATGACAATGGTCAGTGTTTGCGAGCCTGCTATCCCACCCATTGAGCTGACAATGGGCATGAGAATCGCTAAGGCAACATACTCCCGAATGGTGCCTTCAAATAAGCTGATGCTCCAAACGGCAAGTAGGGCGGTTATTAAATTGACAGCTAACCATGCCGCACGTTTTTTGGTACTGGTCAGCACTGGTGCGAACATGTCATTGTCTTCATCCAAACCCGCCATGCTCATCAAGGAATGTTCGGCTTCATCCCTAATTACGTCAACAACGTCATCGATGGTGATTCGGCCAATGAGTAGGCCTGATTTTGTGACAACAGGCGCTGAAATTAAGTTACGTTGCTCAAACAGTTGAGCCACTTCTTTGTCACGGGTATGTACGGTAATGGCATCAACATCATGTGACATGACTTGGGCTACGGTACTACTTGGGTCTGAGGTTAGGATGTCAGTAAACCAGAGAATGCCTAGGTAGTGATCTGTTCTGTTGACGACAATACAGCAGTCTGTATTGTCTGCCATTTTGTTTTTCATGAGCCGTAAGTAACGCTGCACAACATCGAGTGTGACATCTGCGCGCACGGTAACGGTATCTGGGTTCATTAACCCGCCAGCACTATCCTCAGGGTAGGACAGCACCTTTTCTAGGCGTAACCGGTTTTGTTTGTCCATTGATTGCAATACTTCGGCAACAATGGAGGAGGGTAAATCTTGAAGTAAATCAGCAAGGTCATCGGTGTCGAGATTTTCTGTGGCTTGAATCAGGTCTTTTGGTTGGGTGGTTTTAATCAGGCCGGCACGAACTTCGTCGTTGACCTCGAGTAAAATATCCCCAGCAATTTCTGGCTCAATGAGCTCCCAGACAACTAATCGTTTAGAGGGAGGAAGAGATTCTAAAAAGTGGCCAATTTCTGCAGGGTGTAAGGCGTTATTTAAGAGGCTTTTAACTTGTAGTAGAGTGCCAGCTTCTAGGGCTTTGTAAATGTCATGAATTGAGTGTTTTGTGCTCATAGACAGCCCTCCCTGAAAAAAAATATTTGTTATTACATAATATTATCGGATTTTTACGTTTTTGCTATGGTGTTTCTGGTTTTCACACTAAAATATTGGGGATTTTGCCAAAGGGTGCGCCCTGTTGGTCTAAACTTTAAACGCAAGGCTATGGTTTTTAAGGCTTGTGCTGTTATTCATACCGTGGCATCCGCCATCAAGAAGAGAGACTGTAAATGAAGACAATGTTGGTAACAGGTGGAGCAGGGTTTATTGGGAGTAACTTTGTTCGGACTGCGGTTATAGATCATCACTGGCGTGTGATCAATTTAGATGTTTTGACCTATGCCGGTAATCAACAGTCATTAGTTGATTTGGAAGGCAATAAAAATCATGTATTTGTACAAGGAGATATCGGTGATATTGAACTTGTCTCTACATTGCTGAAAAAATATCAGCCGCAAGCCATTGTTAATTTTGCGGCAGAAAGCCATGTGGATCGCTCAATTGATGGACCTGCAGCCTTTGTTGAGACCAATGTGGTGGGCACATGTAACTTATTACAGTCCTCTCTAGACTTTTGGCGCACCTTAGACAAAGCCGGTCAAGCAAGCTTTCGTTTTTTACACGTATCAACAGATGAGGTGTATGGCTCATTAGGTGATGATGGGCTATTTACCGAAGAGCATCAATATGCGCCAAACTCGCCATACTCTGCTTCCAAAGCGGCATCGGATCACTTTGTTCGAGCGTATTTTCATACCTATGGGATGCCCGTTTTAACAACCAATTGTTCTAATAACTATGGGCCGTACCAGTTCCCTGAAAAATTGATTCCTTTGATAATTCATAATGCCGTCAATGGTAAGCCACTGCCAATTTATGGTAACGGCATGAATATTCGAGATTGGTTGTATGTGGTAGACCATTGCGAAGCCATTCTCACCGTGCTGGAAAAAGGCAAAGTGGGTGATGTTTATAATGTGGGTGGCTTGAACGAAAAAACCAATATGGACGTAGTCAAAACGGTTTGTACTTTACTGGATGATGCTTTGCCCGATTCAGCTCATAAGCCGCATGATAGCTTGATTACTTATGTGAAAGATCGACCAGGGCATGATGCGCGATATGCCATAGATGCGTCTAAACTTGAAACAGAGTTGGGCTGGAAGCCGAAAGAAACATTTGAAACCGGCATGGCAAAAACACTCGCATGGTATCTAGAAAACACCCGCTGGGTTGAGTCAGTGCTAGATGGCAGCTACCAAGGGCAACGCTTAGGAGTGGACGATGGCAGCTAAAAGTTTAAAAGGGATTGTATTAGCCGGTGGCTCAGGTACTCGCTTACACCCACTGACCAAAGTGGTAAGTAAGCAGTTGTTACCTGTTTATGACAAGCCCATGATTTATTACCCCGTGTCCACGTTGATGATGGCGGGTATTCGAGATATTTTGATTATTACCACGCCTCAAGAGCAAGCGCGTTTTGCTGAGCTTATGGGGGATGGTAGCCAATGGGGTATTGAGCTTTCTTATGCGGTGCAGCCGAGCCCTGATGGTTTGGCTCAAGCCTTTACCATTGGCAAAACATTCATTGGTGACAACCCTTCTTGTTTGATCTTAGGGGATAATATTTTTTATGGTCATGGCTTGGTAGAGTCACTTGAGGCAGCGTCGAGGAAGCCTTCTGGTGCGACGGTATTTGGTTATTGGGTGAAAGACCCTGAGCGTTATGGTGTGGTTGACTTTAATAAAGAGGGCACCGTAATGGGCTTGGAAGAAAAGCCTGAGAACCCTGCCTCTAATTATGCGGTGACGGGTTTATATTTTTATGATGAGAATGTCATTGATTATGCTGCGTCATTAAAACCCTCCCCTCGAGGGGAGCTGGAAATTACAGATTTGAATAACATTTACCGAGAGCAGGGCACATTATCCGTCGAGTTGCTCGGGCGTGGAATGGCTTGGCTGGATACGGGAACACATGAGTCATTGATGCAGGCGGCAAACTTTATTGAAACCATTGAAGAGCGGCAAGGGTTGAAAGTGTGTTGCCCTGAGGAAATCGCATACTGCAAAGGCTACATTGATAAAGAAAAAGTGCTGCAAATTGCAGATAGTTTAAGTAAAAATGGGTATGGTGCTTACCTACGCCAATTGGTAACAAGACGGACGAATTTTTTATGAATGTTGTTGAAACGGCAATACCCGGTGTGATGATCGTAGAGCCTCGTGTGTTTGGTGATGATCGTGGTTTCTTCATGGAAACCTGGCAGGCAGGTCGGTATTTAGAGGCGGGAATTCCAGCTGATTTTGTACAAGATAACCTGTCAAAATCAACTAAAGGGGTGTTACGAGGGCTGCATTTTCAAAACCCAAACCCTCAAGGCAAGCTTGTTTCAGTGATGGTGGGTTCGGTCTTTGATGTGGCGGTAGATATTCGCCAAGGCTCGCCAACCTTCGGGCAATGGGCGGGTGTGACGTTAACGGAAGACAATAAAAAGCAATTTTATGTGCCAGAAGGTTTTGCACACGGGTTTTGTGTCTTGAGTGATACTGCGATTTTTAGCTATAAATGCACCGACTATTACCATCATGAGTCCGAGTTTAGTATGGCGTGGGATGATCCTGATGTTGGGATCGAGTGGCCAATCACCGACGTTCAGCTTTCAGAGAAAGACAGTGCAGCAAAATGCTTAAAAGATTTGTCTGCTGACTGCTTGCCGGTTTACAAATGAAAAAAATCTTAATTTTTGGTGCCAATGGTCAAGTGGGTTGGGAGTTAGGTCGATGTTTGGCAAGCTTAGGTGAGGTTAAATCCCTTTCATCTCAACAGGTCAATTTAACTCAGCCTGATGATATTGTGTCAGCCATTCATGATTTTCAACCCACCGTGATAGTGAATGCAGCAGCGTATACTGCAGTTGATAAAGCTGAGTCAGAACCTGAGGTAGCAAAAGCGATTAACGCTACGGCTCCCGGAGTGATGGCAAAAGCGGCGAATGAACTCAATGCACTGTTAATCCATTACTCTACAGATTATGTGTATCAAGGACATAGTGACGTGCCATATACTGAAGCTGATGTAGTGGCACCTAACAATGTGTACGGTCAAACCAAACTGGCGGGTGATCAAGCCATTGAGGCCATTGCCAAGCGTTATTGGATATTTCGAACAAGCTGGGTGTATACGGACAGAGGCGGTAACTTTTTACTAACCATGCAGCGGTTAATGAAGGAGCGTGATGCTCTGAGCATTGTTGGAGACCAAATTGGTAGCCCGACTTGGTCAAGAGTGATTGCTGATGTGACAGCACAAGCCTTATCTCAGGCGCATTGCTTGCCCGAGACTAATGGTGTGTATCATTTAAGTTGTGAAGGGCAGGCGAGTTGGTTTGAGTTTGCAGCTGCCATTCGAGACTTGTCCGGTCTTGAGTGCGACCTTTCATCTATAAAAACAGTCGATTACCCAACGCCGGCATCACGTCCTTTGTATTCCGTTATGTCGGGTGACAAGTTGGCGGATACTTTTGGTTTGCGTTGTCCGGATTGGTTGCAAGCGTTGAAGTTGTGTCTTGGTTAAATGTGGGGCATGCTTTTCGTTGCTGTCACAAGAGGGGTATGATTTTTTTCAGCGGCTGGTTTTCACGATTGAATCATTTTATATCTATATCGTTCCCGTCCTCTTAGATTCATCCGCTGAAAAAAAATATCCCCCTTCTGTCTACTAATCTGTGTAGTGGTTTGGCCTTATACGCTTGAAGCTAAAAAAACAGAGTAACACCTGCGCTAGACCAGTCGTTTTAGAGCGCGCCCGCAGAAGGTCATAAAGTAGAGTGTGATTAATTTTTTTTGGGCTTAGCCGTTGTTCGGAAGGGCTGAAAAAAAGACAAACAGTAGGATTCATTTAAACAGGCAAAGCCCAAAACAAATGTTAGTCGCAGTCTGCTTCGCAATAGGCAAAAATTTTTAACTTCTCAAAAGCTCATCTAAACAATGCTTTTCTATGACAAAAGAAACCCAGCAAAAAAGCAGAAATAGCTAAGATGGTTATATTCTGCAATTGCAGGTAAAATGCGCGGCTAAATATTCCGTTACAAACAAGTTGAGGTTTGCCCCATGCATCAGACATTGTATATACAAACATTTGGTTGCCAAATGAACGTATACGACTCAGACAAAATGGCAGACTTACTGGCAGAAACCCATCAATTGACTCGTGTTGATAAACCCGAAGATGCGGATGTTTTATTGCTAAATACTTGTTCTGTAAGGGAAAGGGCGCAAGAGAAAGTCTTTTCATTCTTAGGGCGCTGGCGTGATATCAAAGCGAAGAAACCACACGTTGTAATTGGTGTTGGTGGGTGTGTTGCAAGCCAAGAAGGGGATTTGATTCGAAAAAGAGCACCCTATGTCGATATGGTATTTGGCCCCCAAACTTTGCACCGCTTGCCAGAGATGCTCGATACCATTGCTGAAAAGCATAAACCTGTGATTGATGTCTCCTTCCCTGAAATTGAAAAATTTGATCGTCTCCCAGAACCTAAAGCGTCTGGTGTCACTGCATTTGTTTC
Source organism: Methylococcales bacterium (assembly GCA_018672285.1). Lineage (GTDB taxonomy): Bacteria > Pseudomonadota > Gammaproteobacteria > JABHGC01 > JABHGC01 > JABHGC01. The sequence goes on from JABHGC010000023.1 coordinate 35,559, forward strand.
CATCATGGAAGGTTGCAGCAAATATTGTACATTCTGTGTGGTGCCCTACACCCGCGGGGAAGAAGTGAGCCGTCCATTTGATGATGTGCTTGCAGAAATTGCAAAGCTAGCTGAGCAAGGTGTGAAAGAAATCATTTTGTTGGGGCAAAATGTGAATGCTTACCGAGGACCAATGCATGATGGTGACACTGCAGATCTAGCACTACTCATTCATTACGTCGCGGCAATTGAAACTGTCGAGCGAATCCGGTTTTTAACGTCGCACCCCGTCGAATTTTCAGACTCACTCATTGATGCTTTTGCAGAAGAACCAAAATTGGTCAGTTTTGTGCATTTACCCATTCAATCTGGTTGTGACCGTATTTTAACCATGATGAAACGAGGGCATACAGCGCTTGAGTATAAACAAAAAATACGCAGACTGATGAAAGCGAGGCCAGACCTGACCTTATCCTCCGATTTCATTATCGGCTTCCCGGGGGAGACGGATGAAGACTTCCAGCAAACACTCGACTTAATTGATGAAATAGGTTTTGACCACTCCTATAGCTTTATTTATAGCCCAAGACCTGGAACACCCGCCTCAGATATGCCAGATGATGTGAGCGTAGAGGTTAAGAAAGCACGATTAAAAGTGTTACAAGAAAAAATTCAGAACAATGCACAAGTCATCAGCCGGAAAATGGTGGGAACAACTCAACGCGTCTTAATTGAAGGCCCTTCAAAGAAAGACCCGAATAGGCTTTCGGGTCGAACTGAAAATAACCGCGTGGTCAATTTAGAGGGCGACATGAATTTAGTACACCAGTTTGTGAACGTTGTGGTGACTGAGGCATTGCCAAATTCATTAAGGGCTGAGCTAGTGCAAGAGTAACCACAGAGGGGAAAATTTCCCTTTTTTGTGATCTGTGTTCCACTAAATTAACCCATTTAAAAACAATTTCGGATAAACTGTGTTTAACATGCAATGAAAAGGATTTATCGTGGGTGTGAAGACTGAAAGTACCAACGAAGGTGTTTTTGAATTAGAGCCTCAGGACAATTTAAGATTAGCCAACTTGTGTGGCCAGTTTGACGAACATTTACGGATGATCGAGCAGAGAGTCGGGGTGGAGATACGTAATCGAGGCGCATCATTTGAAATATCAGGAGATAAAGCCCTCCAAAACAAGACAAAAGCATTGCTGCTTAATATATACGAGCACACCAAGCAAGAGGTCATTACGCCAGCGCAAGTACACTTATTTCTGCAAGAAATAGGAGCTGATGACAACTCTGGTATCGACATTGGTGAAGAGGTGATTATTACCACTCGGCGTAATCGTATACGAGGTCGGGGGATCAACCAGAAGCAGTACCTTAAAAGTATTCTCAAAAATGACATTAATTTTGGTATAGGGCCTGCAGGTACCGGTAAAACATATTTGGCTGTTGCGTGCGCGATAGATGCGCTTGAAAAAAACCAAGTGCGCCGATTAGTGCTCACACGCCCTGCCGTTGAGGCGGGGGAAAAGTTGGGCTTTTTGCCCGGTGATCTCGCTCAAAAAATTGACCCCTATTTGCGGCCTCTTTATGACGCTTTATATGAAATGTTGGGGTTTGATCAGGTAATGGCATTGATGGAGCGCAATGTGATCGAAGTGGCACCATTAGCCTACATGCGAGGGCGGACCTTAAATGAAGCCTTTGTGATACTGGATGAAGCGCAAAATACCAGTGTTGAGCAGATGAAAATGTTTCTAACCCGAATTGGCTTTGGATCTAAAGCGGTTGTGACCGGAGATGTCACCCAAATTGATTTGCCTAAATCAATTCCATCAGGTTTGAAACAAGTTCAAACGGTATTGGATAATGTTGAAGGCATTGGCTTTACGCATTTTAAAACACGCGATGTGATTCGTCATCCTCTAGTACAAAAAATAGTACGGGCTTATGAAGACCATGAAGATCAAAACCAGTAATGGTTATTGAAGTTGATGTACAAGTCGTGACTAAAGAAGTTGCCCCCAGTGAGTCTCAATTTACCGAGTGGGTCACTTTGGCCTTACAAGGACAAAAAAATGCGGAGATGAGTATTCGGCTTGTTGATGCAGAGGAAATCCGCGAGCTTAACCAGACCTATCGGCATAAAGATAAAGCAACGAACGTGCTTTCCTTTCCATTTGAGGTGCCAGAGGGAGTCCCTGACTGTTATTTACTCGGGGATTTGGTCATTTGCCCAAGTGTGGTTGAGCAAGAAGCTCTGGCGCAAAATAAACCACTAACATCCCATTGGGCACATATGGTTGTACATGGTACCTTACATTTATTAGGATACGATCATGTTACTGATGAACAAGCCAATATTATGGAGCCTCTAGAGATTATGTTGTTGGCCAAGCTGGGTTATGCCAACCCATACCAGGAGATTTAAGCATGAGTTCACAACCAGACCCGTCGATATCCTGGGTTCAGCGAATGAGTCAAATGTTTTTTGCTGAACCGAAAGATAAAACTGAGCTTTTAGGCGTACTTCGTAACGCCCAAGAGCGCAGCTTATTAAATTCACATGCATTGGCGATGGTGGAAGGTGTTTTACAAGTTTCTGCCATGCAAGTGAGGGATATCATGATCCCTAGATCACAAATGGTGATGGTGACACGAGATGGGCCTGCTGAATCAATATTCAAAGATGTTATTGAGTCGACGCACTCTAGGTTCCCTGTCTACATTGATGACCGAGCGGAAGTTGTTGGTATCTTAATTGCCAAAGACTTGCTGGGGTATTGTATTGATACCGAAAAAGAATCGTTTAAAATCCGAGACGTCATGCGTCCGGCCATTTTTGTTCCAGAAAGTAAATCTCTAGATGCCTTATTAAAAACCTTTCAAAGTAGCCATAACCACATGGCCATCGTTGTGGATGAGTATGGTGCGGCTTCTGGCTTAGTGACGATTGAAGATGTGCTAGAGCAAATTGTAGGTGAGATTGAAGACGAGCATGATTTAGAAGACGATGGTTACATTTTGGATCATGGTGACAATGAATACACCATTAAATCTCTTACCCCGATTGATGAGTTCAATGAGTACTTTAAACAAGCCGTCGACTCAAAAGGGTTTGATACCATTGGCGGAGTTGTGATGAATGAATTTGGTCATGTGCCAGAGCGTGGTGAAAAAATTCATATTGGCCATTATCAGTTTGAAGTGTTGAGAGCAGATTTACGGCGAACGTATTTGTTTAAACTGTTTATTATTCAAGAATGATTCCTCAAAAAAAACGATATTGGTTGCTAGATGTTCTAGCATTATTAGCGGGTGCCTTGTATCCATTGGCTTTTGCCCCCTTTGATTTATACCCATTGGTCATTATTTCAATGGCCACACTCTTCTCATTGTGGTTTTACGTTCCTGAGCGATCCCTATGGCAGGGCTGGTTATTTGGCTTTGGCTTGTTTGGTGTGGGCACCTCTTGGGTTTATGTTAGCATTCATGACTTCTCAGGTGTGTGGGCGTGGCTGGCGGTTCTGATTACCATGGCATTTGCAGCGGTATTGGCTGTTTATTTCTTGGTGCTTGGGTGGCTTGCTCGTCAATTGATGGCGCCTAAATCGGTTGCGATGTTACTTGTGTTTCCTGCGTTGTGGGTGCTGGTTGAATGGCTGAGAGGTTGGTTATTCACCGGTTTCCCCTGGCTTGTCGCCGGTTACAGCCAAATAGACACGGTTATATCAGGCTATGCGGCTTATTTTGGTGTTTATGGTGTCAGTTATGTTCTGGCTTTAATGGCAGGTTCCCTTGCATTGCTGGTGAAATCTCAAAGGCTGTTGGCCAGTGGTCTTTTAGCTGGCTTGCTAATGATTGGCTTTCTGGGGCAATATTTTGCTCTATCTCAAACAGAAGAAACAGGAGATAGTCTTAGGGTGAGCATGATCCAAGGTAATATCACTCAAGACCGGAAATGGTTAAGTGAAGAGTTACGACCAACTCTACAGATGTATCACCGGTTAACTGAACAGCATTGGGATAGTGACTTAATTCTATGGCCTGAAACCGCAATGCCCATTTTATATCAGTCCGTTAAAGAGCCTTATATTCTGCCTTTGGCCAAAAAAGCCAAAGCACACCATACAACGATCATTGCTGGTGTGCCGATAGGGGAAGGTGAGCACTATTACAATAGTATGGTTGCATTTGGTGACCATCCTTTGCAGTTTTATCATAAAGTGCATTTAGTGCCCTTTGGTGAGTTTATGCCTTTCGAATCTATTTTGGGTAATTTGCTTAAAGCGCTAAAAATTCCGATGGCGCATTTTGCAGGTGGTGGTGATCAGCAGCCTTTATTTCATATCAAGAATATACCCATTGCAATGAGTATTTGTTATGAAGATGCTTTTGGTGAAGAGATTATTTCGGCTTTACCTGAAGCTCAGTTGTTGGTTAATGTCAGTAATGATGCCTGGTTTGGAGAGTCGTTAGCAGCACCTCAGCATCTACAAATGGCACAAATGAGAGCGTTAGAATCAGGGCGTACATTGCTGAGGAATACAAATACGGGTATTTCCGCAGTTATAAACCCAGATGGCAGTATCCAGCAGCAGTTAGCCTCCTTTAAGCGAGATGTTTTAACGGCCACTGTAAAGGCTCGCGCAGGGCTAACCGGATATGCTTTGTGGGGGAATGCCCCGGTAATAATACTGGTGCTTATTATATTGGCCTTTGGGGGGCGGTTGGCGAGAGAGCGGTCATAATGTGTTGCTGATAGAGGGGCTTTCTTTCCGGTAAACCAAATTTAAAGCATTGTCTTGAAATAAAAATCCATCAACTCATTGCCAAACATCATGCTGATCCAGCCTGCTGCTGCGAGATAAGGGCCAAATGGGATAGGGATATTTTTATCTCGGCCCAAGGTAAGTATTAAAGTAATACCCACAGCTGCCCCTACAAAAGAGGAAAGAACGATGATGAGCAATATATACTGGTAGCCAAACCAAGCGCCAAAAACAGCGAGTAGTTTAAAGTCACCATACCCCATCCCTTCCTTGCCTGTGACTAACTTGAATACTTGATATACGCTCCAAAGGCTCATGTAGCCGACCATCGCACCAATAACGCTAGATTGTAGGTCTGTAAAAATACCAAATACCCCTAACAACAAACCTATCCATAAAAAAGGTAGGGTGATGTCGTCGGGTAGTAACATGGTGTCAAAATCAATCATGGTCAAGCTGATTAAAGCCCAGGTGAGCAGTATGCCAAACAACGCAACCCAAGATACACCAAACTTCCAAGCCACTAACAAAGAGAGTAAAGCGGTTGTAAATTCTATGATGGGGTAGCGTAAGCTAATGGGCGTTTTACAGCCAGAGCACTTACCTTTGAGTAAGAAAAAATAGCTAACCAAAGGGATATTTTCTAATGCGGTAATTTTATGTCCGCAGCTAGGGCAGGTTGAGCGTGGTACATTAAGGTTAAATGGCTTTTCAGGTTTGTCAGGAGGTGTGCACTGGCAACCTTTATCTTCAGACAATAATTCAATGCATTGTTTTTTCCAATCTCGCTCCATCATCACTGGGAGGCGATAAATCACCACATTAAGAAAGCTGCCGACAAGCAAGCTGAAAAGCGTGACAAAAACTAAATAGCTGGTAGGGAACTGCTGGAAATATTCAATGATAACCATTTGGCGAATGACTCATGAAGGTGGGTGTTAAAGTGATATTTAGGAGGTGAATATCGTTAAAAACAGATTAAAGGCTCATGGGCTAAATGAGCCTTTAATCTGGGGCGTTCTTAAACAACGCCGCCCAATTTGAAGATCGGTAAGTACATCGCGATAACCAGTCCACCAATTAAGACACCAAGCACGGCCATAATTAAAGGCTCTAGTAAGCTACTCATAGAGTCTACCGCGTTATCCACTTCTTCTTCATAAAAGTCAGCCACTTTACCGAGCATCTGGTCCAGAGAACCGGACTCCTCACCAATGGCCACCATCTGTACAACCATATTAGGGAATAAATCGGCTTGTTGCATGGCCAATTGTAGCTGTTGGCCTGTGGCTACTTTTTCTCGCATAACCACAACAGCTTGAGAATAGACGATGTTGCCCGTTGCGCCAGCAACAGAGTCCATGGCCTCCACAAGCGGGACACCGGCTGCAAACATGGTTGATAATGTCCGTGCAAAACGAGAGATGGCCGATTTATGTAAAATGTCACCAATGATGGGTAGATGGAGTAGCATTTTATCAAATTGAGCCGCAAATTTACGGCTTCTACGTTTGGCCTCAATAATTCCATAAATGGTACCGCCAATAATACCAAAGACGAGCCACCAGTTTGCTTGCATATACTCAGAAATACCGAGTACAAATAAGGTGAAGGCGGGTAAATCACCACCAAAACTTGAGAACACTTGGGCAAATTGCGGTACTACAAAAATAAGTAGGATTGCAGTTACGATGAAAGCCACCACCATGACCGCAGCAGGGTAAAACATCGCTTTTTTGATTTTGGCTTTGAGAGACTCAGTCTTTTCTTTGTACTCTGCAATACGGTGCAATAATGTTTCGAGCACACCAGCTGCTTCGCCTGCTTTCACTAAGTTACAAAAGAGGGCGTCAAAGTAGAGAGGGTGTTTGTTAAGGGCATTGGCTAAAGTTTCACCCCCCTCAATATCGGCTTTAATGGCCATAATGAGTTCAGCCATGCTCGGGTTTTCATGCCCTTTACCCACGATGTCAAAGGATTGTACTAATGGCACGCCAGCGGACATCATTGTAGCTAACTGGCGGCTGAAAACAGCGATGTCTTTAGTGGTGATTTTTTTCTTACGAGCAGCAAATAAAGGTTTGGCTTTTTTTCGAACTTTGTTGGCCGCAATACCTTGGCGGCGTAATTCAGCTTTGGCTAGATTGAGAGAGCCAGCTCGGGTTTCCCCTTTGATTTTGGCGCCCTTTTTATCCATGCCTTCCCATGTAAAGACATCATATTGAGCTGCGGATTTGGCCATAACACTTATTCCTTGGTCACACGGTTAATTTCTTCAATACTGGTAAAGCCAAAGCGGATTTTATTTAACCCTGAGGCTCTTAAATCATTAATACCTTCGAGTTTTGCTTGGTCAGCAAGTTGCATCGAGTTGCCATTTTCCATGATGATTCTACCCATTGCTTCGGATATTGGCATCACTTGGTAAATACCAACACGCCCTTTGTAGCCTGAGGTGCAAGCATCACAGCCAACGGGGCCATAAATCGTTAAGTCATCCAGCTCACCTTCTATAAAACCCTCTTCCAAGAGCGCTTCTTTAGGGACGTCAACAACGGCTTTACATTTTGGGCACAGTCTTCTGGCTAAACGTTGCGCCATAATTAAAGAGACAGAAGAGGCAATGTTAAAAGGGGGTATACCCATATTTGCCAGTCGGGTCAATGTTTGGGGGGCATCATTGGTATGTAAGGTCGATAAAACCAGATGACCGGTTTGGGCTGCCTTAATGGATATTTCTGCGGTTTCTAAATCACGTATCTCACCAACCATGATGATATCAGGGTCTTGGCGTAAAAAGGCGCGTAAAGCTTCAGCAAAAGTCAGGCCTTGCTTCACGTTCATGTTACATTGGTTGATGCCCTGTACGTTGATTTCCACAGGATCTTCTGCTGTTGAGATATTAACGTCCGGGGAATTAATCATGTTTAAACCGGTATAGAGTGATACCGTTTTTCCGCTACCCGTCGGGCCTGTAACTAAAATCATGCCGTAAGGTTTATTGATCGCATCAATAAATTGTTTCTGCTGTACCTCTTCAAAGCCAAGCTGCTCAATACCAATTTGAGCGCTGGTTGGATCTAAAATTCGTAATACTATTTTTTCCCCGTAAAGCGTTGGGCATGAGTTTACCCTGAAATCAATGGCGCGCCTTTTAGATACCTTCATTTTTATGCGGCCATCTTGAGGGACGCGGCGTTCAGCAATATCCATTCGGGACATCACTTTTAGCCTCGCGGTGATCCGCATGGCTAGATTGATCGGTGGGCTTGCGATCTCCGATAAAATGCCATCTTGCCTAAAGCGAACCCTGAATACTTTTTCATAAGGTTCAAAATGGATGTCTGACGCGCCTTTGTTAATGGCATCAAGCAGCACTTTGTTGACAAACTTAACCACTGGGGCGTCATCAATATCGGCTTCTGATGCCTCCATACCGCCTGCGTTAGGGTCATGTTCATCTAGCTCTAGGTTTTCCAAGTCATCATCTAACATGTCTGACATGGTTGTGTTAGTGGCTTCCAGCTGCTTTTCGATAAACTTAATGAGCTTATCTTCTTCCACTAAAACAGTTTCAGTCGCTAGGTTGGTATGGAACTTAATCTCATCGAGCGCTTGTAAATTGGTTGGGTCTGAAACAGCAACAAATAATCGCGTACCCCTCTTATATAAAGGGAGGGCGTGGTGCTTGATAATGAGCTCTTCTTTGACGAGCGAGGTGACTTCGCCATCAAACTCCATAGCCTCAAGGTCAAACAGTGGGGCGCCAAACTCTTGTGAGGCGGCATAACCAATTTCACGCGCGCCAATAATGCTTTGTTTCACTAAGTGCGAAACAAAAGGGGTTTTCTCCTTAAAGGCAGCTTGGGTTGCTGCCTTAGCATCTTCTTCTGTAATTAGTTCATCACGGATGAGTCGTAGAGCAAGTCCGCTAAGATGTACTGGTGCGTTAGCTGTGGTCATTTTTCTCTTTTTGACATTGGTTATTAATCTTCTTAAGCATAGTCACTATTTAAGTTAATAGAAGGGAAAACTGTAATAGGGTGTAAAGACTCACTATTACAAATTGTGTTTTATTGGGGTGACAAAAATGGTCACTTTTGGCCTTTTTTTGTCATGAAAAATGAGGCTGTATCGACCCTTGACGAATGGAAGATCTCATCTATGCTGTATGCATTAGTTGTTGTTTATCTAGCGTTATTTAAACGGTAACTGAGATTTCGTTAAGTGTGGGAGGATTTGGCATTATATGTGCTTAGTAGTTCTCAGCAAGACAAAATAATTTTTACCAAACCATTTCTCTAGGAGAGAATTAATGAATATACAAAAACGTGCCCAAGCTGGTTTTACATTAATCGAATTAATGATCGTTGTTGCGATTATCGGTATTTTGGCGGCGATTGCATTGCCTGCTTATCAGGATTATACCGTTCGTGCTCGAGTAACAGAAGGTTTAAGCTTGGCATCCTCTGCTAAAGTTACGGTGTCTGAGAACGCATCTACTGCATCAGCTTTGGCATCTGGTTTTAATGCACCATCAGCGACTGCGTCTGTGGGCGGTGTTGTTATTGGTGTTGATGGTACAATTACTATTACGTACTTAGCTCCAGCAGGTGCTGGTACAATTACTATGGTTCCTACGTCTAATAATGCTGCTTTAGTTGCAGGTTCCCCACCTGCATCTTCAATTGATTGGG
>JABHGC010000024.1 GCA_018672285.1 Methylococcales bacterium
TGACTGTAATTCTTCGAGTTTCATGATTGTATTCATTCCTTAATCATGAACGTTTTTTCGCTTATCACTCCATTTCTTTAGGCTCACTTCTCACTGGAAATAACTCATCGCTTCAGACTCATTCCTCATTGGACAAGGCTCCCCATTGTTTTAGACTCATACCCTGTTAGAATCAACTTAGCCCTTCAGACTCATTTCTCGTTGGACACGGCTACACCTTGGAGCATTTACCTCTAACGACTAAGCTCTAATTATCCCATAATTTTCTTTTTCGAGCTCTTAGATACACATTGTTTCATCATTTATTTTATCGATTAAAAGCCGAGGTGGCCTATGCCTTTGTCTGAAACCGTTTTAGTGATTATGTTTTTACTGGCGATTGGAATGATAGTAGCTGGGGTGTTTAGAAAACTGCCTATCCCTTATACGGTACTATTGGTACTGGTCGGGGTGATATTGACCGAACTCTCGGGTCGAGTCCATGCGCTTGAACCCTTAGCTCATTTTGAGCTGACTCCCGATATTGTGCTTTTTCTCTTTTTACCCACACTTATTTTTGAATCTGGCTTTAATCTCAATGCGAGGCAACTGATTAAGGATATCGCACCTGTGCTGGCGTTAGCGGTGCCCGCGTTGATATTTTCTACTGGCGTAGTAGGGCTTGGGATGTGGCTTGTTTTACCCGTTGAATTACCCGTTGCACTGATTTTCGGCGCGTTAATTTCTGCGACAGACCCAGTGGCGGTCGTGGCTTTATTTAAAGAGTTAGGAACGCCCATGCGGTTGACCGTATTGGTCGAGGGAGAGTCGCTGCTAAACGATGCCACGGCGATTGTGATTTTCAATATTTTGGTCGGCATTGCATTGTATGGAGGATTAAGTTTTGGGGCTGCAGGCATAGCAGTGCTTGAGTTTTTAAAGGTGTTTTTAGGTGGATTGTTCGTGGGTATTGGTTTTGGTCTGGTTATTTCCTGGATTATGAGCCGGTTACATGCTGGCACCAGTGCAACGCTTGTCATGTCCATGGTGTTAGCTTATAGCAGCTTTATTGTGGCAGAGCACAGTTTGCATTTGTCGGGCGTAATGGCAGTTGTAGGTGCTGCGGTGACACTAGGGTTTATTGGTGTGCCGCGTTTACCTGAGAGTACCGTTGAGGCATTACGGGAAGTGTGGGAATTTTTGTCCATGGTTTGCAATACGCTGCTTTTTATCATGATTGGAATGGCTGCAAATTTAACCAGTATGGTGAATAATATTCACTATATCTTGTTTGCTGTTTTACTCATCACAGCAGCAAGAGCCAGTATGATTTACACTTTAGTTCCTTCCGCAACACGGGTGTTTAAGTTGCCAAAAGTGACATTGGGTGAACGACACATTATGTGGTGGGGAGGGTTAAAGGGCGGTTTAGCGATTGCCATTGTCTTGTCGATCCCTCTAGAGTTGCCGGGTCGTGAGCTTTTGCTTGACCTCACGTTAGGTGTCGTGATGTTTACTTTATTAGTGAACGCACCCACCATCCGTCCTTTAATCAGGATGTTAGGAATCAATCGGTTAACGCAAGATGAAAAATTGGCACTGAATAAGAGTTTGGATCGTGCTGAAAAACATATTGACCGTGCACTGGAAGATTTTCGTCATGCAGGTTTGTTGTCGAAAGCCAGTTATCAAAAAATTCTTAAGCAATTGAAACCCGTTTTAGAGCAAACGCCTGTTGAGGTGCCAGAAAGCCAAAAAGTGCGACGGAATAAGTTGGAGAATATTCAAACTGAGCTAAAATCGTTGAATAGTTTATACCTTTCTGGCGTTTTACCTAGTTATACATATTTAGACCTTTGTGGTGAAGTCACTCGGGCGAAAGACCATATCGAACATCCACAACGCCGAACGTCTAATGCTCAGGCGAAGCGTATGCAAAATCCATTTTTGCGTTTAGAGAGCTCTATTATCGGTTGGCTGAGAGAAAAAGACTGGGCATCATCACTGTTATCTCGTTACCAAAATAGACGATTATCCCATCACTTGATTAAAGATGTTGCCCATCTTTTGATGTGTGATGCGGCATTAAAGAATGTTCGTGAAGCAGGCTTTGATGAAGCTCAAGTGAAAATGATGGAGGCACATTATCTACAACGTCAGGGAATCTTTAGGGCCAATATTTCCGAGTTGAGAGATGACTTCCCCGAATTTTATCAAAATTTTGAGCTGCAACTCTCCAGCCGTGCGGTATTAGAAAATATTTTAATGGAAGTGGACGAGGAAGCGCGAGAGGGTAAAATTAGCGCAAAACCTAAAGGCCAAATTGACCAGAGGATTCAGCAAGCGATTGCCAGTTTGCCGCTGCTTACTGCACCAAAACACGAGCTTGAGGCAAAAGAACTGGTGGCAATGGTGCCGTTATTTAGCGCCTTAAGTCAACAAGCGATTGAGGAAATTGCCGCGCATAGTCGCGTCGTGAATTTTTTAACCGATGACACCATTATCGCCGAAGGGGAAAAAGGTGACTCTCTTTATGTCATTTCTTTTGGTCGCGTTGTGGTCACTAAACAAAAAGGCGACGAGGTTCAGGTCATCGCAGAATTGGATGAAGGCGATTTTTTTGGAGATAAAGCGTTGTTGGGTGAACACGTCCGGTCGGCAACGGTGGTGGCATTACATGCTTGTGGTTTGTTACGACTAACACGTAAGGACGTTTTAGATATTGCTAAACAGTATCCTGAAATCTCAGATAAACTGGAAGCTGCCAATGTCGCAAGGCAATAATCTGGCCAATGGATACTGAAGATAATCGCCGTGGGTTTGATAATGTGCAGATACGGATATCAAATTTAGAAAAACAGTATCAGAAAAACCAGAAAGTACTGTTGGGGTTGGCCTTGAGAACAAACTCATTTCTCGAGTTCAGCGTTTGATTGACCCCGCACCAGCCTCCCTTTAACTGCGCTCATTCAATGTATTAAACCGAGCACGCTGTTCAAATAATGAGATAATATTGCGACTAGATACCGATAACAAAGGGCTTATCATTCGTCGCAGTAAAAAGGTTGAAAAATCAACCTGCATATTTAATTCCACCGCACACTCCGAAGAGCCACTCTGAGCAAGCTTCCAGCTAACCTCTAACGCACGAAAAGGGCCGTCAATCGCTTGAATAATCACCTCTTCAGAATGATGATAAACTGCTCGTGAAGCAAAACTCAATGATATTGGCCCCAGCCTAAACCGCTGATCAACCACTAACTGGTTTTCTCCCCTTGAGCGTATTTGCACATAGCGACAGCCAAACACAAACTTGGGGTATGACTCTACATCAAGGATGGTGTTAAACATCGTTTCAGGCGCGCATTTTACAATTCGCTTTTCGTGATGCTGTATCATACGTCGACCGGGTACCTTTTCATCATCAGTAAGTACTATTCTATAACAATGCGCTATTACCCTTTCATTAAAAATAGCTTTGGTAAATCAGCACGAGAAATAATGCCTTGTACCAGGCTCTCTTCATTGGTAATCACAATTCGTTTTATTTTATTACGATCCATCATTTCTATAGCACGCTGCAACATATCATTTGCTTTCAGCGTTATCGGTTTTTTGGTCATCAGATCATCAACGATTGACCCCATATTTTTCTTCGCTCTACGACGCAGAATGATCGTTTGAAAAAAATCAACCAGCGTTGGGTGAGCATCAACATTCATGGCAGAAAGAAAATCCGCTTCAGTCAAAATGCCAACCAGTTTTTTGTCTGGCCCTACCACTGGTAAACCACTAATATCGTGTTTAGACATCAAATTAGCTGCATCGGCCAATGATCGGCCTTGTTCAATCGTGACCACAGTGGTTGTCATCAGGTCTTTTACATACATAGATCGTGCCCGACGAATAGGCGCCATCTGATGAATATCTTTGCCCATGAGGTTCATATGCGCGGTCATTAAAGGCATATTGCCTAAGTAACCTGGTAATAGCATGTGCCAATACACCCAATCAAACGTCATCTTACCCATGTGATTTAAATAACTTTCCTCCAGTAAACTGAAAGGCCCAATACCCGGTGTAGGAAATGCACCTGGAACAGGTTCAACATCATAATTAAAATCCAGTAACATAGCTTTATGGTGCCCCGTCTCAATAAAGCAGTTCGCATGGCCATCAAATGATTGCAACACTTGCTCTCCACGTATCTCTCTCAACAGGTTATTAACCACCGTTTCAGCTTCAAAGTGGGCAACAGACCCCGCTTTAGAAGTTGAAACATTGGAATTGTCGCCTAATACAAATACACGTTCAGCCTTTCTAGATTTAAGTGTCCTTGGGTCGGTAAGGAAATAACCAGTACCGTCACCTAAGTCGGAAGTATCAGCGACTTCAGGGCCTAAATTTGGGGGAATAGAGCACAGTAAATCATAATCCAAGCTACTCCCTTCAAAGGAATGGATGGTTTTGTTATCACCATCCACTCTGCCTAGAGAAAAATTGGGCACCACATTAATGCGTTTTTCACGTGCAGTTTTTGATAAAATTTTATTCGCAACTGGCTTGGTAAACGCACCACTGTAAGGCGTAACAAGGGAAATATCGATATTATCTCTAACCCCTTTGAGCGTATAAAAGTAATCCGCAAGAAAAGCAAATTCGATAGGGGCCACCGGACATTTAATCGGCATTTCTGCAATATTGATCAGTAAGCGCCCTTCTTTCAGATCCTCCAGTGGCTGTTGAAAAGCAACGGCGCTGTCCGGTTGATAAAAAGTGAACACATCATTGCCCATAGACTTAGCTAACCCTTCAACTGCACTTGCTGTCGCCTGACAGCCTAACGAAGTAATCAGCCAGTCATAGACGTAATCACCCTCTGATGTTTCAACTGTCTGTTTCTCATGATCAATGAGGTTAATATCTGCTTTAACGAAGTGAATATCATCTGGCAAAGGTTTTTTAATCGGGCGGGCGATATCATCTATTTTGTCATACCCATACAGCTTAAATGGAATAAACAGCAAACCAGGCTGGTAAAAGTGTTGGTCCGATTTATCGATAATGGTGATTTGCCATTCTTTCAGGTTTAATTCACTCCGCAGCGTATTAGCCACCAGAACACCACCTGTACCCGCGCCTAGAATGACAATATGTTTCATTGTTTCTGCTCCTCACTAACCACTTGATGATAAAATCTAACGCTAAAAACTATGCCTTGTAAAACATGACTGCTTTACCCGGACACCATGGAATACTCACACTTCAAAAGCCAGCACTACTCTTCATGCTCTAAAGGGTGAGGTGGTTGTGCAAATTCGGAGCTGGTGAGTGCCGCATGAAAAAACTCTCGATTCAATTGAGCAATAAACTGAATAGGAATTTCTTGTGGACACACTACGGCACAATCATAGTTGTTACTACAATTTCCGAAACCTTCCTTATCCATCGCTTCAACCATTGAAATGACACGGTGGGTTCTTTCAGGTTGACCTTGGGGTATTAAGGCAAACTGAGCCACTTTAGCGGCAACATAAAGCATTGCAGAGGCATTTTCACACACCGCCACACAAGCACCACAACCTAAACACGAGGCGGCCTGAAAAGCCAAGTCTGCATGCTTTTTATCAATGGGAATTGTATTGGCATCTGGCGCTGACCCTGTATTCACGGAGATATAACCGCTGGCTTGAGAAACCCGATCCAACGCGCTGCGATCAACCACAAGGTCTCGGATCACTGGAAAGGCATTGGCTCGCCAAGGCTCAATGTAAATTTCTTGTCCATCATTAAAGTGACGCATATAAAGTTGGCAAGTGGTGGTCGCTTGATTTGGGCCATGAGGAATGCCATTAATCACCAAAGAGCATGCGCCACAAATGCCTTCCCGACAGTCATGATCAAATGCGATTGGTTCTTCGCCTTGTGTAATGAGCCCTTCATTTAAGGTATCTAACATTTCAAGAAAGGACATATTCACATCAATATCAGCGAGTGAATAAGTGACCATTTTGCCCTGATCGTGCACATCTTTTTGACGCCAAATATGTAAGGTGAAGTTCATTTGTAACTCCTCCCGGTTAACGGTACTTGGTCAAAATCTAATTTTTCCTTATGCAATGTTGGTGCTTTTTTTTCACCTTGATATTCCCATGCTGCGACGTGTAAAAAATCTTCATCGTTTCTTTTCGCTTCACCATCAGCGGCTTGATGCTCTTCTCGAAAATGTGCACCACAAGACTCTTCCCGCATTAGAGCATCACGACACATGGTTTCAGCAAGATCCATAAAATCTGCCACCCGCCCGGCTTTTTCTAGCGAAACATTCAACGTTTCATCATTCCCGCAAACACAAATTGACTGCCAGAACTCTTCTCTCAGCGCCGGAATTTGTTTTAGAGCCAATTCTAAACCCGCCTTGTTCCGAGACATTCCACAATGATTCCACATCAAATATCCCAGTTCTCGATGAAACGAATCAATGGATCGTTTTCCTCCAATCGCCATTAACCGTTCAATTGAGGCCTCAGCTTCATTTTCAACCGATGCAAAAGCATCAATATTGGTATCAATTTTTTCATGAGATTCGGTAGCGAGGTAGTGACTAATCGTTTGCGGTAACACAAAATAACCGTCCGCTAAACCTTGCATGAGCGCACTAGCGCCTAAGCGATTGGCCCCATGATCTGAAAAATTCGCCTCACCAATGGCGTATAATCCAGGGATGGTTGTCATTAAATTATAATCAACCCACAGTCCTCCCATTGTATAGTGAGGTGCAGGATAAATCCGCATCGGCGCTTTATAAGGGTCTTCTCCTGTGATTTTTCCATACATTGAAAATAAATTACCATACAGGTCTTTTACTTTTGAAGAGCCAATACGCTCAATAGCCTGCTGGAAATCCAAATAAACACCATGCCCGGTTGGCCCTACGCCTAGACCATTATCACACACTTGTTTCGCGGCTCTTGAAGCAATATCACGAGGTGACAAATTACCATAGGCCGGATACAGTCGTTCCAGATAATAGTCGCGTTCATTTTCAGGTATATTGTTAGCGTCACGCTTTTCATCAGCAGACTTTGGCACCCAAATGCGGCCATCATTACGCAGCTACTCAGACATCAAAGTGAGCTTTGACTGGCGCTCATGGTGAATGGGAATACAGGTTGGGTGAATTTGAGTAAAACAAGGATTAGCAAACAATGCACCTTTTTTATGGGCCCTAAAAATCGCTGTGGCATTCGAATTCACCGCATTGGTCGAAAGGTAAAATGCATTACTATAGCCACCCGTTGCCAGTACCACAGCATGTCCTGCATAACGCTCTATTGCACCCGTCACTAAATTACGTACAACAATGCCTTTCGCTTTGCCGTCAACAAGGACTAAGTCCAACATTTCTTGACGAGCATGAATTTTAACCTTTCCAGCACTAATTTGACGGTTCAATGCCCCATAGGCGCCTAGCAATAGCTGCTGACCTGTTTGTCCTCGCGCATAAAAAGTACGTGACACCAATGAGCCGCCAAACGAGCGATTATCCAATAGCCCGCCATACTCACGAGCAAAAGGCACTCCTTGAGCAACACAGTGATCAATAATTTGATTACTGACTTGCGCTAAACGATAAACGTTCGCCTCACGCGCACGGAAATCGCCCCCTTTGATCGTGTCATAAAATAGGCGCATGACGCTATCACCATCGTTATGATAGTTTTTTGCAGCGTTAATCCCACCTTGTGCAGCAATTGAATGGGCACGGCGCGGACTATCTTGAATGCAAAAGCAATCAACTTGGTAGCCTAACTCCCCCAAACTAGCAGCAGCAGATGCCCCTGCTAAGCCCGAGCCAACAACAATGACTTTATATTTTCGTTTGTTAGCAGGGCTAATCAGCTTCGAATCAAATTTATGATTATCCCACTTATCTTCTAGATCACCTCGAGGGATTTTTGCATCCAAGATTATACTCATCCTCCACTCCCTGTAGAAACCGTCAGAAAACCAAACAAGACCGACAAAGGAATAGAGGCCAGACCTAACGTAAGGATCATGCTTAAACCAATTGAAAATACTCGAATAAATGCAAGATAACTTTCATGATGAAAGCCAAAGGTTTGAAATAAACTCTGAATAGCATGGAACAAGTGCACTCCTAGCAACCCGAGAGCAACTAGGTAAGCGCCAGAAATCCAAGGATTTTGAAACCCGAGGATGACTCTAGAATACACATCCACTTGGTTTTTTTCATTAACCAAGTTCGCATTGACGCCATCAACAACACCCACTGTTAAATGCAGTACGTGAAACACAACAAAAGCAAACAACACCCCTCCGCTAATCAACATAAAGCGCGAAGAAATATTTCCTTCAATCGGAGTTTTACAGTGGTATTGGCTTTCTCTCGCTTGCCGATTTTGCCGTGCTAACCTAAGCCCTAAAAAAGCGTGAAAAAGGAAAACAAATAACATGCTTCCCCGTATCACCCAAAGCAATGGGTTTTCTTGCAACCAAGCAGCATAATTATTAATCACAGAAGGCTGCTGGAATATCAAAAGATTTCCAACTAAATGCCCAGCGATGAACAGCACAAGCACGAGACCCGTTGTAGCCGTCATCAATTTGCTACCAATAGAAGTATTAAATAAACGAATAAGTCGAAACATGCGTACCTCCCGAACGCCATATTAGCAAATCAGATAA
Source organism: Methylococcales bacterium (assembly GCA_018672285.1). Classification (GTDB taxonomy): domain Bacteria; phylum Pseudomonadota; class Gammaproteobacteria; order JABHGC01; family JABHGC01; genus JABHGC01. The sequence goes on from JABHGC010000024.1 coordinate 8,689, forward strand.
AACTATTGGGCATTACATTGCTAAAGCTTGATCCAGCTCAAATTATGGAGGAAATCACCTTCTGTCAGAGCGCATTTTATCTGCAACATTTCACTGGGAAATTGAATTTTCCAACCTAAGGGGCTCTCAATATATTGACTATTAAGGTAATAGTATAAATTTCCAGTATAGGAAGGGCAAGGATGTCCCGGTTAGTATTAAAACGAGCAACGGGAACAGACTGAGCTTTTTCTTCCTGGTAAATCAACAGATTATGGAGCTACAGCAAATTAGCTCTGAAAACCACTGAATATTTGACTGATGACTCATAATTTTTTTATTGCCTAACGCCTATATCACTGGCTCAAAATCCACGTGCATTTTTTTGTTAGAAATATTTTAGTTTTCATACCATTCCATCGGCACGGGTAAACTCATTGCTGAATATTCAATATGAATAATTCTGCGATGGCTTGGCTCTGTTGCTTTTCTTGATGAGTGAAAAAGCAAGGGACTCATAAGAAGAACATCACCTGGGTTTGCGTTGCAGTCAATTATTTCTGAATTGTCTACAATTTGTAGAGTAGACATTGATGTCTCCTTTTATTTAAATTAATAAAATGCAAGGAAACATAATGCCCCTCACAGAACCGTACTTGAAGATTTCCCTCATACGGCTCTTCAACTTAATTCACATACTTATGTGACCGCATAAA
>JABHGC010000108.1 GCA_018672285.1 Methylococcales bacterium
AGAATCAATACAGGCACACTCAATTTTCAGCCGGTGACCAGTCTCATGTTTCCACTCTCGTTTTAACCATTCTTCTAGCTGGTTCCACACATCAGGTTGATCTGGGTCGCCAAAGAATACTTGGTAGTCAATTGACCATGACTCTTTCTGTTCATTCCATCCGACGGCTTCGGCTTCTAACCGATCTCCCTGCACATCAATACCAGCGGTAATGACAACTGCGTCATTAGGTACCTCAGCTTTGTACTCTTCACGCCGGTAATAAAGCATGTTGCTGTCGACTTGAGTACCAGGCTCATCCCATGTTTCGCCTAGTGTTGTGTTGGTCCAAGACTTAAGTAAGGCTGGGTCATCTTTAGCAGCAAGGTATTCTTCTACTGTTTTCTCCCAGCTTTGCCAAGGGCTATAAAGTGCATTCAAGTGAAACCCGACGGTTTTAGCATTCTTTGATTTCGAGGTTGATTTCCACTCACCATTTTCTAGCATCCATGTTTTTTTAGAATGGGGAATTGAGCTTTTACATGATTCACACTTCACTACAGCGGTTGAAGGATCGTTATTTTCCCAAACAATTTTTGACCAATTTAATGTCTGCAAGGTATTGCAGTGTGGGCATGGCACATGATATTTCTGCTGATCTGTTTCTAGGTACGCCTTTTCAATCCGGCTAAAGCCTTTTAGCGTCGGTGTTGAGACTAAAAATATCTTGCGCGTATTGTTAAATGTTTGTGTGCGCTTTATCGCCAACATCACGGGATCACCTTCTGAGTCAACATCGACAGGGTAGCCATCAACTTCATCCAAAAACAAATATCGTACAGGCATTGAACGAAGACCCACCGCTGAATTTGCTCCAGTCAGCATAATAATCCCACCGGGAAAATCTTTAGTCAGTATGGTGTTGCCAGAGTCTCGAGACCGAGGCTCTTGCACCAAATATTTCAAAACGGGGCTATCCTCTATCATCGGTGCGATTCGTTGCTTAGATGTTTTTTTAGCAGCTTCAATGGTGGGCATAACATACAGCAAAGGACCCGGTGCGTGATGAATCACATAGCCAAGAAAGTTGTTACCTATCTCAGTTGCACCCACCTGTGAGCTTTTCATAAAGACAATCTGCTCAATGGGGGATGATGTTGATAGACACTCCATTATTTTTCTCAAATACGGAGTTTTATCGGTGCGCCATGGTCCGGGTGATTCTGATGACTTACTGGATAAAATTCTGTTCTTGTCTGACCATTCAGGTAGCATCATTCGGCTTTGTGGTTTTAATCCACGAAAATAAGCGCTATTCAATATGTTCTTCATTGTGGTACCTCTTCAAAATCATCTTCATCAAATTCAGTGATCGAGTTTTGTACTATTTCAAATACGGCCTGATGCAGCACATTGTTGATGAACAACTCAATATCATCATCGTTTCGCTCATCTCTTACCCTAAGGTTGTCCTGTGTAAACTGAGCCTTTAAAGCATCATGGAATATCTCCATAATGTATCGCCCCACCAACGCCGACACTGCGTTTTTGTATTGCTCTTGCTGTTCAAATAAATCCATTTCCATAATGAGTTACCTATGCATTTTGTGGTGTCTTTACCGACTGTTGAAGGTGCTGGTGCAATATTTTCGTTAACTTTTGGTAATCAATCAGTTCGCCATTTGCAGTGTTTTCCGGTATTGGGAGTGAACCTTGCAAATTGTCATGCAGTAATTGAATGCTCTCCTCAAGCTCAGAGCGTAAGACTGACTGGCTTTCCTGCTCCTCAAATTTTGCTTGAATATTTTTTAAGCGATTGCTTTCTTTCCATGCGCGAGCAGCTGGTAAGCTTAACTGGCTATCACTCATCAGTGTCTACCTCATCAAAAGTTAAATGGGATTGATATTTACGAACAAATTTCAGTGTGCTTTTTCTAGACGTTTCAATAATTTCGTTAATATCATCATTGAGCTGGTGAATTACCTCTACTTGTTCCTGTGAGGTTGTAGCTCCTTCAAACTTTGGTGTGTAGAACTCAGCAAGGCTTAGGTAGGCATTTCTAGTTAACCGTGAAATCTCAAATATCGATTTTTCAACATCCTGAATAGGGATGCGTAGACCTGTCCTGAGTTCAAATTTAACTTTTTCAATCTTTCCCTCAAGGTAGAGGATTTTGGTTTTTGCTTGGTTATATACTCGGTTGTAGTTACCAGACTCTTCTTTGTTGAGATTTTTGGGGTGGTTTGGGTCTGCCGTTTGTTGGATTTGTTTTTCAGCTAACACAGGGTCAATTTTGCCATTAACTAAAGTTATTCGTCCTGATCGCACAAGCTGTGACACATACTGCTTAGAACAGTTCTTGCGTCTTGCAAACTCACTTTGAGAAATTAATTTTTCCACGGAAAAACTCCTGAATTATTATGCTGTAAAAATACATGTCTTGCAGGTTGACCTTGTTCAGATAACCTATTGACTTAGTGCTTGAATTATTTTGTTCGACAACCAGTAAACCTACCTAAAAATCACCGTTTCTAGCGATATATCACGCCTCTGCGTACGCACTCTACTCAAAGCAGAGTCAGTACCTAATTTATCTATAGAAACAAACACTTACAGCACCCATAAAAATAATAAAAATCACTTGAAAAACAAACCATTTTCACGGCTGTATTATCCCGTATAAAAATATAAAAAAAATCTAAATATTACCGCTAGCAAACTCAAATTCATGTCTAAATATTGTTAACATCTTCTCCTGTGCTTTAGTAGC
>JABHGC010000022.1 GCA_018672285.1 Methylococcales bacterium
GGTGTTTATAGGTCATATTGGCCTCTGTAATGTGTTTGGTAGCTTATTACTTTACACCTGAGTCTTACTTTACTCTATAGGTGTTTTTATTTAGCTACGACCAGAGGTCATGCACTTATCATACGAATTCAGGTCTTGAAAGTACTCAAAGGCTGAGACAAGTGCGATAAAATTTCCTGTGTTTGGGTAAATTTGGTCTAAAAAAGGCAAAGGAAACGTTTGACTGTTTGCGTCATCAGAGAAATACCCAATCATTTCAAGAGACAGCATCAAAGCCACAGTAATATTGTGTTCTTTGAGCTGTTTGGCATGATGAAAACTCCCCATATCGTCAGTTCTGAAGTAGGGTGGCTCCTCAAGCGCATAAGCCACTAACTGGACTTGCCGGGTTAAGGTGTGAGTGGACAGTAGCCGGGCAAGTTCAAGCAAGCCTGCCACACCACTGGCGTTATCATCTGCACCTGATAGACCTTTATATGAGTCATAATGTGCGCCAATGACATAGATGGGTTGATCCGTCTTTGGACCAAATTGAGCAATCACATTTTTATAAGGAATGCCCCAAACCTCAAATGTTTGGTATGCGGTATTTTGACTATATTGAGAAAATATTTGGTGAATGTATGCGGCACTGACATCTAATTTATCCACATCATCCGAGCGAGCTGGAAGCGTTTCAGACAGCATGATAACGTGCTTCTGTAAATTGCTTGGGATACTTGCGGGTGTATATTGCCCTGAAAATACCGTTGCGGTAGGTGCCGAAAGAAAATACCACAAAAACAAGAGAGGGCTGAAGAACAGTGTTAAAAATACGGCTATTTTGATAAAGGTTTTCAACGATTTTAATACGTTAGTTGTAGTGTGCGAATGTAGGTTTGTTGAATAATTAAAGCGTCATTACTGGCTCTATGTCGTTCTAGTTTTAACTGCTCAATAATATCCAATTTACATTGATCCCAAATATTTAATTGCTGTTCAGATAAAATCATTTCAATCGCACTAATGGTAAACTGCTGTCTGACTCTGGCAGTTTCAAACAATCGGATGAGCCAAGGTTTATCAACAACCCAACCATCGCTATAGACAGTTTTACCGGCTAATAAATGATTTAATTCTTCCGCAACGTCTTGTGCTGGCTTTCCATGGGTAAATAGGAGGGGTCTTGGCACTTGATGAACCGATTCAGCTTGTTTATCCCAGTGTACCCAGTCAGAAGCAGGTTGAATCAAACTGCAGTAACTTTCTTGGTTTAAAACAATGCCTACCTCAATCGGATAACTTTCGGGGCCAAAACCGGAGGCTTCGATATCAATAATATACGGGATGGGTGGCGGGTTACGCATGAGTGAAACCTTCACAATTTGGAACAACGAGTATAGCAGGTCGCACAGTCATATCGACACTAGCTCGGTATAGGTTATTCATGCCGAGCAAAATTTAACAGCCAATCATTAACCTGTTGTTCAACCTGATCGTTTAATTTTTTTTCAATCGGTGCCAGTTTGGCCAAAATATTTTTGCCAATAAATAGTTGCGGCTCAGAGGGTTTACGTTGTTCAAATTTTTCGACAATATCTATGGACGCTTTAGCACCCTCAAATGCGGTTTTAAAGGAAAATGTACTGGTGAGTTGCTGCTTGAAAAAAGTTGCACCGAAATAGGTAAATTGGTTGGCATCATTACACCCAAACGACGTTTTATCGAAAGCGGCTGCTGTCGCGATAAAGGTGTTGTCGTCTTTGAGTGCATCGATAAAACCCCCAGAGTAACAGGCAGAAATGACCAGTACTCGGTTTTTAATTCCAGACTGATCCAAAGTGTGACGAAGATCCTCAGGGGTAATGTGGTTTAACGGGATTGGCCAAAAATTGACAGATAATTTATGGTCTTTAGAGCCGTGTGATGTTAAATAGAGGAATAGAACATCATTTTGGATATCCATTGTTTGGCCAACGCGATTGAGTACCGTTGATAAATTGCTCAGGTTTGCCAATGGCTTTGAATTGACTGTATCACGCTGGTTAATCAATGCTACGGTGTGGCCTTTAGCATCAAAGCGTTGTTCAAATAAGGCTTTAATGTAATGAATCTCTCTTTCGAAAACACGCTGTGCAGCATAACTACCAAAGCCGACAAAAAATAATTCGGGTTCATTTTCTCGTTCAGCTTTAAGTTCATTCAATTCCGCTTCAACAAGGTTCGGTTGGGCATAAAACGTTTTCTCGACATCAATATTTTTAAACTCAGCATATGGGTCAACAACATTGCTTGCCTGAGCATTGTCGTCATAGTCTTGATACCAAAATGGGCCTAATAAATTACTGAAATAGATGCCGGGTAAAACCGCAATGAGTGTATAGCTACTGATACCAATCAAGAGTGTTTTTAGGCGTTGTGGCACGGGGCTCACGATCAATGTAATGCGAATTAAAGCAATATACCACCAAGCTATAACTCCCCAGCTAATGTAAGTGAGCGTGTTTTGAGGGGTTTGGGGTGTCAGAAAAATAGAATACAGCGTTTCAGTAATAACGCTGATAACAATAGAGGCGCCTGCAAGAAAAGCGACAATAAAGAGGAATTTTTCTGTGCTGATAATAAAGCAGAGTAGATAGGCGACAATCAGGGATGCGAGAACACCATAAGCGTGGCTGGCGATGGCATAACTATTAAAAATTGGCGTTGGCAGCATTTGGATATAATCCAAAAAAAGAAAGAGCGCTAACTCTATGAGCAGCAGCCCTGCGGTGGTATCTTTGTGGGCTGTAAAGGCAGTTTCATCGACTTTTTTAAAAAAGACTAAGTAAATACTTTGTTTGAGTGCTGGGAAAACGGTCATACGCCAATTAACTCGGTTGTTATGAATTAAAGTAATTATACTATTTAATAGATAAAATAATATCTGCATTAAGATAAGCTGTCGTTTTTTTCTGCTAAGTTGTCATTGATCGTAGCGAAACGTGTCAATACAGCTAAGGGGAGGACAAGTATTACAGCGGATATTAATTTGTAATTATGTGTTATGTGCGTGCAAAGCAGTCTTAGCTAAACTACTATCATTCGTCATTTAATGTGGAATAAATTTCATGATCAATATAAAAATAGCTACCCTCATAACGTTATTAATAACTTCATCTACTGCGATGGCATATCAAACGAATGTGATTATTAATGGAAAGCACCTTTCTAGCTATGAATTGCAGCAGAGAGAACGCGCTATCGGTACAAAAATAGTGCCAGGGAATTATTCTTATAATGCTTACACCACTTGTTGGGTAAACCACAGCAATGGCACTTCTGGCTGTTTAAATAAAGGCAATGTTATTTCACATAATGGTCGTGGTGAGCGCACCAGTGATGGCAGTTCTTTTTATCGCAGTAACGCTGCTGACTACTCGGTTGGTAAAGATGCTAATGGGTGTATTTACACACCTAATTGGTCGAATTGCTAATTCAAATGGTATAGCTGTGCGAGTAGTTTACGCATTTTTTATGATTTCTTGATGCTTTGAGTAGATACAATATTTTCAAACGCTAAATTGTGCAGACAACAGTGAGTTTTGAATGAATACGACACCTCAGAAGCTAAGCCATCAATCTCAAATATTTTTTTTATGCGTGTTCCTTTTGATTTTATGGGGAGGGGCCTCAATTGCTTGGTGGTCTCTACGCTGGCACACGAGTATTTTTCAGGCTTTTGATTCAGCCTTACCTGTCATCACCCTTGTTTTATTACAGCTCACGGAATACGGGCTGTCTTTTCAATTAGCCGGTCTACTCACCATTGTCGTTCTATACATCAAATTTAAAAAAACTAACAAGCTATATGCAGCTGCAGCATGGAGTTTATGCCTTTATATGCTGTACATCATCATGGTGGTTTTTGCCATGACGATACCATTAGTGCCTCTTTGTGGGGAATATTTACCCAGTGATGTAGGCTCTGAGGCGCATTTGTCGACACAAAATGTCAAGCCGTGCGTTCATTAATAAGCATGCTTTAGGAGGATTTGTTTACCTATGTCTGAGTATCTCATTTAAGTTATAAAATCATTGCGAGCAATTTCACGGCCAGACTGAGCATCAATTTGTATTTCATAATTATGTTCTTCATGGTAGGTATATACCTGCCAAATAAGCAGCTCTCGTTCTTCAGTAGAGTATGAAAGGGCTAAATAATCGACTTGCTCAGGCTCTGAAACCTGTTGAATAATCTCAAGTGGCTCTTTTACGATGGCCAGTATATTGGGTTCAATTAATTTTTCTGAGGCATAACCATCACCTAAATCATCCATGTGGACGATGAATTGCTCATGGTCTTCTATTATGCTGTGCATTTGAATATTATCGATTGCGATGCATTGTTCTGTAATCCACTGATAGGGTCTGTGGGGCGCTTTTTCAAGGCCACGAAAATACAGTGTGAAGCGATCAACTTCATGACCATTTTCATTGAGATTGATCTCAACGCTGTAGGGTAAAAGTCGCTCATCTTGTTGATGTTTTTTGACTTGCTGTAAAGCGGCTGTAATCGTATTTATTTTGTCTGGGAATGTGCTTGGGTTTAACGGTTCGTCCTCAGATTCATAGTGTTGCTCTACGTGGGCCTGAATATCAATGCCATTGGCTTTGAACAAGGCCTCCACTTCATTATCACGTCGCTTTTTAAAGAGATTACTGGTCGGCCACAAATTACGCCATGTTGAGATCCATGCCCCTTTCCAAGTCATTTGGTACTCATCACCTTGTTGCTTGAGGTAACCATTTTTTTCAAAATATTGGAATAGTTCAGTATGTTCTGCGTCAACTACCCCCATAAGATTACTGGTTAATTCGGTGATGTGTTGCGTACCAATATTACAGCCAGTGTGTTCAATCAGTGCTAAGAACAGGGTATACAGGGTTGCACCATCATCATAGGGTCTGAACAAACGCTTACGCGAATTAGGCGTAGGGAAGGGGTCCATGTCATCAGCATTGTTAAGGTCCACGGTAAAGCCTTCTTCACATTTACCTGAAAATTCGACATGACTGCTAATGAGTTCTTGTTTATCACCGACTGTTAACACAATACAGTTAAAGCCAAGACCAACCTGGTTGGTGTGGTTCACTATACTATGAACATAACAGGTAATATTTTTAACCAAATTGGTGACAACAACGGTTTGTCCAGATACAAACCCCAGCTTATCAAACTGCTGCTTGAGTTCAGCGGTTTCCATCCAGACTTCATCGGGTAAGTCACGTTCATCAATGAGTTTTACTGCTGGCTTAACGGCCATGGTGGTATTAAAGCGGTTAACGGGAAAGCCAATGATTAATGCAAAGAGAAAACCTAATGGAATGAATAGCCATTTAAGGAGATTAAAAAGGGTGCTAGTGAGAAAAAATAATGAGGTGATGAGTCGAAACTTGAACATAACTGAATACTAGTGACAGCAGTCACCCTTGGATAATATGACTAGGAATATAACATAGGTCTAATATTCAGTTGATGTTTTTTCTCGGCTAATCCACAAAAACCGTGGAAATAGCAGTGCCCCACCGACGGTTAAGCCAATGACTAAGCTAATCCAAAATCCTTTGGCGCCTAATGCCGGTGTTATCCAATCGGTTAGGCCAAGGCTGTAACCTAAGGGCAGGGCGATGATCCAATAGGCTAAAATATTCATCATTAAGGCCATCGTTGTGTCGTAGTACCCCCGTAAAATGCCTTGGATCGGGGTCACAATGGCATCGGAAACTTGGAATAGGGCGGCAAAAAACATTAAGCTCACTGCCATTTGTTGGACAACTAAATCATCTGTGTACCAAGAGGCGATCCACTCAGGTTGTAACAGTAAAATACTGGCATTGAATGTGGCAATGACGATACACAACGCTATACTTGCCCAGGCGGCCAGTTTCGCCAATTCAGGCTGTTTTTGACCTAAGTTGTAGCCAACCCTAACACTCACAGCAAAAGAGACGCTCAAGGGGAAAATATACAGGATATAGGCAACTGACATGGCAATTTGGTGGCCAGCAATGCTACTGGCTGGCAGGCTACCTAAAAATAAGGTGATAAATGCAAAAATGCTGGCTTCTACAAAGATGGTGAAGGCAATAGGTAAGCCAACTCTAAGCAGCGTTTTAATATCGTCAAAGCAAATTTTGTAGCGGAATTGATGTAGGCGGGTCAGCCTGTAGGCTGCATGTTTGTGTGTATAAATGAGCATGACAAATAACATACACCAAAGAGAGATACTGGTTGCCCAGCCACAGCCTGCACCCCCTAACGCTGGCGCACCAAAATGGCCAAATATTAAAATATAGTTCGCAGGAATATTGGTGGCTAAGCCGACAAAAGCACTGACCATGTGTGGCCGTGTAAATGAAATTCCTTCACTATATGGCCGTAAAATGGCATACAAAATAAAGGCTGGAATGCCAAAGCTTAAACCAAACAAATAGTCAGAGGCGATTTCTCTTACCGCAGGGTCATCGATAACTGCTGAGAGTAATGGGCCTTTAAAAGAAAATAAAATGATGACCATGATCATCACGAAGATGGAGACCCAGATGCTTTGCTGTACAAAACGTTGCACGCGGCGGTGTCGCTTGCTCCCGGTTAAGCTTGCTACAACAGGGTTTACAGCTAAGAATAAGCCAATAATAAAAACAGCAATGCCGACCCAAAGTGAAGAGCCAACCGCAACACCGGCTAAATCGTTGGTGCCTGCAAGACCTGCCATTAAGGTATCAACAAAGCTGACTGCTGCAGTACTCAGTTCAGCAAGGTAAATGGGGAAGGCTAGCTTTAGAAGCGTAATAAACTCATGCTTAAATGCTGAGCGTTTGGTCACCTTTTTAAGGCACGGAATAAGAGTAGCGAACCGAGTGCGAGTAAAGCTAAGCTCGCCACAGGAATATTTGAGTACATTGTGTATTTTGTTGGTTCTACGTTCAATACTAAAATGCCGCTGATAAACATCACGCCACCAATAATGGCGCCAACCGTTCGTTGATTACCTTCTGTAATGGCTTTTTGTAAGGCTTTATGGCGTTTAGTATCCTGGCTATCAGAGCTTTTACCGGCTTTGTCTAAAAATTCATGCATCAATCTAGGCACTTCAGGTAACATTTGTGACCAAGAAGGGGCTTCTTCTTTTAATCCTTTTATTAAGGATTTATAACCCACTTGTTCTTTCATCCAGTTTTCAAGAAAAGGTTTTGCCGTAGTCCACAGGTCTAAATCTGGATAAAGTTGGCGGCCTAAGCCTTCAATGTTAAGCAGTGTTTTTTGCAGCAAAACGAGTTGAGGTTGCACCTCCATATCAAACCGTCTTGCGGTTTGAAATAAACGTAACAAGAAGTGACCAAAGGAAATATCTCTTAAGGGTTTTTCAAAAATAGGTTCACAGACGGTGCGAATGGCAGATTCAAATTCGTCGATACGGGTTGTCTCAGGAACCCAACCTGACGCAACGTGCAGCTCTGCAACACGACGATAATCTCGGTTGAAAAACGCCAATAGATTCTCAGCAAGGTAATGTTTATCCGATGTGTTTAATGTGCCAACAATACCAAAATCAACAGCAATGTACTGGCCATTAGGCGCAACAAATATGTTGCCAGGGTGCATATCTGCATGGAAAAAATTATCTCGGAAAACTTGGGTGAAAAATATCTCAACCCCTTGTTCTCCAAGTAATTTCATGTCGATATTATGTTCTCTTAGGGTGTCTAAGTCACCCACAGGAATGCCTGATATTCGCTCCATGACCATCACGGTTTCACGGGTGTAAGGCCAAATAATTTCAGGGACATACAGCTGTTTGGAGTTTAAAAAATTCCGGCGAAGTTGAGAGGCATTTGCAGCTTCTCGAACTAAATCTAATTCATCAAAAATGGTTTTTTCAAATTCATGGACAACTTCTTTTGGCCTCAAGCGTTTACCAGGCTTCCAATATCGTTCAGTCAAATAAGCAATGGTATACATGATGTCTATGTCACGACGTATGATGCGCTCTATTTTTGGACGTAAAACCTTTACGATGACTTTTTTATCATCATGTAAAACAGCGCCATATACCTGTGCAATGGATGCGGCAGCAAAAGGTTCATCATCAAGTTGTTTGAATATCTCAGAAATATCCTGCTTGTACGCATCACGGATAATTTGATGTGCAGTATGGCTAGAAAAAGGGGGGACTTTGTCTTGTAGTGTTTTAAGTGAATCGGCAATATCATCAGGCAGTAAATCTCGCCTAGTGGATAATATCTGTCCAAATTTAATAAAAATAGGGCCTAAGTCTTCAAGTGCATCACGAATACGGTCCCCTCTAGCTGTATCATTTTTAACAAACCATAACCACGGCATAATATATCGCACATACCGAATAGGTCTAAATAAATGCATGCTTAAAAGTAGGTCATCTAAGCCATGACGCATGAGTACCCAACTGATGTAAATCAGGCGAAAGAGTTGGTTGAACTTAATCATGTCAGCCTTTTTAATCGTGCTTCTAAGCGTTCGGTTGCATCGCGGCATTGATCGACTGTGCGGTTAAAAGCATTAATTTCATATTTGGTGGGTACTAAGTGTTTTTCTTCTTGTATGTATTCTTGGCTGTCTTGGGTGAATCGCTCACCTCTGGCTTGTAGCCAGCCAAAGCTTTTTTTAAGGGTATTCGCAATGCTGTGTGCGGCGATATCGCCAATGAGATGTGAGAGATGTTCCTCCCAGTCTATATTGATGCTGGCGAGTACCGTATTAAATTGACCGCCAATTTGCATATTACCTTTTATGTCGATGTCACCTTGCAGTATTGCTTTGTTTTTATCTTTTGAAAATTGTCTTTTAGCAAAAGCATTGCTGCTGCCAGCCAATGTGGTATCTGGCTCACCATCGTAGCCACCAATCACCATTAAGCGTCGTTCGGTTGGTAGAAAATACAAATGTGCATCTAGGTCGGTAAAGTGAATTTCAATGACTTTATCGTTAAGACTTTGTAAATTATTTTTGGCAATGGGGTCAAGACTGAGTAGCTGGTTTAGGCTACTTTCAATGCCCGCAGTAATGAGGGAAGGCAGCTGCATAGAGAGTAAATTCCGATTTAAAGTTTAATGCCTCGATGCGCGGCAACAATACCGCCTGTCATATTGAAAAATTCTGTTTTTTCAAAACCGGCTTCAACCATCATGTTTTTAAGTGTTTCTTGGTCTGGGTGCATGCGGATGGATTCGGCCAAATATTGATAGCTATCGGCATCATTGGCGATGAGTTTGCCCAATTTGGGCAAAATGGAGAATGAGTAAAAATCGTAAATTTTTGAAAGGCCTGGCACCACAGGTTTGGAAAATTCTAAGACTAAAAGCCGGCCACCCGGTTTTAATACGCGGTGCATGGCGCGTAGGGCTAAGTCTTTGTCGGTGACATTTCTAAGACCAAAGGCAATGGTAATGCGGTCAAAGTATTCATCTGGGAAAGGGAGGTATTGGGCATCTCCTTGAACAAAGCGGACGTTATTCATGACCCCTTTGTCAATGAGGCGATCACGACCTACTGAGAGCATTGAGCCATTAATGTCGCAAAGGACAATTTCACCCTCAGGGCCAACAATAGGGGAGAAGCGTAAAGCCAGGTCACCTGTGCCACCAGCTAAGTCTAAAATGCGATGGCCTTTTTGGGCTGCGACTAAATCAATGGCGAAACGTTTCCATAAACGATGAATGCCAAAAGACATGGCATCGTTCATAATATCGTACTGGTCGGCTACAGAATGGAACACATCAGCAACCATTGAGGCTTTGTCGTCTTTATCGACAGTTTGGTAGCCGAAATGGGTTTTATCGTCGCTGTGTTTATCTGTGGTCATTGGTTTAGCTTTCCAGTCGATTCTCTTTTCTAGTATGCCCAGCATCGGCTAATGCTTGCAAATATTTGTTCCAATTTAGGGCGTGATTTTTGCCTAAATCATATAAGGTTTCCCAAGAGTAAATACCTGAGCTGTGGTCATCATCAAAAAAGAGGCATACCGCGTAGTTGCCCACTTGCTCAATTTTGTCAATATTCACATCTTCTTTACCAATTTGTAACACTTCTTGGCCTGGGCCGTGGCCTTGTACTTCGGCAGAAGGAGAGTGCACACGCAAATACTCGCAGCTGAGTTTAAATATTTCATCATCAAAAGTGATCTCAAGAATGTGAGATTTTTGATGTAAGTTAATATCAGTAGGGATATGGTCAGACATGATGTTCAATCCTATAAAATGTAGCGACTTAAGTCTTCATCGGTGGCAAGTTCAGACAGCTGTTTGTTGACGTAATCAGAGTCAACAGTGATGTGGTTATCAGCAAGTTCCGTGGCTTCAAAAGAAACGGACTCAAGCAGTCTTTCCATTAAAGTATGTAACCGTCTTGCACCGATATTTTCGGTGTTTTCGTTTACCTGCCAGGAAAACTCAGCAATCCGTTCAATGCCATCCTGGCTAAACTCAAGTGAAACGCCTTCCGTGTTAAGCAATGCTTGGTATTGCTCAGTTAAAGAGGCATCTGGCTCAGTTAAAATACGCACAAAATCTTCAGTTTTCAGGGCTTGTAGCTCAACCCGAATGGGTAGCCTGCCCTGTAACTCAGGGATTAAATCTGAGGGCTTAGCCGTGTGAAAAGCGCCTGAAGCAATAAAGAGAATGTGATCCGTTTTCACCATGCCATACTTGGTAGAGACGGTACAACCCTCCACTAAAGGCAGTAAATCCCGTTGCACACCCTCGCGGGAGACATCGGCTCCCCCTTGGTCTGCGCGTTTTGCTACTTTGTCGATTTCATCTAAAAACACAATGCCATTTTGTTCTACAGCATCAATGGCTTTTATTTTTATGTCATCTTCGTTAATGAGTTTTTCAGCTTCTTCTTCTTTTAAAATAATTCTGGCTTGTTTGATTTTTAGTGATCGGGTTTTTTTCTTGCCGCTAGACATATTTTGAAACATGCCCTGAAGCTGATTGGTCATCTCTTCCATACCAGGAGGTGCCATAATCTCAACCCCAATTGGGGTGGCGTTAACCTCGATTTCGATCTCTTTATCGTCTAAATCGCCTTCACGGAGTTTTTTACGAAATTTTTGCCGGGTATTGCTCATGGAGTCACTGTCGTCTTGTTCACTAAAACCGTCAGCTTTGGGTAATAAACAATCTAAAATACGCTCTTCAGCGGCATCTTCTGCTTGAGTGACCACTTTAGCGGCTTCTTGTTCACGTACCATTTTGATGGCTGAATCGGCTAAGTCACGAATGATGGACTCAACATCACGGCCCACATAACCAACTTCGGTGAATTTAGTGGCTTCGATTTTAATAAACGGTGCGTTTGATAGTTTGGCTAAGCGCCGGGCAATTTCAGTTTTACCAACCCCTGTGGGGCCAATCATAAGGATGTTTTTTGGGGTGATTTCACCGCGCATAGACTCATCGACTTGAGAACGGCGCCAGCGGTTTCGCAGGGCAATGGCCACCGCACGTTTGGCAGACTGTTGGCCGACGATGTGGCTATCTAATTCTTTTACTATTTCTTGGGGAGTTAATTCCGACATGAGGCTTTAATCTTCCGTATCTAAAGTTTCGATGGTGAGGTTATTGTTGGTAAAGACACAAATGCTGGCTGCAATACCTAGACTTTTCTCGACAATTTCTTGGGCGCTAAGGTCTGTATTTTCAAGTAATGCACGGGCTGCAGATTCAGCAAATGATCCACCAGAGCCAATGGCCATGATGTCATGTTCAGGTTCGATAACATCCCCTGTGCCGGAAATGATGAGAGAGGCTTTTTTATCAGCGACTTGGAGTAGGGCTTCAAGGCGGCGTAAAGAACGCTCAGTACGCCAGTCTTTGGCCATTTCGACGGCGGCACGGACAAGATTGCCTGAATGCTTTTCTAGTTTACCTTCAAAGCGTTCAAACAAAGTGAAGGCATCTGCGGTACCACCGGCAAAACCGGCGATGACATTATCGTGGTAGATGCGTCTCACTTTACGCGCATTGCCTTTCATGACGGTGTTGCCCATGCTGACTTGGCCATCGCCACCGATCACGACTTTGCCGTTGCGACGAACGGATAAGATGGTGGTTCCACGAAATTGTTCCACTGTGTCTTCCTTTATTCAGGTGCAATCAAAAAACTAGAATGATTGTACACTAATATAGGGGAGTGATGAAACGGGGGAGGCGTGATGCGGTTATTCGGCTGTTTTGTACTGGTCTAATTGCGCTTGAGCATGCTCAGGATGTTGTTTTATTTCACGAATATCGTGTTGTAAGGTTTCTGCTAACTCGTTGATAGAGGTTTCAATATCAATGAGATAATCCCCTTTTCTTAAATGTACTCTGGCGGTTAATTTACCTTCTTGTAGATCCTGAATACGTTGAGTGATATTGACAATAGGGCCTGCAATTCGGTGAGAAATATACAAACTTAAGCCATAGAAAAAGCTGAGATTCAAAACCAGCAATGCGACACCGTAGGTGGTCGCTAAAATAATGAAATCGGAATGGGCTGACGTTTGGCCATTGAACTTGCCAATTTCATTGCTAATTTGCTGCGCCCGTAATAATTCTTCAAAAATAGTGTAATCAATAAAGACCACAAGACAACAAAGCGCGAAAAAGACAGCCAAATGCAATGCAATCTGACTTTGCAGGCGCTTATTGATCCAAATTTTTTTTCGAGCTACTTTTTTCGTCATGAGCATGTTCTACCAAATCGACTACTATAACTATAGAACAAAACAATTTATTCGGTTGAGAATGTGTGTCACGTCACAAATAAATATAAAGTTATGGCATAAACTCAATAATAGCGATTCTCCCATTTCACGCATGGTATTAGCAAATGGCAATGGTTACGTCTGCAAGGTTTTACCTTAATTGAAGTATTGGTATCTGTGGTCATATTGGCAACAGGCTTGCTAGGCCTGTCTATATTGCAAGGGCAGGGGCTTAAAGATAACCAGGATGCGTATTCTAGAAGCCAAGCCAACTTTTTTTTGTATGATATGGCGGATAGGTTGAGAGCAAATGCGGAATTTTGGCAAGACGAAATTATCGACAAAGAGACGTCAGTAACAGGGTCTCACCACTTTTGTAATACCGATGACCCTGCGGGTGGTTCAGTTGGGGCAACACCGGCTACTTGCACGCAACAACAAATGGCTGAATATGATGTGTTTCGATGGGAAAGCAACATAACTGAAACACTGCCTAGCGGCGCCGGGAGCATTACGATTGTTGATGATCCAAATGATACTTCGGGCAAAAAAATCTTATTACTCAGAATTGACTGGGTCAGGGTGAATGATGCACTGGCAACAATGCAGACCCCCTTTATGACGTTAGGAGTTCGCTTATGAAAAAGCGGCTGTTAGGTTTCACCTTAGTTGAGCTAATGGTGACTTTAAGTATCAGTAGTGTACTAACCGCAGGTATTTTCTCTGTTTTTTCAAATTTTAAACAAACCTGAATTCAAGTCATAAGTGCATGACCGGTTAAATTTTCTTGTTTAATGCCAGTGAGCTCTTCAAAAGCCTCATAAGGTGTTTTGTAGCCTAAGCATTTTCTTGGCCGGCTATTTAATTTGTGAA
>JABHGC010000232.1 GCA_018672285.1 Methylococcales bacterium
ATATTTCTAGCTGTTGTTTGTCTTTTGCCTTGTACAGATTTAACATCATTTTGGTGGTGTGCTTTCCTTCATGAATCAGGAGCATATTTTTACGAACCTCTATCTGAGTAATCGCAGACTTGTAACATGTTTTCAGCGCGTAAATGGGAGAGCTTCTGTATTCAATACGGTCTTCATAAATGACCATAGCCTTGCGAAAAGACAGCGAAAGCATCGTAATCGCTAGCGCGAGAACGCCGATCAAAACAATGCCGGGCATACCGTGATTTATGGCCATGTTTGACGCTAAAGGTATTGGCATCAATGCGATGACGGCAATGATGGTTCTATTAAAGTAGAAAGTATAAAGCGGTACGTCGTTGGGTTCGTAGGTCATTATTTTGTCTCGGGTGAGTCACTGAAATAGAATAGTTAATTTAGGTGATAATATTAAAAATACTATAAATGATCAAGTGCTGCTCCTCTATGTGGATGTTGTTTTTTGTTTGGCGGCCTCGAGTGAATGGTTGAGCCATGCGAATGATGTGTGGACAGGTTTATTTGCATCATATGAACATTAGAAGACCAGTTTTGGTGTCTTAGCTGATAATATAAAGTAACAACGCGTGACTTTGGCTGTCACCGAACCCTCTCAAATTAGGTGGGCATCATAGACGTAACTAAAGGAGCTGGTATGACGATGAGGCATGTATTTTTAGTGAGCCATATGCGGGCAAACACGAGTCTAATTGGCCATATTTTAGGATCGCATCCACACATTAATGGATATTATGAACTGCACCTTGGTTACAAAAGCGTCTCTGATTTAAGTCGTCAAGCCGAGATGTATTCGGCAAAAGAGCCATTGAAGCCAGAGGGGAAGTACTTATTTGATAAGTTACTACACAATGATTATGACTTGTTGTTAGAGGAGTTTGATCCTGGCTTGATCAAAACGATCGTATCCATTCGCCCTGCTGAACAAAGTATCAAAAGCATCCTGTGCTTGTTTGCTGCTAAAAAAGAAGTTCACCCCTATGCAAAGCCCATTGCAGCTGTGAACTATTATATAGAGCGGTTGCTAGAGATGGCTCGGTTTTGTGAGCTGTACCCTGGCCAATACTATTATTATGATGCAAATATCATCCGCGATAACCCCAGAGGTCTTCTGCCCAAAATACAACAATGGTTAGGGCTGAAAACAGCATTTTCCGAAGAGTATCAATTGTTTTCTCAAACAGGTCAGGCACGAGTGGGCGACTCATCCGACAATATGCACGCAGGTAAAATTATTAAGGCACAAACTAACTATGATAAGATTGTTATCGACCCACACTTGCTACAACAAGCCATTAGTGTGGAGTGTGACGCTAGGAAGGTAATGCTTGAGCATGCGAGGGATGCAGTAACATAGCATCCCAAGCTTCTCGGTCTTGTTGGTAATGCAGCAGCGCATCCAGAATGGTCGCGATTCTTTTTTCCCGGTGTGATGCTGACTGAATTTGTTGGTAAGCAAGCGCCTGCTCGTTAAAGTTGTGCTGAATGTTACTGGCAAACTGTTGTAACTGTTGAACTGCTTCTTTGCTGTTATTATCTGTGTTCCACCAAGCTTGGGAGTTGTTTACGGCTTTTATGAATTCGGCATTTTTATGTATGACATTGTGGTGTTTCGTTTCATACAAATTGAGTAGTTCAAGCTCAATGACCGACAACATTTCTGAGAGTGTTGGCTCATCGTATTGCTCAATATTGATGCCAGATTTAGCGAGCCGATCAACCGTAAAAAGCATTAAATCTCCAAAATATTGGCGCTCAAATTCATCCCCTAAGTCTATGTGTTCTATATTGTCTTCAACGCCAGGGCGGTATTCATCTTTGAAATCACTTTGTAAAGTACGCGCATGCAGCATTGGTAAATTGACTGAAGCAAACCGTTGCCCAATTTCAGATTGAATTAAACGGCCAGCCGTAGGCCCGGACATTCTGAGCCTTAATTGGCCAAATGGGATGATGTATTTTAAGCCTTCAAATGTGGTGATGTAATTACCAGGATAGATGGTTCTGGCTGGTATAATCGCATTTTGTGGTGATTGATAGGTGAAATAGGTTTTTCGTGTGAGGTGTTCACCAAAAAAGAAGTGATTAATGCGGCTGGAAAAAGTATTGAAGCAGGCTGCATTGTCGTGTTTCTCTTTTAGCGTGCAGCAATAATCGTAAGTTTTATGTTGGCTTTTAAGGCCAAATAGCTGTGCCATATCATGATAGGCAGCATCATCGGGTTTGATTTTTTGCTTGGGGTGAAACTCGCAAGGCGTTGTGTGATTTTTTTGTGAGATTTGCTGTAAAAAAGCGGTAACATCATCTAAAAAATTAGCGGCCATCACCGAAGGTGAGACAGGTGGGTCACACACCAATTTTCCGGTGAGCATTGCGATGTCATTGTCATTAAATATTTGGTTGATGGTGTGGAAATAGTTTAACGCATAAACAAATTCATCGCCGTGTTCTGTTACCCGATTCACTCTGAACTGTTGATCACTATCGACAAAATAATATAAAGCGTGGTCTTTATTAAAGGCTTTATTTTGCTCGCTTAATTGTAATAGTTTTAAATGACTGAGATTCCGAGTGACCGCTTGCCCTTTATGGTAAAACTTGTCTACTGAAGGTTCGCCAATAATGGAGCTGACTTGTTTTCTCACGGCTTCAGGGAGTTTGAGCATTAACTGGTATTGTTCATCGAGGCCGTAATGGTGAACGGTTAGACCTTTTTTGGTGTATTCTTGCGCGAGGCTGATATCTGCATCAATATGGCATTGCTCTTTGCTGTCCTCGACGATGATGACCGTTACTTTCTTGAAGGTGCCTTGCGTTTTTCCGCCGTAACCATAGAGATGGCAAATTTGGTAGATGCTCTCGAGACTACCGCGTAAGTGTTCAGGGCGATCAGCAATAGGGATGCTTAAGACAAAGTGTTTCTGTTGTGTGTGCTTGCCTTGTTGTATGAGGCTGTCTTGTTCTCGGAATAATTTTTGGTAAAGTTCAAGCGTTGGTTCAAACTGAGTTGTTGACCATAAATATTCTTCAACAATTGGCAGTACTTGCTCATAGAGGGTAATGAGGGCTGGCAAACCGGCTGTTTTAGCGGCACTTAATTGCTCTTGGAAAGAGGATAAATGAGGGATGTGCAGCTGGTTTTGTTCGAGTAAGGTCTGGAGAATGGCTATGTTGAGTGGCGCAGCGTTTATCATAACTTAGGCTTGAATAATGTTGGTGTTACTTTAAGATATTGAAAATAAAGGTAAAAATAATTTTTCTACCTAAGAATATGACCGTACTATACCTAAATAGTTAGGTCAGTTCCAATATGGGATTGTTTAATGGGTAAGGGGCAATCGCATGCCGTTAAATCAGCCTCAGTTTGTGCAACAACACCTTTGAGGTTGGTTACGCTTTCAGGTGGCCTGTTAAGCGTGAGCTGCGTTACACCTTTTCTGAAATATACTGATGAATGCCAATCGCTGCATTATGTCCATCTGCAATGGCGCTAACGGCATCGGCTACTTCGTTGGCAACGTCTCCACCGATAAATATGTTGCCAATTCGAGTGCGTTGACGGTCATCTACTTCAAATTTATGCCATTTCAAGGATAGATCATTGCGAATACTTTCTGATAAGAATGAATAGTCACCACTTTGGCCAATGGCAGAAATAATCGTGTCATAAGTCTCGGTATGCATTTTATCGTCTTGTAAAATGGGTCTTGGTCTTCCACCTTTACCATCATCTACCATTTCTGCCTCACCCCAGTGAATGATGGCTTGGTTTGGGTTATCTGCTGGTACAATTTTTACCGGTATGGCTTGTGTCACAAAGTGGCAGTGCTCTTCTGTTGCTTCTTTAATTTCTTCTGGGTCTGCTGGCATATCTTCTAAACGTCTACGGTATAATACTGTTACATCAGCGCCAAATCGTCGGGATACGCGAGCGGCATCCATAGCGACATTGCCTCCGCCGATCACGGCGACTTTTTGGCCAACATTAGGGTTATTGCCGCTAGCCGTGTCAAATAAAACCTGTAAGCCTGATACAACGCGAGGGTGCTCTTCACCTGTAATTCTTAAATTTGATGGCACATTAAGCCCTGTGGATAAAAATACAGCATCATTATTATCTAGAATGGTATTGAACTCTATATCAATACCTACTTTGGTTTCGTAATGCATGGTGACACCAAGTGAAATAATGTAGTCAATGTCTTTATCGAGTTGGTCATCTGGTAAACGGTAAGTGGGGACGCCATAGCGTAGCATACCGCCTGCGCGTTTATTCGCTTCATAGACTGAAACGCGATAACCTTGTTTTCTCAGATAATAAGCCGCGCTCATGCCGCCAGGGCCGGCACCGACAATGGCAACTTTTTTGCCGTTCTCTTCACAGCTATCTTGTAATATTCTTGCAAAATTTTCCGCGGGTATTTGATCAATGATGTAACGTTTTAACCAGCGAATGGCAAGCGGTTTGCCAAGGTGGCTAATGGTGCAATCATCTTCGCAGCGGTGAGTACAAATTCGGCCGCAGGTGGCAGAAAATGGGTTGGTTTTATATAAAATTCTTAGCCCTTCTTCAAGGTCTTGCTCTCTAATGGCTTTTATATAGTCTGGTATATCCATGTGAGCAGGGCATGTGGCAATGCAAATATTGCATTCAATGCACCGGTCGGCCTCCGCAATGGCTTGTTCGTGGTTGTACCCGCTGACGACCTCATCAAATGACTTTAAGCCTTCTTCGGTTGAAAGCATGTCCATTTCAGCGCGTTCGAGCTTTAATAAGTTGTAGTTAGGGTCTCGGTGATAACCTTGCTCGTGTTGATACCACGGTTTTTCATCGACACCTGGGGTAAAGCGAAAGCTGTCAGGGTCATCGGAGACCCAGGCGTATTCATTACTCATGTGTAAAGAGCCAGAAGGGCAAATATCGACACATAAAGCACACCAACAGCAGCGTCCATAGTCAAATCTTGGTCTAAGGCCACTATCACCTGGCATGCTGTTTTTATCGGTGGTGACCATATCGATGGCATGATTTTGGCAAATTGTTTGGCATGAGCTACAGCCAACACATTTGTCTATATCATTGACATGAAAACCCCGGTAGGCATCCGCACCCGGGCGGGTGTCGATGGGCTTGGTATTGGTATAAGGCTTTTCAAACGCTCGTTGCCACACATAAAAGGGGGAAATGACATCTTTTAACTTCATGATGGTGGCCTTATTAACGTTCTATTTCAGGTGGGTAAGTGTGTAATGACACCATTAGCCCAGCAACATCGGCGATATTGGCGCCAATCACCAGTTTTTCCATGACCGCTATTGCATGGGTGTAGCTTGGCCCACGAATATGCACTCGACGGACGTATTCGCTACCATCTGTTTCAATGTAATAGCCGTATTCACCACGGGTGCATTCAGCTTTTACATAGGTTTCACCGGCGGGAATTTTCCAGTGCAAAACATTGGGTGTTGGGGTATGAAAGGCACCGTCTGTTGGCATTCTGTCGAGCATTTGCCTGATGAGTGAGACGCATTGGTGCATTTCTTGATAGCGCACGATGGTTCTATCAAAGGCATCGGAACCGGTTGCGGTAATGACGTCAAAATCCAGTTGCTCATAAACCAAATAGGGACTGTCTTTGCGGGTGTCACGGGCATAACCTGCTGCTCTCTGGTTGGGGCCTGTGACACCATAAGCATCAACCATATCGCTGGAAATAACACCAAGACCGATCGCGCGTTTTTTGAATACGGCATTGTTTAACACGGTGGTTTCGACTTCATAAAGCAGTTTTTCTACTTTCTTCATTACCATTAAGCAGCGGTCTTTAAAACCATCCGGTAACGGGGCTCTCACGCCACCGGGTGAAATGTACATGTGATAAATTCTGGCGCCCGTCATCTCTTCAAAAAGGTCGAGAATGTAGTCTCGGTGGGTAACTGTCCATTGGTAGACTGTGGACATACCAAACGCACCTGATGCACCACCAAGCCACATTAAAAAACTGCCTAAGCGCATCAATTCTAAATTTAAACAGCGTAACCACTTAGCCAACTCAGGCACTTCAATACCAGCAAGGTCTTCTATGCCTGCTGAGTACAGGTATTCATTGAAGGTGGGTTCTGGTACGGCAATACGGCACACCAAAGGAAAGTTTTGGATGTAGGTACGGCGCTCCATGAGCTTCTCAAAACCTCTGTGAAGATAACCAACATGGGTTTTACAGTTGACAATTTCATCGCCACATAAAGTGAGCTCTAACGACATATTGCCGGTGATGCCAGGGTGTTGCGGGCCATGCCAAATCTTAACGTATTTTCCTGACGCTAAATCGACTTCTGGGGTTGGGCTAAAGTCATGGGTTAGGTTCACTGTTTGTCCTTTACTCGCCGCGCTCTGGGTAAATGTTCACTTTCATGGTTTGCCGGTTTTCTTCAGTGGCGCGACCGTCACGGTCATCAAAGTGTTCTTCGCAATATTTTACGGTATCAAAGTCGCGCCTCATGGGTGGCATGTCATCCCAGCCTTCTAGGCAAAAATCTTCATCGACTCTTGGGCTTTCTGGAAAGTCGATGCCATACATTTCTTTGAGTTCTCGCTGGTAAGTCCATGCTTGCGCCCATAGTGGATGAATGGAGTGCATACTGGCATTGACTCTGCTGATGTCAACATGAACGCCAAGGTCATGCTTGGTATCATAGTTGTGCAGCATATAGGTGAGTTTGAATTGGTTTTTTTCAATATGATCTGAGGCGATGATAAAGGATAAATGGGTATATCCTTCAAAATCTCGTAGTTGTCTTAATAGCATTTCGAGTTCATGTTTCTCTACCCATAAAAAAGCCAAGCCAGCATTTTTGATGGTCAGATTTGTTAGCTGAAAATGCTCGGATAATCGCTGTTTGAGTGCTTCAATCATAATTTTGTTTACCAGTTGTAATCTGGCATATCCCAATTTTTAATGACTTTCTTTTGGTTGGCTTTATACCAATCAAAATCTTTGACGTATCGGTTCGTACCATCGCATTGGCCTGCTTTTATCTTGTCCTTGAGTTCGATAAAACCGGCTAATAGTGCTTCTGGCCTTGGCATGCACCCTGTGACGTACAGGTCTATTGGTATGTATTGGTCGATGCGTTTAATGGTGTTGTAACTGTCCCAATACATGCCGCCATTCAAGCTACAAATGCCCAGGCCCAGTACAAATTTTGGGCCTTGCATTTGTTCATAACTGCGGATGATGCGCTTGAGTGTTTTCACCGATGAATAACCTGCCACGACAATGACGCATGACTGCCTGGGGGTGGGGCGCATCTGTATGCCGTACCGGTTGGCATCAAACCGTGAGGTCATGAGTGGGTTCAGCTCAATCGCGCCACAGCCTGTGCCAAAGGCCAATACCCAAAGCGAGTTGGCGCGAACCCAGTTGGCGAATTTTTCTACAAAATCGACCGGGTAAGGCTCGTAAGGTACTGGTCTCGCATCACAAAAGAGTGATCTTTCTGCATCGATAAGGTCTGCATTGGCAAGGGTAGGGTAGTCATTTTTATCGGTCATTTACTGTGCCCAATACTGAATATAAAGAACGGAGGCAATACCAATTAGCATTGGAACACCTAAGAAAAAACGCACGGCTTGCTCGGTTCTAAAACGAGGGAACGCAGCGCCGACTAATATGGCGACCATATAAATAGCCCAAGTTTTAAACACTAATTCAATTAACCCTGTGGCGCCACCAAAAAACAAGTTCATAAATAAGATCAATTTGGCCCCTGCAAAAATGGCTCGGTTCATTTGCATCATTGAGAGGAAGTGGCTGTGAAACTCTGTCGGTGGGCCAATGGGGATTTCATTAGGCGCCATTGCAACATCAAAGGGTGGGTAGGCTGCCATGCCCAAAAAGGCAATCATTGCGGCAATAACGGCCAGCGGGTTCGTAAAGAGTGTCCAATTCCATATGCTGCCTTGTTGGGCGGCGACAATCTCAGTGATGGAAGAGGTGTCGTATTGAATAAAGATGGCAACAACCGCTAAGGTGAACGGCACCTCATACGCGGTCATTTGTGCGAGCCCTCTACCAATACCCATGGCAGCATAGGGGTGGCCACTTTCACCTGAACCGAGTGCCATACCAAGCTGGCCAAAGAAAATAAAGTACATCACTAACAATAAGTCACCTGCTGCTGAGAAGTTAGAGAACATCTCATTGCCATAAATGACCGGGATAAAGGCAAGTGTGCCTAAACCACCAGCCAAGCGAAAAGCAGGGCCAAGATTAAACATAATGCCATGGCTAATGGCCTGGCGTTTGGTAAATGTTTTCAGTATATCTATGAATGGCTGGTAGATGGGTATGCCTATACGGCCTTGTACGCGAGCCATTGTTTTGGCGATAAAAGCACCCAGCAGCAGCCCATACACAAGGACAATACCGACATTGAGGAAATAATAGCCAATTTTTGAGATCCAAATATCCATACTTTAGATAGCCCTCATACTTAAGTAAATGATACCTAAATACATTAGGATGATGGCCATATAGGTTTGGCCATTGCCTGTATAAAATCGCCTTAATGCAGCGCCAAAACTGTGTGCCCACTCCGCGCTGGCATCCCAGAAATGTATGGCATTGGGTTTGACTAAGAAGCCCAATGCTTTTTCATAAAAGGCGTAAAAGTTGTAAGCGTAGTGTGTTGTTTCGGGTGATTCTGGCCTTTCAGCTGCGAAAACAATGTTAAATTGTTTTACCGGTTGGATATTGGTGACCTTAGAGAGCATCCACAAAATAAACAGTGGGACTAAAAATATTCCGGCAACGACATTCATCACCATAAAGCCATTCCAGTAACCTTGCTTGGTCTCAAGCAAATGACCTGTCCACGTTATGGTTGAGGCTATGTAGGGTGAAATAGCGGTAGATAATGGCTCAATCAATACATGTGGGAACATTGAAAACGCCAAAATAATGACCATGATGAAGACCTGTGGTATCAACAGCGTGATTGGGGCTTCTTTAATGTCGGCATGTTCCGTTTTTTGTTGCCCTAAGAAAACGGTGTGTATGAGCCTGAATAGGTATAAAAATGCCACCGCGCTGGCAAAGAAAGCCATTGCTGTTTGTAGGTACCAGCCCTTTTCAACCAATGCGTTATACATCATCCACTTGCCACCGAAGCCAAGTAGTGGTGGCACGCCTGAAATGGCAATAATACCAATCATGACAGACACAAAGCTGATGGGCATATTTTTAATGAGCCCACCCATTTTGTACATTAATCGGGTATTAGTCCGATATAAGACACCCGCTATTGCTAAAAAGATGAGCCCTTTATACAGCACATGATTGACGGCAAGGTACATGGAGGCAACCCAGCCCATGTGGCTGGTGAGTGCGAAACCGGTAATGATGTAACCCATTTGGCCGACACTGGAGTAAGCCAGCAGCTTTTTCACATCTTCCTGGAAGACGGCCATGAGGGCACCAGCCAGTGCCATAACAAGGCCAAACCAACCTAACACAAACATTAAAGCTTCAATGTCATTAAATTGAGTGGTGATGTGAATGCCAACGGCAAATAAACCAAACAAACCTGCTTTACTGACAATGCTCGACATGATGGCGGTAAAGTCGTCATCTGTATCGGTATAAACTCCTGGTAACCAGACATGAACACCAAGACCACCAAGTTTGATGAGGAAACCGAACAATAATAACGTGATGATCATGACAGTGTGCTCAGCCAATTGGGCAAAGGATGAAAGCTGCATTGAGTGCGTTTCGCTATAAGCAAGAGCAAAACCTGCGAGAATGAAAAAAGCCCCTGCCAATGAAAAGGCTAAGTATTGTAAGCTGGATTTTTCAGCATTTTTACCAAGACTTACCATCAGATATGAACTGACCGTCATAAATTCCCAGGCTAGGAAAAACTCAAGCGTCGTGGTCGCGAGTAACAGTGACCCTAGGGATAAAATGAGCATGACCAATAATGGGTAATAACTGGGTCTTTGCTCTGTGCCTTTATACAAGGAGCCTATAGTGAGCACCCATGAGCCGACTAAAAATATCATGCCAAAAATCCATGACAAGCCAGTGAGTGTTGGCAGCACTTGTAGGGTGAAGATACCCGTGATGAGTAGTGTTACCAGTGCCTTAGTGTAACTGGGTTGTTTGTGGAGTAGCAACATCGCAAGGGCTGCATATACGGGTAGTAAGACCCTTTCAGGTTGTAGCCCAAAGTTGATTGCCATCGCATGACCACATAATAGGAGTAGTGCGACCATTAACTTAATGGGGAATGTTTGGCGAGCTTGGCAAACAATGGCCGTCTCGTTGGTCTTGCTTTTGGCGTAACCATACCAGCGGAATAAATAGACGGCTTCAAGTAGTGATCCAAGCAAAATACAGCCAACCCAAATGTAATGTTGGCTTTCAACCAGTGTATGCACTAAAGCCCATTTGGCCCAAAAAGCAGGGAAGGGAGGTAACCCTGCTAACGCGGCGAGCAACACCACAAACAAGACAAAGATAACGGGGTGTTGTTTCAGGTGTGACCAGTGTTTGATGTCTTTTTCAGCGGCTAATCCTGCTAACCAAAATAAGCCTGCTTTGGCTAGAAAGTGGTTAATGAACAACCCACCAGCTATCAGCAAATAGTGGTCAGCTTGGTTCGTTTGGCTGAGCAGTGCCAATGCCATGACCAATAATCCGACTTGCCCAACTGAGGAGTAGCCTAATAAACGAGTGGCTTGGTTTTGTTTTAACCCCATAAAATTTGACATGACAAAGGTTAAACCGCCCGCTATGGCAATCAATGGGAGTAGGGTGTCGAACAGGGGTAGTAACTTGTACAGAGCAAATAAATAGCTGGCAGAAACACCAACTGAAATAAGTGCAGAGACTCCTGTGGGCGCGGCTTGATATACATCAAGTCCCCAGCCATTGGCAGGGTAGGGTTTTAGCTCTATTAGGATGGCCGTCATAATCAACACTAACCCGGCTGTGCCAATTGGACCAGTCAGTAGGGATTGGTGGGCAACGAGGTCATCAATGTTCAAGGTGCCTGTTTGGAAATACAGCAGCATGGTGCCGAGTAACAAAAAAGAGGAAGCAAGTGAGCCTGCTAAAATATATTTAAACCCTGCTGACAGTGTTTCATTGTGGCGGTTAAAGCCAATGAGGACAAAGGTACTGATGGCGGTGATTTCAACAAAGATGAATAAATTGAATAAATCACGCGTCATGACCATGCCATTCATACCCATGATCCAGATGAGGAAGAGCAGCATGAGGGGTGCATTGGTTTTTAGGTGCGGTAGTAAATACCAAGCACCTAATAGTGCCGCGACATTGATGGCTAGCGTGACAAAGGCTTCTTCAATGCCAAAACGTAAATTAATGGAAAAGGGTGGCTCAATACCAGCAGTCAGAACTTCAATGGTAGGAAGCCCTGAAAGAAGTTGTAAATAGCCCGATAAAGAGATAACCACAAAAGCGGCAAGCACCGCAAAAAACAAGTTAACCGCGCGTTGTTCTGATTTTTGATAAATTAAGGGCAGCAAGAAGCTGCTCAATAAAGTAATGATAATGATATTAAGAGGGTTGGTTAAACTATTTACCATTTCATTTCCGCGCAATCATCAATTGAAAGAGATTTTTTGGCTTTATGTATCTGGATCGCATAAGACAGCATAATTGCTGTAATGCCCAGCCCGATAACAATAGACGTCAAAACCAATGCTGAAGGTACAGGATCCACATAGACAATGTTTTTGTTCGCGCCTTCAATAATAGGAGCTTTGCCACCGGTTAAGTATCCAATGGCAACCATCACCATGTGGATGCCCGTGTCCATTAAGGTAAAACCTACGATGATGCGGATGATATTTTTGTGCATCAGCATGCCCCATAGGCCGATCAAAACCAGGATGAAACCGGTGATCAAAACGACGGTTGATAAAGGTGTGTTAAGTAAATCTTGGAACACGTGAAATCCTTTGGTTTAAATTAACTGTCTCGAAATTTAGTGAGTACACTGCTGAGCTCTGCACCGACTTTTAAGCCAATCAGTACATAGATAACTGGGATTAAGCCGGCGCTGAATAAGCTGCCAAATTCACCAAGGCTTAATACCCTGTTGTCTAAAAAACCACCTGCTAAAAATAAGCCGAGTGCACCAATGAGGACATAGGCACTACCTGAGAATGATTCGATTTTTTTCAGCAGTTGTAAGTTGAAAGTGTTGTTTGGTTTGGCGAGTAAATACAGCATCATACCAGAGGCGATGACTGCACCACCTTGGAAGCCACCACCTGGTGTTAAGTGGCCATTGACAAAAATATAAATGCCGAATAGGAGAATCATTGGGAATAACAAATGAAAAGCGGTATCGACTATCTCACTGCATGGTGCATTATCTTTCTGGGGTGAAGGATCTTTGTCGTCTCGTTGCCTTCTAAGGAGTAGGCCGATACCAGCGGCGGAAATAAACAGTACGGTGACTTCACCTAAGGTGTCTAACCCTCGGTAGGTAACAACAACCGACGTGACTAAGTTGGCTGCACCTAGCTCACTAGGGCCTTTTTCCACATAATATTGTGCAACACCACTTAACTGCTGACGTTCTTGGTAGTTGCTAGCAATGTCATAAAACATGATGGCAACAATGAACAGTGCTAATGCAGCAAAGAATTTTTTTAACATGATGATCCTTTAAACATGGTTCTTTTCATCCTGTTGACTGAGTTCATCAAGTTGGTCAATCACTGTGTCGTCAGTCATTTTAGCGCCACATTTATGTGCTGCTTTCGTAAGTGCATGTGACGATACGGGGTTAGTGAGCAAGATAAAAAAGATCAACACAATGATTTTCCAAACCCATTCAGGATGGTAAAAAATCATGCCTGTCAGCACTAATATCAGCCCCAGTGTGGTGGCTTTTGTGCCTGCCTGAATGCGGTTGTAGCTATCTGGCATTCTTAAAATACCAATGCTGGCTAAAAGCAAAAAGAGGGCACCGAATAGAATGATGAGGCTACCTATTAACTCAGTAGTCATTAATGTCATCCTTACATTTGGTTTTATTGATGGCATATAAAAAAATGAGCGTGGTTAGACCACTGCCAATTGCAGCTTCCGTCATGGCAACATCAGGGGCCGCGAGCATAACGTAGGTGACGGAGGCAAAAAGACCTGACAAGCCAGCGCTAATCACAATGCTAATCATGTTGTTTAAATAAATGGCCAATAAAGCGCTGATAATAATACCAATACATAAGATGACGGTGATAATAAGTAACATATTAGAGCCTTTTTTCTAGATAACGTGCGACAGCAAGAACGCCTAAAAAGCTCAATAAGCCATAGACTAACGCGACGTCGATATAAATAAATCGATTATTGATATGGGCAATAATAATAATGAGTGCCATCGAGACTAGGGTCAGTAAGTCCAATGCAATTACACGATCCAGAACAGTATTGCCTTTTACAAGCCTGATCAAGCCAATGCCAATAGACAGTAGTATCAATAAAATCGAGAGGTTAAGTATTGCTTCAGCCATATACAACCTTTAGGTGTTTTTCAAATTTTGCTGCTGTTTTTAGGATACTTTCTTCTGGGTTACTGCGTTTTACATCAATGCAATGAACAAATAAGGTGTCTTCACGAATGTCGATGACTAAGGTGCCAGGAGTTAAAGTAATTGAGTTTGATAACGCTAATCGGCCAATTGGGGTTTTTAATTGGGTGGTCACTTTGATAATGGCCGGTGAGATTTTGATGGTGGGTGATATCACCAGTTTTGCAACTTGTACGTTAGATTTAACCAGCTCCACTAAGAACACGCCTAAATAAATGAAGTAATGTAAGATTACATTGGCATTAAATCGAATGTCTGAGTATTTGTTCGCCAGTGGGTGTAAAAAATAGGCGAGTGCAGCGCAAGTGATAATGCCTGTTAGCACAACGCTCAAGCCCAGTGATGAATTCAGCATCAGCCAGATGGCGAATAATGTGGCGAAAATATTGATTGAAGTCGTGTACTTAGTCATTGTTATTGTCTCTAAAACGTGTGTTACTAATTTTCTGTCAGAATTTTTTCATCGTACTCAATTTCAAAATACAATTTATGTTCTGCTTCTTCTTGTGCCAAGCCTAAAAATAATTCTTTTAATTCTGGGTCATCTATTTTTCCTGCAAGGTCATTGTAGAGCCAAAATGCGGCTTTTTCTCGTTGCATGGCAATGATTAAGGCGTCTTGATAGCTAAGATTGTCTGTTACGGGGGTGGAGACGATGTAATCAGCAATTTTCAGGTCAAGTATTTTGCTTTCTGAGCGTTGTAGTTTTCCGTTCTTTTTTACGGACAGTAATTTCCCTTTATGGCGAAGCTCTTCTTTGGAGAACCCTTCTAGTACTTCTTTCATCCAGTCTAGTTTAATCGTTGTGGCTAAATTGGCATAAAAATCAGCCGCTTCTTGTTCTCTTAGGATTGCGAAATCAAGTATTTCGTCAACAGATTCCATCTGTCTCTCCGGTGTTATTTTTATTAATGGATTTGAGTGTGCATGAAAAAGAAATAAATTACATTGTCTTAAATCAATGTTCAATCATATGATCTTAATATTGCATTTTAATGACGCTGAATATCGGCGAAGGAGTAAGTGGCTTAATGAGGGGGAAGACGGTATTACACTGTGGGTCAATCTCAGTGTTGAAACTTTAGCTGGAAGGCGGTGGGTTGGTAAGGTCTTAGGTGGGGCAGATGAGTAGAGTAAACTTTTTTGTTAAAAAATAACTCTATTCACCGTTGCTTAACCTAATGTAACTAAATGGCTGCTTTTTTAGCGTCTAGTTTTGCCGCTTTAGCCGCCATTTTTCGTGCCATTTTATCCTCATGCCTTTGCTTAAAGGCTGCTGACCAGTCAATTTTTGCTGTGGCATACATGAGGCCTGCCAGCGTTAAAATAGACCCAATGGTGACAATGATTCCTGTGGCACCTTCAAAGAAAAAGCTATAAGAAAATAACAATAAATACAATGTTTGCCCGAACGCTGCGAGCTTCCAGGGGAAGTGTTGGCCTAATGCCGCTTTTAAATAACTGGTGACCAGTATGAGTGAAACCAATGCCGATGTTGCAAAAGCAATGTGGATATCCACTAGATCGACCATGTAGGCAAACAATAAATGAAAAGCAAAAAAACCGCCGGCAACAAAAAAGTAATGCATGGGGTGTATGTTGACTTGTTTTACAATGTTAATCGAACCTAAAACAATGAAGAAAAACCCCAAACAAATGGGGGCAAAGTAGGTGATTCGACTGGCTAAAGGGCCTGGGTTTAACTTTTCGGGCATTTCAACGGCAACAGGTTGTTGGGTGAGTAAGCGATCTGCCTGCCAGTTAATGGTTCGGGTGCTATCGTTTAGAGTATTGGTCATGGGTGATAAGCTGCCGGTCGTAAAATCGATTTTATCAACGTTCGTTGTTAATGTGAGGTCTAACTTGTTGACCTGTTGGGTTGGACCGCTTACGTCATAACGCCAGGTTTTTATTCCTCTTGTGGCATAGTCAATGTTAAATGTTTTTGTTTCTCCAGGATTTAATAAAATAATGGTTCTAATGCCTTTCTCGTTTACATTGTTAACATTAATGGGCTGTTTTTCTAAGGTAAATTGAAAATGATCATAAGTCGCATTTTCTACGGGTAAGTCGAATGCGAGTTTAACTTTTTGGGTAACAGGTGCATTATTCGTGACTTGGTATTCTCCGTTAAACCTGACCTTATACGTCGGGAACCAAATCAAGCCTTTTTTTCGATATTCTAAAATTAAGTCAACGTTAATGTTGTTTTTACTCGGGCTTAAATATTGAGCCGTTTGAGTGTCCAGTGTATTGGTGCTCAAGCGCGGGGCAGACTGTGTAATAGGCTTGCCCCATAGCGATTCTACATCACTATGAAGTCCATACAGCCGGTCTGATGACCTGTATTGAGTAACGTCACCTAAAATATTCCAGCCAATCAGCGCAAGAAAGTAGATAAATCCTATGGCAAAAAATCGTTTAACCGTCATGAATGTTGCTCCTATTCGCTGGGTTCTTGGTAATGTAAGGCAATATTAAATGCTTGTCCTTCATACAGTGTTTGCTGTAAATAATACGAGTGTCCTGTAGTACTGGTGTCAGTGTTTTTACTTTGACGGACACTCGTTACATTGCCCTCCACTTGAGTCAATTTTGCAGAAGGCGGTAATGCCAGGGCAATGGAGAGTATTTTTGCTGCAATACCAAGCTTGGGAATGGTAATAGGTAATCTGCCATTTAAGGTCAGTGTTTTAATTTTCTCAAGATATTCAATTTTAATATTTGACTGCTTATTTTTCGCTAATGGAATTGCCCACTCACCTGTACTGAGTTGAAAGGCTTGCTCAGTTTTACCATTGACTGTTAAAGACCAAATTGTTGCTTCATTAGGAGAGGAAAATACATAATGCTGACCGTACGCGGGTGGCAATTCTAAGCTGACGGTTGATAGCATTTTTCCATTTTCTTGAATGGCAGCAATGTAATAAGCGCGTTCTAATACCAGTGTTGGTTTTTCAAGGGCTTTATATGCGTCATATTGCAATGAAACGATGTCTTTTTTCTCAAGTAGGTAAATATGATCAAAATCGGTTAGCACATGGCGCCATTGCTGTAATGACGGGTTGTGGCTACTGTTAATTTGATTGTGTGCCTTGATAAAGGACAGCTTGCCTTCACGGCTGGTAGGGATTGAAACAGGTGACATAACATTATGCTGATTGATTTGTATCGGCTGAAATTGAAATTGTCCATTGGTCTTTGGGAGATGGTAGTCTACCCAAAATTCACCATTTGGCACCTGAATAGAGACTAAATCTTGAGGCGCCTGAGTAAAATATTGTTTGTCTATAGAGGCATTTACAAACTGTGCACCGTTAGGTAGTACCAGGCTGAGTGTTTGTTGGCGACCTGCTTTTTTGGGCTTTAACCAAAGCCTTGCAATCAGTTTATCTTGTTCAACCCTGAGTGTGGTCAGAAGGTTAAACTGGTCTGCTGAGGTATGCATTTTCTTGCTGAAACGAATGCGCTGATTACCTGAGTGTTGCAAGAATGAAGTTGTGTCATCTATGCTGACACCGGGCTTTTCTAATAGCATTAAGTGTGCCTCTAATGTGGTTTTTAATCGGTTTTGTAAGCCTATGACTGGGTCAATCGTTATAAAGGAAGACGTGTCATCTTGTTCAATGGGGAGGGCAAAATTCAAGGTCAAAGAAAATGGCGCTGATTTCTCAGGCAAGAATGCCAATTTCCCAGATTGTTGCAGTACATGGCCATTCATTGTGTTGCTGACCTTGGTGATCGCCATTGTAGTGGAAAGCAGAATGGGGGTGGGTTGGCCTTGGATCCACCGACCCTGCAAAGAGACTTCACCGGTTGCTTGTTTGTCTTTTATGCTAAAGCTGTAATCAGTACTTTCTATGCTGTAGTAGGGTTTTTTTGGCTGAGATTGCTGCGCCGATTGGTGCTCGTCGTACAGCTGTTTAAACTCTTGCCAGGGCACGGACACAGAGGAGCCTTGTGCTTGTGTCGCGATGAAGAAAAATAGACCGTATAAATAGCGCATGGCTCGTTAACCTATTGAAGTGATACATAGATTAAGCGTACTGTGCGAATAAGGGGTTGAAATGGGGTAAAAGCAATTGATATGTGATCAATTATGGCAAGCTTGTCAGAATTGGTCGTCATCTATGGGGTCGGGGCATTTTTTCCGTAGCGCACAGTGGTTACAGAAGTTCCCCATCCAAAATTCATCAAATTGTAATTCTAATTGTTGAACCCAGGCAGGGTCAGTTGTTAGTGTGCCAATTTCGAGGTTACGCCGTTGAATATTTTTAACGCCAAGCCCTGCGCCTGTAAAATTTGCTGAACCAAAATAAGCCGAATGGCTATCTACAATGACCATTTTCCAGTGGCACCTTGGGCAAACTTGTAATTCCATATTTTGCTGTAATACCGGGTATTCTTCCAGTGTGTTTCTAAATGATTTTGAGGGTAAATCACTGTGAATAATTCGAATTCTAACGCCAGCCCTGACCATCTCATCAAATGTTTGTAAAATCGGCTCAAAACCTCTGTGTGCCTTGATGTGCATGTCTTTAAGGTTGGCAGTTGCAATCCAAACTGTTTGTTTTGCTTCCAGTAATGTATCAACAATGACGCGTTGATGAATATTGTCTTCGTTCAGTAATAGTGTGTTCGCTTGCATGGTCTCAGCTTGTATGGGGGTATCGTGAGATTATAGACGTGGTGCTACCTGGTATTGGATTAATTCCCAGTAAGGTGTTGATTATAAAATAGCGCTAAGGTCAAAAATGACGAAAGTGATGAAAGTGATGAATTTGACAAAGCGGATGAAAACGGCTATTAATCATACATATAATCAGCATTTATAACGCTGAGAGGTGATGTTTT
Organism: Methylococcales bacterium; assembly: GCA_018672285.1. Taxonomy (GTDB): domain Bacteria; phylum Pseudomonadota; class Gammaproteobacteria; order JABHGC01; family JABHGC01; genus JABHGC01. The sequence goes on from JABHGC010000232.1 coordinate 18,527, forward strand.
GTCAGGGACAACAAAAGACTATTTTTCAAGCCGTGAAGCCGCAAAAATACTGGGTGTTGCCGTTAGTACCGTACAGTTATGGACCAACAGTGGTTTGTTGACTGCATGGACAACAAAAGGTGGCCACCGGCGTATTGCAAGGCAGTCTGTTAATGATATTTTAAGTCAACAGCGGGTGGCCTCAGTAGCCGATAATACAGTTAATGATGAAGTACCTTCCATTGTGATCGTGGAAGATGATGAGCAGCAACGTAAGCTTTATCATCACCATTTGTTAGCGCATCAATTAGAGGCTAATTTGGTGATGGCAAAAGATGGCTATGAAGGTTTGGTTCAGATTGGAAAAGTCTTACCTAGTGTGGTTATTACTGATTTGGTGATGCCTAAAATGGATGGCTTTGAATTAATTAAAGCATTAGTGACCATTCCTGAGCTAGACCATTGCTTGATTATTGCTGTGACCGCGTTGTCACTCGATGAGGTCAGGCAAAAAGGGAGTTTACCTGATCGAGTGATGGTCTTAACAAAACCTTTTTCATATGAACAACTCGTGTTTATTTTAAAAGAAAAATCTGCGAAAAATATCGCATAACGATAGAGTAAGGAAAGTGATTTATGAGCGTCATCGCTGAATTTTCTGAAAGTGATTCAATATTAACGATTAAGATCGTGGACAAGTTTGATTTTTCTGCATTAAATGCTTTTAGAGCTGCTTATAATGATAAAAGAGCAGAAGGCTCTGTTATTACGGTTGACTTAAAAGAAACCAGTATGATGGATAGCTCCGCACTGAGTATGTTGCTGCAAATGTTCTGGTCTAATGGAACCGGACACTTTGATAAGGGATAATATTATCAACTATCGAGGTGATCATGAACAAGAAACGACCATACAAAACTTATCCAAAAGAATTTAAAGAAGAAGCAGTGGCTCTGGTGACAGAGCAAG